>JAXHVK010000162.1:0-5158 GCA_034211135.1 Pseudomonadota bacterium
AATGTGGCTGATGTCACAAATCGCACCTTTGTCGGATGTCACGGTTTATCACGGAACCTTCAACACATTGCCCGCAGGCCTGAAGGTAAAGACAGTCACCACAGTGCACGACATTATGTGGCTGACCAATCCCGAATGGTGCGACAACGGCCCCTTTGCCAGTATCCGTCGATGGTTTTTCAGTCAGGGTATAAAGCGCGCGCTATCAAAATCGGACCTTATCGGCGTTGTGAGCGAGGCAACGCGAAACGCGGTCGCCGCCCAATCTCCAGAAGCAGCGGAGCGGTTGCATGTGACGTTTTCGGGCGTTTCGCGCGGCTTTCGCCAAGTGCCTTCGGACCCGATCACGCTTGCCAAATACGATATCAATCCCGGTCAGCGCTATATCCTCGTCGTCGGGCAGAATGCGCCATACAAAAACCACGAAGGGGCAATGCGCGCCTTTGCGAAAGCGCTGGGCAGGCGAAGCGATGCCCGCCTTGTTTTTGTTCAGCGGCAGGGCAGCAATAACACCGCCCTGGAAACGCTTGCTCACAGGCTCGGTATCAGCAGTCAGGTTATCTTTGCCGGACGGGTCAAGAAAGGCGAGCTTACGCACCTATATTGCGGCGCGACCGCATTGCTGCATCCGTCTTTTTGCGAAGGCTTTGGCAACCCGCTGGCCGAGGCGATGGCGTCGGGCTGTCCTGTCATCACCAGCGACACCTCCGCAATGCCCGAAGTCACTGCGGGCGCGGCACTTTATGCCAATCCGAACGACACCAATGGGCTGGCCACTCATATCGAGAATATCTGGAATGACAGCCTTTTGTGCGAAAGCCTGAAGGCAAAGGGGCTGGCGCGTGCAAAGCAGCTGAGCTGGGAAAGCTTCGCCGCCGCCAATATCGCCCTTTACCGATCTCTGATTGCGGAGAGCTGATTAATCAGCGCTGCAATCGCCGCGCTCGTCTGGCGTTTGTAAAGGATCAGAACAACAGTCAGCGCAATCAGCTCAAACACGACAATCAGAGCCGGTACCCCTGCAATCATCGCCGCGCCAAACACCAAAGTCCGGTAGTTCGAAGACAGGACGCTTTGGCGCTGCAATAGCGGGATCATGGCTTCGCGAATTAGCGCGCGGGCCTCTTCCTGATCATTTGGTGGCAACGCTTCCAGGACCGCATCGACCCGCTCCCCTCCGCAGGCCAGCGAGTTGCTCAAAGCCAGATAGGTCCGCGCAGAGATGCTGAATACACCGTTCCGCACCGCGCCGTTATGCGACGCGCGCAGCCATGGCTTGCCGTAAACCCACGCCTGATATTGCCTCCGCTGTGTTTCATAAAACGCGCTTTGCGGGATACGAGCAAAGCCTGCCGTGACGATGATAAATCCGCCCAGTGGAGCAAGCGCGGGCCCGAACAGTTCGCTGCCAAAGGTGAAACCGACAGCGAAATAGAGGATGAAGTGGCTTGCATAGTCGGATGCCCCGTCAACGATCTCTCCTAGCTCGCTCGCCCGGCCTGTCATGCGCGCAAGATCACCGTCTGCTCCGTCGATCACATGCCACGCCATATGCACGATCAAGCCAAGCACAGGCCACACCAACCCCGCTTCACGCGTGTAGAGATACGCTGCCAGAAGGACGCTAAGCCCGCCTGTGACAGAAACCATGTTCGGGGTGACGGGTGTCCTGCTCAAGACAGCGGCAAGGCGCGCGGACAACGGGTGATACAGACGGGCGTTGAGCCAGTCCTCCAGTTCCGCAGGCCTCGCTCCCATTGCAGGGATATCGGAGGTATTGCGGCTATTATGCGCCGAAGGCTTGCTCACAATTGAAAGCCCCCGCATGGAGCGGACTTCGCAAATGGCAGCAATGCAAATGTCTGGCGCAAAAGGATCACTCGGCTTGGAATAAGGCGGCTATGGCAGGCTCTATCATTACATTCCAGACCGAGGGCGAAGCGAACGCGCTGATCGCTGGTATTCCGGCGGCTGTCCGCAGTTTTGAAGCCTTGGACGAACGCGGCGCGATTGGAAGCGGAGATAAGGTGGTGATCTGCAGCGCCGAAGGGTGGCAAGGTTCCGCGTCGCTGCACATGGAGTTCGCACGCCTTCATCCCGGCATTGATGTAGGCTTTGTTGCAGGCCCGCCGCCGGCCAACGCGCATGATGGTCTGACGGCGCTGGGTGACGGCCAAAGCGCGCAGGAGATTTTCCGCAAGGCCAGCCGCGCCATCATTGCCACCACCGGCAAGCCGACTGACGGCCTTGTCTCGCGCTATCTCAACCGGCCGATCTCGCAATTCTTGTCTCTGCACCTGCTGCGACTGCGCTGGATCAGGCCGATCCATGCCACCATTGCAACCAGCCTGATCGGACTGGCCATGGCGCTATGCCTGTTTTTCGGCGGCACAGCGGGATTAATGCTGGGCGCGATCCTGTTTCAGCTCGCCTCGATTCTTGATGGCGTGGACGGAGAGATCGCGCGGGCCACGCGGCGGTCTTCCAAACTGGGCGCTACGCTGGACACGGCAGGCGATGCCGCCACGAATTTCGCTTTTATCGCAGGAGTGTGTGCGAGCCTTTGGCAGCAAGGGCACATCGCCCCTGCACAGATCGGGTTTGCAGGGCTTGGCCTGTTGATCGCGGGCCTTACCATCATCGGGACACAGTCTGTGCTTGCAGGAGGGCCGCTGAGCTTTGACGCTCTCAAGCACGAGGCCAAGGCGACGGCCTCTCCTGTGCTGGAGACGATCGCCAGGCTAACATCGCGCGATGTTTACGCGCTGGTTCTGGCGGTGCTGATCCTGATGGGGCTAACCGCACCGGCGATGGTGATTTTCGCCGGTGCAGCCACGATCTGGTTCGCGTTCGTGATATTTGCGAGCTTGCGCGGTTCGCGGCCTAGATAAGGTAATCTGAGAATAGTGGATCGGGTGACCACGATTGTTCGAACACCGGATCAAACGCCCGCGCTCCGACAATCTGTTCCGGCGCATCCGGCGCGGTCGATTGCTCAGCCGAAACCGTCTTTTCCGCCCGAGCGTCCGCCGGGAACCAGTCCGCAAAGGTTTCGGGTCCGAAGCCGTTATCAGTCAGGAATTGAATAACCTGCGCTTCGCTCTGGTAATTGGCGTAACGGATATTGCCATCTGTCTCCATCACCGCGCGAAGATAGGCTGTGCCGTCGGTGAGTGCGAAGTAGACTTCCTGAAGGCCATCACCATCGTAATCGTCCGCGCCCAGCACGCGGTTGATATTCTCGATCTCCAGATCATTCTGGAAACGCCGCTGTGAATCCTCATCGGACCCCTGCACCACATCCCCGCTGAATACGAGCGGGTCGATATAAATGCCCGCAACGCGCGTTTCGCCCGCCCAGCCATTGTCATCAAAATAGACGAGGCCATCGGGAGCCGTGCCAATGGTTGCGAAGCGGCCAATCGCATCGTTGACCAGAACCTGATCGACGTCACCATCACCGTTCACATCGGCAGCTCCGATAAACAGCCAGGAACCGTTTCCACCCAATGCGTTACCATCGAAATCAAGGATGTTGTCCATCGCATCCTGATAGCTCGCAGGGTCCATCTGATCGAAAGTGACGCTTACACCCTCACCCGGGCGAAGGCGCATGGTCTGATCGTCAAACTGCAGGAATTCCACATTGGTCAAAGTGTCAGTGCCATCTGCACCGGTCACTTCGAATA
This sequence comes from Pseudomonadota bacterium, assembly GCA_034211135.1. Classification (GTDB taxonomy): domain Bacteria; phylum Pseudomonadota; class Alphaproteobacteria; order Sphingomonadales; family Sphingomonadaceae; genus Erythrobacter. The sequence continues at coordinate 3,690 of JAXHVK010000162.1, forward strand.
CGCCAGTCGATGTCTGCGTGACGCTGTAATCCGCCATATCGCCCGTTACGATTGCAGTGTCGATATTGCCACCGCCATCAATCGTGTCATCACCGTGACCGCCATTGACCGTGTCCGCGCCGTCGCCCGCTTCGATATCGTCAGCAAACAGGGCGCCAAGGATAGTATCCTGTCCGTCCGTGCCAAGGATGGTGGGCGCGTTTGTGTTCTCGATGATGTGAAAGCCATCATCGGTAATCACCGTGAAGAAGCGGTCCAGCGGGTCGACAATCAGGCGACCGTCACCGCCGAAACCACCGCCATACTGGCCAACGTCAAGGCCGGTATCGATCGTGCTTTCGACCAGCCACGTGGTGGTATTCAGCCTGATGATGGTGTTGTCATCCTGATTGAGGATGTAGAACCCGCTGCCATCCGCGCTGAACGCGATATCGCGCACCGCTCCAAAATCCCATGTCGTGATCGTGACGACTGAATTGAGATCGGTATCCAGAACGCGGATACCGCTGCCGTAAATATATGTGGCGGCCATTTCGCCGTTATACGCCACAACGCCGCGGTTGAAGCCGCCGACGCCGCCCTGTGCCGTCTGACCTTCGCCGACCGTGTAGATTTGTAACGGCCCGCCCGATGAATTCGGCTCCGCGATAAAGACAGTATCGCCCGTCGCATCGCGTGAGAGAGTGGAACTCTGGCGGCCATTGCCGACAACCTCAAGACCACCGGTTTCAAGATCGAGCACACGAATATCTGTCCAGCCGGAGCCGTTAAAGTTCTGCGTGAGCATCGCGGTCCCGTCGCTCAGCACCACGACATCGAACATCAGCCCGTCCAGACCGTTTTGCGGATAGCTGTATCGGGCCACTTCGCCAGTAAAGGTATCAACACGATAAACGAAGCTGAGACCCGTATCGACGATCATCACGAAAGAGCCATCGGGAGAGATATCCAGATTGCCCAGCGCCTGGCCAACGGCGAAACTTTCCAACAAATCGCCCGTGGCAGCGTCGTAGACCCGCAGATTGCCATCGGGGCCGGAGGCGTAAATGCGCTGTCCATCGGGGCTAAGACGGACCTCTCTGGGTGTCGAATTAGCAAGCTCAACAGTCATCGGCATTCAGAAAACCCCTCGGCATTTATCTGGCCGCAGGATTTACACCTACCTGTCCTGACCGTCCAGTAATTCACGTCAATCTCAATAGAAATTTGAGCAGGTTATAGCGCGAATTAGAACAGATATTCGGTCAGCCCGCTTTCAGCAGAGTATGTGAAGGCAGCCGAGTTCTGCTCGAAATCCGGAGCAAATACTGGCGCACTGGACGCAGCCTTTTCCGGCTCGGCCCCGTCCGGGAACCAGTCGGCATAGGTTTCGGGTCCGAAGCCGTTATCGGTCAGGAACTGGATGACCTGCTCCTGGCTCTGGTAATTGGCGTAACGGATATTGCCATCCGCCTCCATCACAGCGCGCA
>JAXHVK010000163.1:0-5096 GCA_034211135.1 Pseudomonadota bacterium
GTCCGACCAGACAGCGCATGCCGAGATTGAAGCGGCCGCGCAGCGCCATGGTCTGGAGGTGCGCTATGTCCCGGTCGTCTCCGGCAAGGTCACCGACGCCGATGTCGAAGCGTTCGACAAGGCCATGCACGAACTGCCGGCCCCGGCGCTCGCCTATTGTCGAACGGGCACCCGCTCGGCGACGCTCTGGGCGCTGTCGCAGGCCGGTCACTTATCCACTGACGCTATTCTCAAGACAGCCGCGAGTGCTGGCTATGATTTGTCCGGTCTGCGCGCCCGTCTAGATGCCCGCGATAAGGCGGCCGAAGGCGGAATCGGGCCAGTGAATTCCCATGATGTGGTCATTATTGGCGGCGGCGCGGCCGGCATCTCAACCGCGGCCTCCATTCTGAAACGGCGGAGCGGCGTTGACATCGCTATCGTCGAGCCGCGGACTGAGCATTATTATCAGCCTGGCTGGACACTGGTCGGCGGCGGCGTGTTCAAGCGCGAGCAGACCGAACGCCAGATGGCGACCCTGATGCCGAAAGACGTAAAATGGGTTCGCGCCGCCTGCGCCGGGTTCGACCCGGAACGTAATCAGGTCATTCTGGAGGATGGTGAGCGTATCGGCTACAAGGTGCTCATCGTCGCGCCCGGCCTGAAGCTGAATTGGGATGGCATTGAGGGCTTGAAGGAGACGCTCGGCAAAAACGGCGTGACCTCGAACTATCTCTTTGACATGGCCCCCTACACTTGGGAACTGGTCCAGTCGATGAAAGGCGGACGCGCGCTGTTCACTCAGCCGCCCATGCCGATCAAATGCGCAGGAGCGCCGCAAAAGGCGATGTATCTCGCTTGCGATGCCTGGAAGCGGCGCGGCGTCCTGAAAGATATCGAGGTCGAGTTTCACAATGCGGGCGGCGTCATCTTCGGGGTGAAGGAATACGTCCCGTCCCTTATGAAATATGTCGACAAGTACGGCATTGATCTCTGCTTCAACGAGACACTCGTCGCTGTCGATGGGGCGAAAAGAACGGCATACTTCAACGTAAAGGATAGCTCTGGCCAGGTGACGCGTGAGGCGCGTGAGTTCGACATGATGCATGTCTGCCCGCCGCAAACATCACTCGATTTCGTCGCAGACAGCCCACTAGCCAATGAAGCCGGATGGGTCGATGTCAGCGGCGAAACGCTGCAGCACAATCAATACGGCAACGTGTTCGGCCTCGGCGATGCAGGCTCGACCCCAAATGCTAAGACCGCCGCAGCTGTGCGCAAGCAAGCGCCGGTCGCCGCGCACAATGTACTTTGTGTCCTCGACGGGAAGGCGCCCAACGCGGTCTATAGCGGCTATGGCTCCTGCCCCCTCACGGTGGAGCGCGGCAAGATTGTGCTCGCCGAATTTGCCTATGGCGGAAAGCTGGAGCCGACTGTGCCGCAATGGATGCTGAATGGCACAAAGCCGACTCGAGCGGCCTGGTTCCTGAAAGAGAAGATGCTGCCCAATATCTATTTCGACATGATGCTGCGCGGGACCGAAACGCTCGCCAAACCCAAGCTCCTCCCACATCGTCCCGCCTCGCATGAGGCGCAACATGCCGTTGACTTCAAGGATGCGTCGTCGAAGGCGGCGTAGACTTGACCTGAAGAAGGCCTGCTGACGCTCGCGTCCCCCACCCAGCAGCCGCCGCAGGCCTTCTTCCTTTCTTCTAATTCCGAACATCAGGCAGCCCGTTCATGAAGCTCGCAAAATACTTTCCTATTCTAGACTGGGGCCCGAAATATCGGGGCGAGACGTTCATCAATGACATGGTCGCGGCGGTGATCGTGACCATTATGTTGATCCCGCAATCGCTCGCCTATGCGCTGCTTGCAGGCCTGCCACCGGAAATCGGGCTCTATGCCTCAATCCTCCCGCTGATTGTCTATGCGATCTTTGGGTCGAGCCGTCAGCTCGCTGTCGGTCCGGTGGCGATCCTGTCCCTGATGACAGCCGCGGCGGCAGGAAAAATTGCCGCCCAGGGGAGCGCCGAGTATATTCAGGCCGCTGTTATTCTCGCGCTGTTGTCGGGTCTGATCCTGCTCGCCATGGGCCTCTTCCGCATGGGATTTCTGGCCAACTTTCTCAGCCATCCGGTTGTCTCTGCCTTCATTACAGCGTCCGGCATCATCATCGCCGCCTCTCAGATGAAGCATATTCTCGGCATTGATGCGGGCGGGCATAACCTGTTTGAGATCGTTGTCTCACTGTTTGAGAAGCTACCCGAAACGAACCTTCCGACCCTCTATATTGGCGGGGCCTCGCTCGTCTTCTTGTTCTGGGTGCGCAAACAGTTCAAGCCCCTGCTAAAAGCGATACGTCTTGGCGACAAAGTGGCGACCATTATTGCCCGCGCCGGTCCGGTCTTTGCGGTGGTCGCGGGCATTCTTGTTGTCGCCGGCATGGGCCTCGACAAGCAGGGCGTTAAAATTCTCGGCGATGTCCCGCAAAGTTTGCCTGCCATTGGCGTCCCAGCTTTCAATGCCGACATCTGGATGCAGCTATTAGGGTCTGCGGCCCTTATCAGTCTCATCGGTTTTGTGGAATCTGTGTCCGTAGGCCAGACGCTTGCCGCCAAGAACCGCACCCGCATCGACCCGAACCAAGAGTTGATCGGCCTTGGCGCGGCGAGCTTATCTGCAGGTGTCTCGTCAGGCTATCCGGTGACCGGCGGCCTTGCGCGCTCTGCTGTCAATTTTGATGCTGGCGCTGATACGCCAGCAGCTGGCGCATTCACGGCGATAGGTATCGCGCTCGCCACCGTCTTCCTGACGCCTTACATCTTCTATCTGCCGCAAGCTGTACTGGCTGCGACCATCATCGTCGCAGTGCTCTCGCTGGTCGACATCCCGGAAGTCGTAAAGGTTTGGAAATATTCCAAATCTGACTTCGCAGCGATGGCGGCGACCATCTTTGTGACGCTTGGGTTCGGCGTGGAGCTCGGCGTCACGACCGGCGTCGTCCTCTCGCTGCTCCTCCACCTCTATAATACCAGCCGCCCTCATTTCGCTCTGGTCGGCCAGCTGCCCGGCACGCACCATTTCCGCAATGTGAACCGTCATCCGGTGGTCATTTCCGACACTGTGCTCACCGTCCGTATCGATGAGAGCCTTTATTTCGCCAATGCCCGATTCCTCGAAGACACCGTCTATTGCATGCTCTCGAACCGCCCGGACATGAAACATCTGATCCTGATGTGTCCGGCGGTGAACCATATCGATGCCAGCGCGCTGGAAAGCCTTGAGGCGATCAACCATCGCCTGAAAGACGCAGGCATAACGCTTCACCTGTCCGAGATCAAAGGCCCAGTCATGGACCGCTTGAAACGTGCGCACTTCCTCGATGAGCTGACCGGCAAAGTCTTCCTCAATCAGTATGAAGCCATGCTCGAATTGGACGAGGACTGTGTGAAGACCGCCTTCAGCCGTGATCCCAAAACAACTGAACCTGGCACCGACCCGTGTCCGTCTCTGCGCCATGCCGGTCTGGAACCGGCCAATCGAGGGAACCGTTAGCCCCCAGCTCCACAAGACCACACCTCCAAGGACCCTGAAATGTATCTGGAACGCATCGAAACTGAAGGGCTCGCCCACTATTCCTATCTGATCGCCGATGGCGGCGTCGCCGCAGTGATCGACCCGCGCAGGGATGTCGAAATCTATCTGGAGATCGCCCGGCGAGAAGGGCTGATTATCCAACATGTTTTCGAAACTCACCAAAATGAGGATTTGATTTCAGGGGCAGCTGCTCTCGCGAAGCTCACCGGTGGGCGCGTCTATCACGGCCCGAACCCAACCGGGACTATCGCTTATGCGGACATCGTTCGCGAACGCTTCGAGGTCCAAATCGGAAATCTGCGCCTAGAAGTGCTGGAAACGCCGGGACATACTGAAGACTCCATATCAATTGTCGTCTTTGATCAGAGCTACCCGGATGGCGCGGCCGGTGTGTTCACAGGCGATGCGCTCTTCGTCGGTGATGTTGGACGCACAGACTTCTATCAGGACCGAGAAGCCGAAATGGCGGGCAAACTTTGGGACAGTTTGCAGAAGCTTCTCGCTCTGGGGGACCAGGTCATTATCTATCCCGCCCACGGTGCCGGATCGGTTTGTGGCTCAGGCGTCGCTGAACGCACCTTTTCGACGCTTGGCCATGAGCGACGCAATAATCGCCGCCTGAGGCTCGCATCGCGCGAGGCGTTTGTCGCGGCCAAGACCGCTGAGCATCACTATCACCCGCCCTATTTCAGCATCATCGAGAGGCTCAATCTGGAAGGCGCACAACCACGGGCCACCAGCCTGGCGCCGCCTGTCTTGAGCTTTGCTGAACTGCAGGCGCGCGCGCCGGAACACCTGATCGATATCCGGCCAATTACAAGCTTTCTCGGCGGACACATCGAAGGGGCGCAAGCCCTACCTGTCTCCATGATTTCAGCTTTTGCCGGCTGGTTCATTGGCGAAACGGATACGATTGGATTGATCGCCGACGAAGCAGAGTCAGTCAGCGCAGCGATCGACCACCTTGGGCGGATCGGGTTTGATAGAGTTGTCGGCGCAGCGCTCAATCCGTTGTCTATGGCCGCGTCCGGCATGCCTTTGACATCGGTTCCGATTGTCGGTGTCGAGACGGTGGCTGAGCAAAGCCAGAACCAAGACGGCTGGACCCTGCTGGATGTGCGCTCAATCGAAGAGTTCGAAGCCGGACACGTGCCGGGCGCACGCCATTTCTATGTCGGCGACGTGCTTGCGGCCTGCGACAAGCCTGAGCTTGATGGCCCTGCCACGATCATGTGTGGGAGCGGCGCGCGGGCGACGGTTGCTGCGGCGGCGATGCTGCGTTGCGGTTATCGCGACATCGACGTCTTTCTCGGATCGTTCAAAGCCTGGACCGGTGCAGGCAAACCTGTGGAGGCTGCCTAGTCATGGGCGGCCGTCTGCATCGCCTGCTGTGTCGTCTGATTGGCCATAAGCCGCTCGATCAGCACGGGGCCGTCGGCGATCATGTCGGCGAGCGTGACTTTGTCCAGCTCAGCGAAGAAGGCCTTCAGCCCTGCGCGGAACACGACACTCAGCTT
>JAXHVK010000164.1:0-5054 GCA_034211135.1 Pseudomonadota bacterium
GGCGGGGGTATCAACCAACAGTTCTACGATCAGTCACGCATTACCAGCTATGCAGGGCTTGATCCGCACCCAGGACTGCTTGACCAAGCGCGCGCTGCTGCCGCGGAAAGAAAACGCCCCGCCGATCTGAGGGCGGGTGTAGGGGAGGATATCCCGTTTCCGGATAGGTTTTTCGACACCGTCGTATGCACCTTCACGCTATGCTCGGTGCAGGATCAACAGCGAGTTGTTCGTGAGCTTTATCGCATCCTTCGCCCGGGAGGACGCGCCCTTTTTTTGGAGCATGGGCGCGCGCCTGATCAGAATGTTGCCAAATGGCAAGACAGGATCGAACCGGTTTGGAAGCGGCTTGCCGGAGGCTGTCATTTAACGCGACCCATCGGTGCGGCGATGCGTGGTGGCGGCTTCGAAGTTGAGCCAATTGGCCAAGGCTATACGCCCAAAGCGCCGAAATTCGCTGGCTGGATGGAATGGGGCGTTGCGCGTCGATCCGGCTTGTAAAAAAAGCGCCCGATCCATCGGGACCGGGCGCGCTTTAACTCAAAAGCCTTAATTGGACTTATTCACCGAAGGTGCGTTGCCACCAGCCGCGTTTCTTGGGGGTCGAGCTATCATCTCTCTCGTCGTCCTGACCTTTTGCGGACTCTGGTTCAGACGTGCTTGGCTCAGGCGTCGGAGAAGGCGCGGGCTCTTCGGAAGCCTCAGCTGCAGGAGGCGCTTCAGCTTCGGCCTTTTTCTTGCGCGGTGCGCGTTTTCTCTTCGGCTTTTCCGCAGGGGCCTCTTCGGCCTGTTCTTCATCTGCTGAATTCGCGGCGCTGCCGGCTTTCGCTTCAGCTTCGACGTCAGCCTTCTTTTTGCGCGGTGCTCGTTTGCGTTTCGGCTTTTCTGCGGGAGCTTCTGGGGCCGTCTCTTCTTTGGCGTCAGGCTCCTCTGCAGCGTTTTCAGCTTCCATCGCTTCGGCAGTTTGAGGAGCATCATCCGGGCCCGCGACCACGGTCATATCTGCCTTTACCTGGTCGGCGATGTTTTCAGCTGCGTCGGAATTGGGCGCATCTTCATCCGTCTTACGACGTCGACCGCGGCCACCACGACGGCGGCGGCGCTTGGGCTTTTCTTCGTCGTCAGCGTCGGTTTCACCGGAAGGTGTTTCCTCTGCGTTCTGTGAACCCTCTTCTGATGCGTCCTCGTTCTCCGTGGTCTGTTCGTTCTGCTTTTTGTTGCGACCACGACCGCCACGCCGACGCCGACGCTTCTTCTTTTTCGGCGCATCATCGTCGCTGTCAGAGAAGTCCTCCTCGGGAAGGTCCTCGTCTTCATCTTCATCGATGATAGGCTCAAATCTTGGCGCTTCTGCCGGACGCGGACCTTGGCTTGTCACGGTCATCTTTGCGCCTTCGTCTTCGCCTTCGGGCTTGACTTCGACCCTTACGCCGTAACGCTGCTCGATCTCGACCAGTTCGTCACGCTTTTCATTGAGAAGGTAGACAGCAGCCTCGGTGCTGGCGGCGAGGCAGATCTTCGTGCCTTTGCCTTTCGCCGCTTCGTCTTCGATAAAGCGAAGCGCGCTGAGACCAGCCGATGAAGCAGTACGGACAAGGCCGGTGCCGTCGCAATGCGGACACTCGCGTGTTGTCGCTTCGAGAACGCCGGTGCGAAGGCGCTGACGGCTCATTTCCATCAGGCCAAAGCCTGAAATACGGCCCACCTGTATGCGGGCGCGGTCGTTCTTCAGTGCCTCCTTCATCGCCTTTTCGACTTTGCGGACGTTGGAATTGTATTCCATGTCGATGAAGTCGATAACGACGAGCCCAGCCATATCGCGAAGGCGCAGCTGTCTAGCGATCTCGCGAGCAGCTTCAAGATTGGTGTGGAGCGCTGTCTGCTCGATCCCATGCTCCTTGGTCGAGCGTCCGGAGTTGATGTCGATCGAGACCAGAGCTTCGGTAGGGTTGATGATGAGATAGCCGCCCGATTTGAGCTGAACCATCGGATCATACATCGCCCGCAACTGGTCTTCGGCCCCGTAGCGCTGGAACAGCGGCACAGGATCGGAATATGCCTTAACCCGGCGCGCATGGCTGGGCATCAGCATTTTCATGAAGGATTTGGCAGCCTTGTAACCGGCTTCACCCTCAACCACGACCTCTTCAATCTCGCGATTGTAGATATCGCGGATGGCACGTTTGATCAGATCACTGTCCGAATGGATCAGGTTGGGGGCGGTTGATTTGAGAGTGGTCTGCCTGATTTCATCCCAGAGCCTGGCGAGATAGTCGAAGTCGCGCTTTATCTCGGTTTTGGTGCGGGTCAGGCCAGCGGTCCGCACGATCAGCCCCATGCTTTTGGGTAGAGCGAGATCAGACACGACCTGCTTCAGACGCTTACGATCGCTGGTGGAATTGATCTTCCGGCTGATCCCGCCGCCGTGGCTGCTGTTCGGCATCAGCACGGTGTAACGGCCCGCTAGGCTGAGATAGGTGGTCAACGCAGCGCCTTTATTGCCGCGCTCTTCCTTGACCACCTGAACCAGGAGAACCTGACGACGCTGAATTACGTCCTGAATTTTGTAACGGCGACGCAGAGCCATGCGCTTTGCGCGCACTTCGTCTACCTGCTTGGCGCGGCTTCGGTTGCCTTTATCGCCTTTGCCCTGACGGCGGCGACCACGTCCGCGACGACCGCGACGTGGCTTTTCTTCCTCGGAAGATTCTCCGTCGGTTTCTTTGTCGGCGTCTTCATCGTCGTCATCATCATCATCAGAATCGTCATCATCGGACGCGCCATCTTCAATGGTCGCGACCTTCTCTTTTTCCGATGTGTCTATCTCTTCAAGGCCGTCTTCGGCGAGGTCCTCTGCAAGAGCCTCTGCGCTTTCTTCCTCAGCGTCATATTCATCGCCGGGGGCGACACCCTCGTCTTCTTCCTCTTCCCGAAGCCGCGCTTCTTCAGCGGCAGCCTCTGCCTCTTCCGCAAGCAATTGCTCACGGTCGTCTTGTGGAATTTGATAGTAGTCCGGATGGATTTCGTTGAAGGCGAGGAAGCCGTGACGATTGCCACCGAAGTCGACAAAAGCAGCCTGCAGAGAGGGCTCAACCCTCGTTACTTTCGCAAGATAAATATTGCCCTTGATCTGCTTGTGCTCAGCAGATTCAAAGTCGAACTCCTCAATCCGGTTGCCTTTGAGTACCGCCACCCGGGTCTCTTCCGAGTGGCGCGCATCGATTAGCATGCGCGTTGCCATTTATGTGTCTCCAAACGCCGGGCGGGGCCTTGTTCAAGAAAAGCCGCTGGCGTGTATTTGTGTGGTAAGCAGCTGCGGCATTCCCCTGGATATGCCGATAGCCGAAGGTGGGAATCGCGCGGCGAACCGATTTCAGATGACGCGCGATGTTCGTGTCTGCCGTGAAGGACGAGCGGGCTTTTGCCGCTGGCCGGCTCGCAACCTCAGCGACGCCAAAGGGGCGCTGAGTGTGTTCTTGCGAGGAGAAGCGTCTCGTCACTGCATCAACCTGTTAAAGGGCCCGTAACACCAAGAACTGGAAACGGGGCCTTGCGGGGGAGCCATATTGACTGCGCATTGGTTAACAATCCGCTGGCTTTGCTCCGATTTGTAACGTCTAGCACCGTGGGTTTCGCGGGGCAACTCTATTGCGCTTTGATAGCGCAAGATCGTAAGCGATTTCAGACATGAGTGTGCGTAGCCTTTTAATCCTTGTCATCGGACTTCCTGCCTTGCTGGTGGGCGTGGCGATGACAGCGAACGTTAAAATTCCGATCCCAGAGTGGGGCCGCGAATATGTGCAGCGCTTCCCTGTTGCCGGTGGCGGACTGGATTTTGAGCTTCCTGATGTGCGGGGACCAGATGACGCCGATCGTCCGCTGGTTGTGATCGATGCAGGTCATGGCGGTAAAGACCCGGGGTCGGTCGGGCCCGACATTCTCGAGAAGGATGTTGTGCTCGCGATCGCGCTGGGCTTGCGCGATGAACTCTTAAAGGATGGCGGAATTCGGGTCGCGATGACGCGCGAGGATGATCGGATTGTTACTCTGGCTGACAGGCCTGAAATCGCGCGCCAGCTGGATGCCGATCTTTTCATTTCGATCCATGCTGACAGCGCCGGCGAAGCAAGCGAAGTGTCGGGGGCCAGCGTCTACACTCTCTCCAACGAGGCATCGAGCGAGGCCGCTGCCCGCTTCGCCTCGCGCGAAAACAATGCGGACCGCCTAAACGGGGTCGAGATCGATGATGCAAGCAATCAGGTCAGCGCTATTCTGGTTGAGCTGTCGCAGGAGAGAACTCAGGACGAATCAACCGAATTCGCCCGCCTGATTCAGCGCGAAGGGGAGGGACGTATCGTCTTCCATGCCTCGCCGCGCAGATCGGCTGCGCTTGCTGTTTTGCGCGCGCCCGATGTGCCAGCGGTTCTGTTTGAAAGCGGTTTCGTGACGAATCGCGAAGATCGCGCTCGACTGACGACTGAGGAGGGGCGGGCTGAATATGCAGATGTGCTGGCTCGTGCGATCAGAGTCTATTTTGCGCGCCGCTCTGACGTAGGCGGTTCATGAATGATGACATATCGAGGGGCGCCCGCGATCAGCGTGCAACTTTCAACGCAAAGCACTGGCACAACCACAACAGGCGATGTAATCCGCATTCCGAGACGATGACTGATACAGCTGAACTTTCGACCCCCGCGTACATTCAGTACCGCGTGAAGCGCGATTTGAATGGTGCCGCCGCTTGGTTGGCGGCGAAATGGCGGGCGAGCATATGGTATAAATTGCTCGTTCTCGCAGTTTTGGGCGTGCTTGCTGTCTGGGTGGCCGTGTTCGTGTGGTTGGCAAGCGACCTTCCAGACGCAGAGACGCTTCTCGTTTACGAGACCCCTCTTCCGACGGTCGTTCGAGGGGCTGATGGCGAAATCGTGCACAATTACGCGCGCGAACGCCGGGTTCAGCTTCAATATGAAGACTTCCCCGAGAAGCTGAAGCAGGCCTATATCTCGGCAGAGGACAAGACGTTCTACAGCCACGGCGGTGTCGACTTCACCGGC
>JAXHVK010000165.1:0-5024 GCA_034211135.1 Pseudomonadota bacterium
CTCAGCGTGCGGCCCAGAATGTCCGCAAAGACATAGGCGCGCATATTGCCGATATGCGGGTAGTTATAGACCGTGGGCCCGCAGGTATAGACGCGCGCCTCGCCTGCGTGGACGGGCTCGAACGTTTCAAGCTGGCGGGTCAGCGAATTAAAGAGCTTCAGGTCAGTCATTGCGCTTGGGCCTTTGAAACCCTGCGCGGCTGCGGTCAATCCCAGCCGATAAACTTCACCTGATCATCCAGCGGAACGCGCTCCCGATCAAAGTTGTTCAGCGGCGCTTCGGGATCGCGATAACCGATCGCCATGCCGCAGAACAGCATGTAGCGTTCATGGTCCAGCCCAAGGTGATCGCGGATCGTGTTGGCATAAAGCGCCATGAATTCCTGATAGCAGCTATCAAGCCCTTCTTCGCGCAACAGCAGAGCCACCGTCTGCAACCACATGCCGGTGTCCGACCATTGCGGCTCTTTCATGAAGCGCGGGAAGTAAGTGAACATGACAACCGGCGCATCAAAGCTGGTCGCATTGCGAGCCATGGCGGCTGCGCGGCCTTCTTTGTCATCACGGGCAATCCCCATCGCCCCGAACATGCCCGCACCCACGGCATAAAGGCGCGATTTGTAAGCGTCCTCACGTTCAGGAGCGGTCCAGTCATATTCAGGCTTTTCAGGGCCGTTCTTCACGATCTTGGCCTGAAGTTCCTTGAGCGATTCCCCTGTGACAAGCGCCGCTTCCCAAGGCTGAAAATTGCACCCCGAAGCCGCCCAACGCGCCTTGTCCATAACGCGCCGGATGGTTTCGAGCTCCACCGGTTTATCAAGAAATTCGCGGATAGACCGGCGGCTGGTGACGGCTTCGGTTACGTTCATGCTAGCGGTATTCCTAATTCTACGGCTTTGGCACGGATGAAACCGCTAGCCATTTCGCCTATGAGTTTGACGCCCCAAGAATTGAGCTTCGAGGCTCCCTCTTTAGTCTTCGTCCAAATCTCGGGATCGCGCACCTTGTCCAAGAATTCGTGACCTTCCCAAGTGACACCCAGTAGGCCTTTTTGGGGCTCGTCAATGAGACCGCCCGACTTGAGAATTCCGATGTGCCCCAAGGTCAGTTCGCTGTCATCGCAAAACACTTTGAATTCATTGACTAAGATAAGGCGATCTTCATGATCCTCCATCCAGAGAAGCATCTCCCTAACAAGATCCATATCGCGCTTCATCTTCGCCCCCTGCCCGCGCCCTTCTCATCCTCAAACAGCTCCGCAAGCTGCTCCATGATCGTGCCGCCTAGCTGCTCTACATCCATGATCGTCACCGCACGGCGGTAATAGCGCGTCACGTCGTGGCCGATGCCGATGGCGACGAGTTGCACGGGTGATGCTTTTTCGATCCATTCGATCACGCCACGCAGGTGCGCTTCGAGATAGCCTGCCGAGTTCACGCTCAGCGTGCTGTCATCAACCGGAGCGCCGTCGCTGATAACCATCAGGATGCGGCGTTCTTCGGGGCGGTAGACCAGACGGGAATGCGCCCACAGCAGTGCTTCGCCGTCGATATTTTCCTTCAGCAGCCCTTCGCGCATCATCAGGCCGAGATTGCGACGCGCACGGCGCCATGGTTCGTCGGCTTGCTTGTAGATGATGTGACGCAGATCGTTCAGACGACCGGGATTTTGCGGCTTGCCATCGGCGAGCCATGCCTCGCGGGCCTGACCGCCCTTCCATGCACGGGTCGTAAAGCCGAGAATTTCGGTCTTCACCCCGCACCGCTCCAGCGTGCGCGCAAGGATATCGGCGCTGATCGCCGCGATAGAGATCGGGCGGCCCCGCATAGAGCCGGAATTGTCGATCAGCAGCGTGACAATCGTGTCCTTGAACTCGACATCGCGTTCGACCTTGTAAGACAGCGCCGTGCCGGGCGAGACGACTACGCGGCTAAGACGGGCGGCATCCAGAACGCCCTCTTCCTGATCGAAATCCCAGCTGCGGTTCTGCTGCGCCATCAGGCGGCGTTGCAGACGGTTGGCGAGACGGGTCACCACGCCCTGCAATCCTGTCAGCTGGCTATCGAGATAGGCGCGCAGACGGTCCAGTTCTTCACTGTCGCACAGTTCGGGCGCGCTGATTTCTTCGTCGAATTTTTCGGTGAATGCGTTGTAGTCCAGCCTGTCGGGAATGTCCGGCGGCGGGCGGTTCGGGCGGACGGGCGCGTTGGAGGCATCGCCTTCCTCACCCGGTTCGCCATCCTGCATTTCCTCTTCGGAAGTCAGCTCGCTATCCGCGTCGCCTTCGCCATCGCCTTCGGCCATATCGCCAGCGACTTCGGCGCTTTGCGGGTCAGCTTCGCCTTCGTTCTGTTCATCACCGGGCTGGTCTTCGTCCTGCCCGTCATCCTCGTCGCTATCGTCCTCATCGGTCTGTTCCGGCTGTTCGGTCGGACGGGTAAGATCGAGGTCGCGCAGCATGTCGAGCGAAAGCTTCTGAAACGCCTCCTGATCGTCGAGATTGTCGAGCAAAGCGGCGAAATCCTTGCCCACTTTCTCCTCAATATCAGGGCGCACCAGACTAAGGCCGCGTTCAGCCTTTTCAGGGGCAGGCTCGCCTGTCAGAGCCTCCCGCACCATCAATGCCAGCGCAGTTTGAAGGGGGACTTCGGCAGCATTGTAAGCGCGCACGATGGAATCGCTCGCCGTGCGCATTTCGGTTGCTGCGTCGAGATTGTCCTTGATCCCGTCAAAACGGTTTGCGCCCAGTGCCTCGTAGCGCACCTGTTCGATCGCATCGTAACACGCGCGCGCCACAGGCTCCGGCGGGGCAGAGGCGGCGTGCAGGCCCGCATTGTGGTGCTTTAGCTTCAGGGCGAAGCTGTCGGCAAAGCCGCGCGCTTCGGTCACCTGCTCCGCTGGCAGATCGCGCCCCGGCAAAGGCACGCGAAAACGGTTGCCCGCACTGCCGGGGACATCGGCGGACCACGCGACCTCTACCTCACTATCATCGGCGATAGCGCGGGCAGCTCCGGTCAGGGCCTGCTTAAATACGTCGAGGGGGGATTCTTCGGCCATTGGGTAGCAGATAGGGACTTACCCGACTTCCCGCTACCCGATAGTTTGGCCGGTCTTTTCCCAGTCTTTCATAAAGCCTTCGATGCCCTTGTCCGTCAGCACATGCTTGAACAGGCCGTGAATTACCTTTGGCGGAGCCGTCATGACGTCGGCACCGATTTTCGCGCTTTCCAGCACGTGGGTGACATGGCGCACGCTGGCGACGAGGATTTCCGTGTCGAAATCGTAATTGTCATAGATCAGGCGGATATCGCTGATCAGGTCCATGCCATCAAAGCCGTTGTCATCATGACGACCAACAAAGGGCGAGATGAAGGATGCGCCCGCTTTCGCGGCCAGCAGCGCCTGATTGGCAGAGAAGCAAAGGGTGACATTCACCATCGTGCCATCGCCTGTCAGCGCCTTACAGGTCTTCAGGCCATCGACTGTAAGCGGCACCTTAATGCAGACATTGTCGGCGATCTTGCGAAGGACTTCGGCCTCTTTCATCATCGTTTCATGGTCCAGAGCAACGACTTCGGCGCTGACCGGGCCATCTACAATGCCGCAGATTTCCCTGGTCACTTCCATAAAATCACGGCCCGACTTTGCAATCAGCGACGGATTGGTTGTCACCCCATCCAATAGGCCGGTTGCGGCCAGTTCCTTGATGTCGTCAATCTCGGCAGTGTCGACGAAGAATTTCATGATGGACCTCTCACAGCTTTCTGATGGTGTTGAACAAACAGGCGGCATAGGGTTTATTCCGAAGATGCCGCCCGTTTGCGTAATCGTCCGCGTGATTGCCTGCCTTGTGCTTGCTTGGCAACCGTCCAGCGTGCTTGCAGCGGACGAAGATACACAGCTTTGGATCTATGCCATCACAACAGGCGAGATTGGCGACGGCACAACACTGACGGCAGACGCAACGGCACGCTGGCGAGAAGACGCGCGCGGGGACGAACAACAAACCCTGCGGGTCAATATCATGCACGCTATAGCTGATGCTGTTTCCATCGGCGGCGGAGCGGGTATTTTCGAGGCTGGCGGATCGACAGAGCTTCGCCCGCATCAGCAGATTGATATTAAACTTGGGCGATTCTCTTCCCGAACCCGGCTGGAACAGCGCTTTATAGATGGCGCGGACCGGATGGGCATGCGGTTGCGCCAAAGGCTAAGCTATGCGCAAGGCGTAAGCACGCTTTTGACCGCGAGACTGGACGCGGAATATCTCAACATAATCCGGTCCACCAGTCGCGGCGAAAACCAGGCCCGCGATCAATGGCGCGGTCGTATTCTGCTTAGCGCCTCGCTTAATGAACGGTTATCGATGGGCGCGGCCTATCTGTACATTCATACGCCGCGCCCAAATGCCGATGACCGGACGAACCACGTGCCTCAGGCAATCATGACCTACCGGTTCTAACCATCACTCTGCCAAAGCGCCGAAGACGCCTATCAGCACCGGATCGCGGGTGGATTGCGGATTGGCGCGAATGGCGGCTTCCTCCGTTCCGATTTCAGACCAGATTGCATCGTCGATATTGCCCGCAAGCCTTTGTGCGATCCCGCCCACATCGGTGCCGGTGGCAGCGTTTAGCAATTGGCCCACCAGCGGATCCGAAGCGACGCGGATAGCCTCGCCCAATTCCGGCACCATCTCTTCGATCAGGCGGCCGCCAAGCTCTCCGCGAAGCGCCTGTGTCGCAGCGCGCGGGCCGCCTCTGACCAAAGCTGCTGCATTGGCGAGGCCGATCACCCTGACGGCATCCGTAACAATCGGTGCAGCGCGGAAAGATGCGTCAATTGCGATATCGGCAAACACATCTTCAAGCCGGTTCTTGAACAGGGTCGAAGTCAAAACCCGCCCCAAAACATCGCCCCTTGTCCCCAGCAGATTGCCCAGCCCCAGCCTTGCAACCTGATCATCCCAGAACCCATCGGGCTCTGTGAGCCGCGCAAAGGCGTTCTCGCTGGAACGCAACAGCA
>JAXHVK010000166.1:0-4887 GCA_034211135.1 Pseudomonadota bacterium
ACCAACCATCAGCTGACACCGCATCATGTTCGGCTTTGAAGTACCGTTTGATGATCCAGGGGCCGCGGATCTGCAGAGCTCCACTGGTCTTGCCGTCGCGAGGCAGCTCTGTCGTCATATCGTCGAGATCAACCGTGCGCAGTTCGACACCGAAGATTGGCCTTCCTTGCATGGCGCATTTCTCGACCCGTTCTTCAAGAGAGAGCTGGTCCCAATCCCAGGTTGGCCCTCCAACGGTACCAATCGGGGAAGTCTCCGTCATGCCCCAGGCGTGCTGAACACGCGTTCCGTTTTTCAAAAGCCGCTCAATCATGAATTTCGGCGCAGCAGAACCGCCGATTGTCGCCGCTTTCAAAGGAGGAAGATCGATGCCCTGCGCATCACAATACTGGAAATGGGCAAGCCAGACGGTCGGCACGCCAGCACTATCTGTGACCCCTTCACGCAGCATCAGATCATGCAGGACTGCGGGCTCGTTAACTGCAGAGAAGACAAATTTCACGCCAGCCATCGCACCGGCGTAAGGGAGACCCCAACTCGCCGCATGGAACATCGGGACGACTGGCAGCATGACAGACGAGCTGCTAAACTGGAACGCAGCCGGCTGCAATCCGGCGATCGCGTGCAACATGGTTGAACGATGCTCGTACTGAACGCCCTTGGGATTGCCGGTCGTTCCGGAGGTGTAACAGATCATGCACGGATCGGTTTCGTCACCATCGACCCACTGGAAATCACCATCCTGCTGAGCGATCCAGTCCTCGAAAGCGGGAGAATGCTCACCGGAATCGTAGCAGATGTAGTGCTCAACTGTTGTCCAGCGATCCTTCATCCGGTCAACAATCGGCTGAAAGGCTGCGTCATAGCACAGCACCTTATCCTCCGCGTGATTGACGATATATTCGAGCTGATCGTCAAACAGTCGCGGATTCACAGTGTGCAGCACGCCCCCCATTCCAGCGACACCGTACCAGCTCACCAGATGGCGCGAATGGTTCATTGCGAGGCTGGCTACACGGTCGCCTTTCTTCACGCCGAGGGCTTGAAGAGCCTGCGCCATTTTCAGGGCATCATTGCGAATTCCGGCCCAGTCTGTCCGGGTTTCCGAGCCGTCGCTCCAACGTGTTACGATCTCGCGATTGCCTGCTTCTCTTGCAGCGTGATCAATCACCGCGGTGATCCGCATTTTCCAGCCTTGCATAGCTCCTAGGCTTTGTGCGCCCATGTAGTCTTTCTCCCGAATTGTGTGCAGCGCGATAGCTGCTTTGCCTCTTCCGCCCGGGATCATGCCCTCCTCAGTTTCGCTTTGCAATCGGTCAGCGAGCGTCTGCCTGAAGACGGTGGCGAATGAGGCGCGATACAACTCGACAAACCGTTGCGTCAAAATACCGCCTAAGGGCCAATACGTACTTTCACTTAGGAGGCAAGACGATGAAAAAA
Source organism: Pseudomonadota bacterium (assembly GCA_034211135.1). Classification (GTDB taxonomy): domain Bacteria; phylum Pseudomonadota; class Alphaproteobacteria; order Sphingomonadales; family Sphingomonadaceae; genus Erythrobacter. Next base: position 1,441 of record JAXHVK010000166.1, read on the forward strand.
GCTCTTATGCTGCTGTCGGGACTGGTCGCCTGCGCTGCCGTTCCAGCACAGGCACGCGATGGCCAATGGTATATGGGCGTTGAAGGCGGTGCGAGCCTGTCCGACAGCGTCGATATCGATTTCGAAACACCCAATGCGAACGGCATCCAGGCAAACGCCGCTGAAGCGGATACCAACACCGGTTTCGATGCTGACATTATCCTTGGCTACGATTTCGGTTGGTTCAGGCTCGAAGCCGAAGCGGGTTATAAGCGAACCGACTATGACGACTTCACAATCATCAGCCGTCGCATAACGCCTGGGGCGACGTTCAATACCCCTGCATCGGTTGTGAATACAGAGGACCGCAAATCAGTCAGTGGAATGCTGAACGCCTTGGTCGAAGCTGGAAAGGACGACGGCCTTCAGGTTTATGGCGGGGTCGGCGCAGGGTTCGCGCAGGTTGATCTGCCGGTTACTGTTCAGGGTCTTGGGCAGGTCATTTCTGAAAGCGAAACGGACCTCGCCCTTCAGATCATCGCCGGGCTTCGCATGCCCATTAGCGACAACGTCGATATCGGCTTGAAATATCGCTATTTTGGCATTGACGAATTTGAGTACACAGCCGTTTCGGGTGACATCCTCGAAGTCGATTATGAAACCCACTCGCTGCTCGCCAGCCTGATCTATAACTTTGGCACGAAAGCAGAGCCTGCACCGGCTCCTGCACCGGTCCCGGTTACACCGCCTCCTCCTCCTCCGCCGCCACCGCCGCCACCGCCGCCACCGCCGCCCGCAACGCCGAAACCCGTTTGCAGCACTGGCCCGTACATCGTGTTCTTCGATTTCGACCAGTCCAGCATTACGGCAGAGGCGGCGCAGGTTCTCGACACTGCGGTAACAGCCTATTCCAATTGCGGAAATGCACGCGTTATGCTGGCTGGACATACTGACCGCTCTGGCTCAGTCGACTACAACACCGCCCTGGCCGAACGCCGCAACGCGTCGGTCCAGTCATATCTTGCAGGTCGAGGCATCCCCGGTGCACAGATCACTACAGAGGCGTTCGGTGAATCAAGCCCTCGCGTGCCGACAGCAGACGGCGTTCGTGAATTGCAGAACCGCCGTGTGGAAGTCACATACGGGCCGGGCTCCGGTATGTAACCAAACGAACCACCAAGTTCAGGAAGGGGGCGGAGCAATCCGCCCCCTTTTTCTAGGCGACCAGTTTCAGGCGCGCAGAACCCCGCGCAGGCTCCAATGTCACATTCTCGATGCCCTCGATATTGGCCACCCGCTCTGCCATTGCGCCATCCAGCACGAAGCGCGATCCAAGGCGCACAGTCGCATCGTCACCATTAGCCATCGCCAGTCGAACGACCACTTCGCCCGGCGCCTCCGATCCGTCTTCGAGTTCCGCGCGGAATTGCGTGAGGGCTTGTGCCGTGCGGATATCGCACTGCATCCGCATGGGTATCCGCCCGCTGACACTGCTTAGCGGTTTGGCACTACGGACCGTCAAGCGCGGCGGCTCTCCCGGATTGGGCGAATCCAGCTCAACGCTCAGCAGCAGACATTCGCTTTCGCTCGCCCAGCGTTCGAATTGAGGAACCAGTGACTCTTCGAAACAGGCCGCAGAAAACTGGCCGGACGCATCAGAGAAATCGGCCCGAATGAACTCGGCACCCCGCTTGGTGCGCCCTTTGTTGATCCCCTCAAGCATGGCAGCAATTACCGCTGTGCCCCTGCCACCGGGAGGCGCGCCAGCCTCCATGATTGCCTGATAGGTTCGCGCCCCTTGGGCAGAGGCTGCATCACGATATTGTTGGACAGGATGTGCGGAAAAATAGAAACCGAAATTCTCGCGTTCCTGCGCCATCTGTTCGGTACGTGACCATTCTTCAGCAGGGGCCAGACGCAATGGCTCTTCGCCCACATCATCGCCTCCGAAAAGGGCGGCCTGACCACTTGAGCGCTCTCTCATCGCGGCATCAGCAACCGCCAGAAGCATATCGGCATTTGCATGAAGCAAGGCACGGTTTGGCTCCAGACCATCCAGCGCACCGGAACAGATCAAACCTTCGAGCTGACGCCGGTTCATTGATCCTTGCGGTAGTCGCTCGCACAGATCTTTCAGGCTTTCAAACTTCCCGTTTGCCTCTCGCTCGGCGACAATCATTTCCATCGCTTTTTCGCCGACATTGCGGATGCCTGCCAATGCATAGCGCACACCATAACCGTGCTCGGTCTGCTGAACGGTAAAACGCGCCTCGGATTCGTTGATGTCAGGCGGCAAAACCTCCACCCCGCTCCCGTCGCCATTTTCGACCGGATAACGGCGTGCATCATCTACGAAGACGTTGAGCTTTTCCGACTGATGCAAGTCAAAGCACATGGAAGCGGCGTAAAATTCTTCAGGATAGTGCGCCTTCAGCCATGCCGTCTGGTATGCGAGCAGAGCGTAAGCAGCCGCGTGTGATTTATTGAAGCCATATCCAGCGAATTTGTCGATCAAATCGAACAGCGCATTCGCCTCTTTCGCTTCGATACCCGAAACTTCCTTGCACCCCTCGACAAAGCGACCACGCTGCTTGTCCATTTCGGCCTGGACTTTTTTACCCATTGCACGACGCAAAAGGTCCGCATCGCCAAGCGAGTACCCAGCAAGGATCTGGGCCGCCTGCATCACCTGTTCCTGGTAGACGAAGATCCCGTAAGTCTCGGCGAGAATACCCTCTAGCTTTGCGTGGGGATATTCGATTTCGACCTCCCCTGCCTTACGCTGCCCGAACAGCGGAATGTTATCCATCGGGCCGGGCCGATAGAGCGAGACAAGTGCGATAATGTCCCCGAAATTGGTAGGTTTCACCGCTTTAAGTGTTCGCCGCATCCCTTCTGATTCGAGCTGGAACACACCGACAGTGTTACCGTCCTGCATAAGGTCGTAGACCGCCGTGTCATCCAGCGGCAAAGCGCCCAGATCAATGTCGATCCCGCGCAATGCCAACAGATCAACTGCTTTGCGCAAGACGGATAGCGTCTTCAGGCCAAGGAAGTCGAACTTCACCAACCCGCTGCTTTCGACATTTTTCATGTCGTACTGCGTCACGGGCATGTCCGAGCGCGGATCGCGATAAAGCGGGACAAGCTGCGCCAAAGGCCTGTCCCCGATCACCACTCCTGCCGCGTGGGTTGAGGAGTTTCGCGGCATACCCTCCAACTGCATGGCGAGATCAACGAGGCGCTTCACCTCGTTATCATTGGTGTATTCCCGCTTGAAATCAGCCGCGCCATTCATTGCACGCTTCAGATCCCAAGGATCGGTCGGGTGGTTCGGCACCATTTTGGTGAGACGGTCGACCTGACCATAACTCATCTGCAAAATACGGCCGCAGTCGCGCAGGACAGCGCGCGCCTTCAGCTTTCCGAATGTGATGATCTGCGCCACATGATCATCGCCGTATTTCT
>JAXHVK010000167.1:0-4827 GCA_034211135.1 Pseudomonadota bacterium
GGTGCTGTACGATTCGAACGGCGTCGAGGTTTTCCGCGTTGCGGGCGACTATGAATGGGACAGCGAAGAAGCAATCGCCCAAATACGCGAGGCGCTGGCCCAGTAATAAATCCGACAGACAATTGATTTTCGGCAGTATTTGGCCGGTGGGTAAATAATACTCGAAAAGGCCATGTATTTCGCATAGCCTCCTTTGTGGTCATGGGGGGTGATTGTGCCGGCGGAGTGGCGTTTCTCTGTCGAGGGCAAATCGAACGACCTGTTTGATATGCGCCTCGATTACACAGGCGGCCCGTATGACGGGCTGCCTTTCAGGCGCGCCTTTCCGGACGAGACATTCCGCATTGATCTTGATGGCATTTCAGCCGCGAACCGGCGGCGGCCTATGGACGGTTTTCCGGCTGACCGTGTGGAAATCAAATCCCAACCCATCACTCTTGCCGATCTCGAAGGGGTGGGAGGCCAGCTCTATAATGCCCTGTTCAGAGGCGACGGATCAGAACATTTCGACCTCGCCTATCGAATGCTGCGCAACAATGCAGCGCAGCAGGTGGACGGCGCGGCCGAGGACGAGAATTTCCTCAACATATGGTTCGATTCAAGGCGTGCAGCCGAACTTGGCAATCTGCCTTGGGAAGTCTTGTGGGACAAAGAGAGCGGGACATTCCTTGCAACGGACAAGGCCTGCAATATCGTCCGCCGACTCGATCCCGCTTTCCCGCAAGGCGCGCCGGAGCCGATTACGGACAAGATCCGCGTGCTTGTCGCCACTGCCAATCCGCAGGCAGACCTAGATACGGGCACCGAGTTTGCAAACATTGAAAGGCAGCTGGGTGAACTGACCGACGGACCGCAGAAACGGATAGAGATCAAAGCGCTGGAAGAGGCGAACAGCCTTAACCTCAGCGACACGATCAATTCGTGGAAGCCGCATATCGTCCACTATATCGGCCATGGCGATTTCAGGCAGGACACCGGCGTTATCTCTCTGCACAAGTCGGACGATCCGCGCCGGGCCCATTCGGTTGATTCAACCACTTTCCGGCAGATGATGGTCAACCACCGGCCCTGGCTGGTGGTGCTGAATTCATGCCTTGGCGGGGTTTCTTCGCGATTTGATCCGTTCGCAGGGGCGGCGCAGGCGCTGCGGCAGATTGACGTGCCGTTCGTGGTTGCAATGCAATATTCGATTTCGGACGATGCCGCGATCCGCTTTTCACAGCGGCTGTATGGTGAACTGGCGATGGGTACGCCGATTGCACCTGCAGTCAGCAGCGCGCGCAGTGCCATTCGCGAGCTGGAAGACCCGCTTTCCCAGATCGAGCTGATCACGCCTGTGCTCTATGCGTCTTCGGCGCTGCATCGCATACCGTTGCCGCCATTGATTGCCGCCGCCGCAATCGCAGGCGGAGCCGATGCCGCAGCCGCAGAAGAACCGCCCCCGCCCGGTGAAGGTGCACAGGGCGGCAGGAACTGGCTCGCCATAATCGGCACGGGGGCCGGTGTGATCAGCGCGGTTGCTGCGGTTGTTGCGCTGATGACCGGAGGGCAGGAAATCGGTGTCGGCATAGAGCAGCCGCAACCCAGCCCTACAGCCACGCCGGAGCCACAGCCGACCGGCACACCGGACGAAGGCGGCGGTGATGCAACTCAGAATGCAGGCGGTGTCGGAGGCTATGACTACGGCGATCCGGTCACCAGGTCAGCATATTCCAGCCCGCCTGTCGCATACAAAACATGCGATGACGGGCAGGTTGTTGAGGAAACGCAGAATTGTCCGCCACCCTATGTGATTTATGACATGGGTGAGGCACGCGATTATCGCGATGTCGGTGATGAACGGCTGAACGTCGCGGCAAGCCCGCCGCCTGTGCCTGTTCCGCCGCCGCCTCCTCCCCCGCCGCCCTGCGACTTCGGGCCTTTCATAGTGTTCTTCGAATTCGGGTCTTCCCAGCTTGATGACTACGCGAAATCGGCGCTTGATCAGGCTGTCGCGGCCTATGCGAATTGTGGAAGTGCAGGTGATATTGCCCTTGCGGGGCATGATGACCGTTCCGGTTCGCTCGCCCAATCGCTCGCGATATCAGAGCAGCGCAACGCCGCAGTGCGCGATTATCTGGCACAGCGCGGGATCAGCGATGCCCGCATTTCGAGCGAGGCGTTCGGCGAAAGCCAGCCCCGTGTTCCGACCGCCGATGGCGTTCGGGAATACCAGAACCGCCGCGTGGAACTGATGATTGCGGCGCCCGCAATTCCCCCACAGGATATTGCCATATCGCGGGCAATGTATGGCTCTGCGAAAAGCGGCCTTGAACGACAAATCCGCCTGCTTGAGGAACGGCTCGCGGATGATGCGCAACGCCGCGAGCGTCTGTTGTCAGATGCTCAGCGGGCCGAGAGCGAGCGTGTTCTGACACAGGCACGCGCGACCCTGCGGGACAATGCCGTTCTGGACGATGGCGATGCCGATGTTCTGCGCGCTGCGGCTTCGCGCCTGAACGCGGCAACGGGACGGATACTGGCTGACCGCGATATCCATGACGAAGCGTCCTTCCGCTTCGCCGCCCAAATGCGGCAGGATATGCGACGCATCAATCAGGCCGCGTCGTCAGAGCCAGAACTGTATCTGGAGATCACATCGCCATTCCAGACTGCCGATCAGGAACCGATTGCCGAATGTCTGGGCCTGAGACTGCAGCAGAGCATTCAGTTTGCCTCTGGCGTATTGGAGCGGCAGCCGTCGCAAGGTTCAATCTTCGAATTCCAGTCGGAATTCCAGCTGCCCTGCCGTGATCCGGCTTCGCAGGAAACGCTCAATGCCCGTGGGTATTGGTTGGGAAGCCGCGCTGAATGGATCGAGGAGGACGGCCCGCTCATCCTCACCGATCGGGTTGAGGTAAAAACACAGCAACGCCGCTTTGCACCGCCGGAAGAGGGCAGCACTGTCCCGCTGGGTGCGCATCGCGAAGTCCGGTTGCGCCTCGAAGGTACGGAGCAACTTGCCTTTGATAGCCGCTCCGCAGTCCTGCAGCCCGATGCTCGCCGGAAGATCAGCCGTCTGGCTGCGTTCCTCGATGATTATCACGCCAAAGCCGCTCAATTGCCGCCCATCGCCTGCGAAGGTGATGAGGATACACAGTGCCTCAATCAGCCGGAACCGAGCCTTACTCTGGTACTGGAAACGGCACCTGATCCTTCCGCAGACGAGGCGGCGGAGAAACGTCTGGCGGGGGCGCGGCTTAATGCCATTTTGAACGAGGCGCGAGGGCTGGTGGACGGCAAATTCACCGTAAATGCGGCGGTGTGCAAGGCACCGTGGCATGTCCGCCGGGATGATGGTGATGTTGTCGAAGTCTCAATCATTCCGGATGGGACCGAACTGGCGCTGGATATCTGTGCCGCGCAGCAGGAATTTACGTTCCAGATAAGCGAGCCCGAGGATGACTGAGACAGGTGCCAAGCCGGAAACGTGACGTTTGCATACTATAATCGTCTTCGGCCTGATCTATGAATAAAGCGCGGGTCGCAAGACAATCAATATCCTTTGGGAGGGTTTAGTGGTTGATCTTGCAAATGGTGTATCAGTTGTTCGTGATGCACAAGTAACAGTTTATTCTAGCAATTCTTCGCCTGCACGGCGTCGTCGATCCGGCGGCGCGGACGCATCCGACGTGGCGGGTCTCGATTCGATGCTGGCAAATGCGGACTTCGATCTCGCCGCGGACATCACGATTGCGCCCGCACGCGCCCGTCGCGGTGCCAGTGCGGAAAGTTACGAAGCGCCCCAGATCGAAGTGGCGCTTGAAGACAATGAAGATGCGGTCGTCCTGATTGAACAGCAGGGCGGCGTGTTCCGCTGGAGCTGGCCAGCAGACAGTGGCGCTGACGGCAGACAGCGACGCGGCGGAGGCGGCGCGCGGCGCGCAGTATTTGATCTGGTCCCGCAGGGTAAGGATTCTGGTTTCTCCGCTGCCAACCCGCCTGACAGCGAACCGCGTCGCAGACGCGGTATCCCGCTTGCCGGCTGGATCGGAGAGCGCCTGATCGAGCCGATCCGTGTCCGCGTCCTGCGCTTCATCGCGCGCAAGGTCACTGATGCGGTAATCGACAAGGTCGAAGGCGATTTGCGCGAAGGGCCGCGCCATTGGGATATGACGCGCAATATGTGGGTGGACGGCTTGCCCGCGCTTTCACCTGACAGCAGCCCGCGCATCCTGTTGTTCGTGCACGGCACGTTTTCCAGCACAGCCAACAGCTTCGGCGGCATCGCTGCCTATGACAGCAATCCGGCCATGCCACTTGAAATCGTGAACAGCTATGACGCGATGATCGGCTTTGATCACAAAACGCTGGCGCTAACGCCGCTCGAAAACGCCGCGGCCATGAATGCGGCATTTGCGGGCCTGCCCGAAGGTTCATTCATAGACGCTGTCGCCTTCAGTCGCGGGGGTCTGGTCTATCGCGCATTCGAAAGAGCGTTTGCGGCCTCTCGCCCCGATGTCCATTTCGGCAAGGCGGTGTTTGTTGGTTGCACCAATGCGGGCACGTTCCTGGCCCATCCCGAAAACTGGAAGGCGCTGGTTGATCTGTACACAACCATAGTGCTCGCCAGCGTGCGCGCGATCTCCGTCGTGACCGGATTTGGCGGTGTTGATCCGGTTTCCTTCGCGATCAAGGCGATCGGCGATTTCGTGAAAATCATGCCGCAGCTCGCGATTGACGGGAATGAAGTGCCGGGCCTTGCCGCCATGCAGCCGGGCAGCGCCGTTCTTTCAGAGCTTGAGGCGCGAGAGGAGGACTTGGGCCGCTATCACGCGATCACGTCGG
>JAXHVK010000168.1:0-4748 GCA_034211135.1 Pseudomonadota bacterium
ATGAAGATGTCGGTGTCATCTGCGAAAGGCTGGATCACACCGTTTTCGTCGGCCGCGCTTTCAAGCAGGCGCAGCGAAGTGGTGCCAACCGCAATCAGTCGCCCCCCCTTGGCGCGCGCTTCATTCAGGCGACGGGCAGTTTCCGCTTCGATCCGTCCGAATTCGGAGTGCATCGCATGGTCGTCTGTATCCTCGGCCTTGACGGGGAGGAACGTCCCCGCCCCCACATGCAGCGTAAGTGTTTCGCGCTGGATTCCACGCTCATCCAATGCCTGTACCAGACGATCGGTAAAGTGCAGCGAAGCGGTGGGCGCGGCGACGGCGCCATCCTCTTTGGCGAACATGGTCTGGTAATCGGACAGGTCCGCTTCATCCACGCCGCGTTTTTGCGCGATATAAGGGGGCAGAGGCATGGTGCCTGCGTGATCCAGCAGTACCTCAACCGGATCGTCCCCTTCGAATAACAGGGTGATCGAACCGTCTGCGTGACGGGTTTCAGCGATGGCCGTTACACCGCCGCCGAAGACCAACTGATCACCTTCTTTCACGCGCTTTGCATTGCGGATGAAGGCCTGCCAACGGCGCAGGTCGATCCGCTTGTGCAGCGTGGCCCCGATCTTTGCCTCACCATTGGCGCGGCGCCCTTCCAGCTGTGCAGGGATCACACGCGTATCGTTGAACACCAGCACATCGCCCGGCTGAAGCAAGCGCGGCAGGTCAAGCACTCCGCAATCCTCGAACGGTGCATCACTACCCCGCACATGCAACATACGCGCAGCATCACGCGGGCGCACAGGGCGAAGGGCTATCCGTTCTTGCGGAAGCTCGAAATCAAACAGGTCAACACGCATGGCGCGCCGATTAGCGCGTAAGCCGGTAGCCGGAAAGTCCCGTTACTGACTTTCGAGCGGGGCGCTGAGCAGATCGGCGGTGATTTCCGGCTGGATCTGCTGCGTCTGCGGCGAAGGCTGCGGTTTGTTATCGCTGGCCAGTGACGCCTGCAGAATTCGCGTTGGCTGGCGCGGCGGTTCACCGCGATTGATCGCGTCAACACCGGCCATATTCTCGATCACACGGCCAAAATTGGTGTAGCGTTTGTCGAGGCTGAACCGCGGATAGAAAACGATGAAGAACTGGCTGTTCGCGCTGTCTTCTTCCGAAGCGCGCGCCATCGCAACTGTCCCGCGAACATGCGGCATCGGGTTGAATTCGGCTTTCAGGTCGGGAAGCTGCGAACCGCCCTGCCCTGTGCCGGTCGGGTCGCCGCCCTGCGCCATGAAGCCTTCGATCACGCGATGGAAGATGATGCCGTCATAAAAACCTTCACGAGTCAGACGCTTGATCCGCTCGACATGGTTGGGTGCCCATTCATCCATCAGGCGGATCTTGATACGTTCACCATTGGACAGGTCCAGAACCCATACATCGTCAAGATCAACGCTCGCATCGTAATTGATGGGCACGAAAGTACGCGCCTTGGCAGGCGCGGCCTCTTCCGATGCCGCTTCGGTAGCGGTTTCAGTCTGGGCGTCGGTCGCAGTGCCATCGTCCTGGGCTAAGGCAGCAACCGGAACAGAGGCAATGATCAGCGCTGCGGCACTGCTGAGAAATTTTCGAAACATGGGTGTGATCTTCATTTCGTCCAATTTGTGTACATCGGCATTAACTGCGGCAGGCTGACACTTCAATGAATGATCGCCGCCTTGCCACAGTTGCAGTGGCGTTAAAGATCGCCTTTGCGGCCTATCGTTTCGACCCGGTCCAGCACTTCGCGTTCGACCGGAGCGCTTACAAATTTGCCGATTTCACCGCCATACAGCGCGATTTCCTTGACCAGTTTTGATGCAATCGGCTGCAAGGAAACATCCGCCATCAGGAAGACCGTTTCGACATCGTCATCCAACTGCTGATTCATACCGGCCATCTGGTATTCGTATTCAAAATCCGCGACCGCCCGTAAACCGCGGATAATGACGCTCGCGCCCTGTTGCTGCGCGAACTTCACCAGAAGCGAATTGAAACCGACAACATCGACATTGCCGAGGCCCATTTCCTTCACTTCACGTTCAACCATTTCAAACCGTTCTTCGGTTGAAAACATCGGGTTTTTCGACGGGTTCGTGGTGACGCCGATAATCAGCCGGTCGACCAGTTTCGAACCGCGCCTGATGATGTCGGCATGGCCCAAGGTGATGGGGTCGAAAGTACCCGGGTAAATCCCGATCCGTTCAGTCATTGCTGTGTCCGTTCCCACTCGATCCCGCCGACCAGACCGTCCGTCGTCGCGCTGAAATAGAGTTCTTCGCTGTATCCCTCACGATCATCCGACGTGAATATGCGGATTGATTGATCCGAAAAGCCGCGTTCATCGGCGGCCGATTTCAATGCCTCGACGCAGTCCGTCGACGCGATAAAGGCACTGTAATATTCGTAACTCGCACCGCCCGCATCGTCTTTGAACATGGAGCCCTGAATTTTCAGGCCATCGCATTCATCCAGTGCGAACGCCTCTAGCAGACAGGCAGTCTGCCCCTCGGCATCGGACATGCAGCCGTCGGCCTTTTGCGTTTCCGCAGGCGGCTCAGGTGTCTCTGGCGGCGCAGGCGGGGTCTCTACACCGCAGGCCGAAAGAGCCACAATGCTGGCGAAGAGCGCCGCTGCCCTCAACGGTCACGCTCCACGATAAAGCGTGCCAGCGCGCGCAGCGTGTCCGCTTCGGAGCCATGATTGCTCAGGTGCGCGATGGCCTGATCGACCAGAGCACGGGCCTGCTCGCGCGCCTGATCCACGCCCATCAGGGTCACAAATGTCTGTTTGCCCTGCTCATCATCCTTGCGCAGCGCCTTACCCGCCTTTTCAGCATCGCCCGTAACATCGAGCAGATCGTCCGCAATCTGGAAGGCGAGCCCGATATCGCGTGAATAGGCCCGCAGATGCGACCTGCCTTCAGGCGGCACCTTACCAAGGATCGCGCCGATTTCGACGCTCGCGGCAAGAAGTGCGCCCGTCTTGAGCTGCTGGAGCCGCGTAATCGTGGGGAGATCGTAATCGACGCCTTCTTCGTCTGCGACCATGTCCATCATCTGACCACCGGCCATACCGCTCATGCCAGAGGCAGTGCCAAGGGTCTTGATCAGTTCCACCCGCGTAAACGGATCGGAGTGCGTGCCCGCATCAGCCAGAATCTCGAACGCCAACGCATGAAGCGCATCGCCCGCCAGAACAGCAGTGGCTTCATCAAATTTGTGATGCAGGGTCGGCTTGCCATGGCGAAGATCATCGTCGTCCATGCAGGGAAGATCATCGTGGATCAGCGAATAGACATGGATTGCCTCAAGCGCAGTGCCCGCGTTGACGGCGCATGTGCGATCGACACCGAACAATTCGGCTGTGCTGACAACAAGCAGCGGCCTGACCCGCTTGCCTCCGCCAATGGCCGCATATCGCATCGCTTCGACCAGTCGCGCGCTTGTGTCCTGAGGCACCGGCAGAAATGCGTCGAAAACCGAATCCACTTCGCCCTGCACACGCTTCAGCGCGTCGGAAAGCAGATCATTGTCCAGGCCGACCAGCGCCACCTCAGTTCGCTCCGTCCAGAGGTGTCGTGCCGGTTGGCGCACCATCGGCACCGGTTACGATCTTCTCGATCCGCGCCTGCGCTGCATCAAGGCGCTTCTGGCACGCACCTCGCAATTGTTCTCCGCGTTCGTACAGCGTGATAGACTGATCGAGCGGCACATCGCCCCGTTCAAGCTGCTGCACAATCGCTTCAAGCGCGGTGAGAGCTTCTTCAAAGCTCATCTGTTCGATATCGCCGCCGTTGGAGGCCGCTTTGTTTCCCTCGTCCATGCAGGCGAGCATTGACCGCGCACAAAGGCAGGGTCAAGGCTGCGCACCAACAGGGAAAGGGCAAAATGTCGAAATTCGCTATCGCTTACGTGATCGCAGGCCTTATTTTCGGCTTGCTGGACGCAATCTGGCTGAGTTGGGCATCGACCAACCTGTATCAGCCGATCATCGGAGAGATTATGGCGGAAGACCTGAATGTCGGCGCTGCAGCGGCATTTTATTTGCTCTATCTCGCCGGAATGGTCTGGTTCGCGATCAAGCCGGGGCTGGAAACTGGCAGCGCAAAAACCGCCCTGTTGAACGGCATCCTGCTTGGCGGGCTGTGTTATGCGACCTTTGATCTGACCAGTCAGGCCGTCTTTAAAGTGTGGGCCACACAAATCTCGATCATGGATATCTGCTGGGGCGCGTTTGCAACCGGCACGACAAGCGCGTTAACGACGCTGGCAACGCTAAAGCTGAAAGGCTGACGTCGAAATAAAAGGGGCGCATCAGGAATGTTCATCGGTCACTTCGCACCGGCCTTCGTCGCAGCTGCATTAGGGCCGCGGGCACCGAAACTGGGTACAGCCTTTGTTGCTGCCCAACTGGTGGACTGGGCGTTTTTCGGCCTTGCAATCGTGGGTGTCGAGAAGATGCGGATTGATCCCGATGCGACGGCGATGGTGCCTTTTGACCTTTACCATATGCCCTACACGCACAGCCTGCTGGGCACATCGGCATGGGCGCTGGGCTTTGCAGTGCTTGTGGCGATGTGGCAGCGCAACGCACTGGCAGGATTGCTGAGCGGCCTTGTTGTCCTGTCGCACTGGGTGCTCGACTGGCTGACCCATCGGCCTGACCTCTCCCTTGCCGGGGGAGAGGCGCGGTATGGCCTTGGCCTGTGGAACTATCCCGCA
>JAXHVK010000169.1:0-4651 GCA_034211135.1 Pseudomonadota bacterium
ATGATGGCCACCACGCCGTCGTCATAGGTTACGCCCTTCTGGACCATTGAACCAAACAGGCCGGTCGCACTGTCGAGACCAGGTACGCTTGAAAGGTCGATTTTCGGAAAATTCATTTGCAATCCCTCCACTTATTCGCCGGACCCAACGCCGCGACGTGCAGGCAGGATGGCGGTGATTTCCAAGCGGCGGAAATTAAAGGATTGTAATGCGTTGGAGCCCGTTTCAAAGAAGCCATGTCATGAGTGAAACACCCCCAAGCCCCTCACCGACACCGGCGGCTTTCGATCCGCTGGCGGCCTCCAAATTCTTCTTCAAGAACGGCCACACAGGCTGGCTGGGATTGCGTTACAACGCGCATGGCGACAATTGGTGCCAGCTGGAATTGCCCTGGCGTGAAGACCTGCTGGGGGAGCCGGACAGGGCCGTGCTGGCATCGGGACCGATCGTCAGCTTGATGGACATGGCGAGCGGCATGTCCATCTGGACAACGCAGAAGATGTTCATCCCGATTGCAACGCTGGACCTGCGGGTCGACTATCAGCGTGCTGCCCGCGAACGCTCAAGCGTTTTTGGCCGGGTGGAATGCTATCGGATGACGCGCTCTGCCGCTTTCGTGCGCGGGGTTGCTCATGATGGCGATGCGAATGATCCGGTGGCGAATATCGCGGGCGTTTTCATGGTCATTGGCTCAGATCCCCGCACAAAGACAGTGAACACCAAATCGGCGGAGGCTTCCTGATGGCCGAAATCACCCCGCCCGATGCGCTGACGGCATATGCGCGCTCACTTGGTATCTCGGTTCATGCGATGGACGAAGCCACCCCTGTACTGACCGTCAACTTCGGCCCGAGTGTTGAGGGACGGCCCGGCGCTTTCCATGGCGGCGCGACCGCCGGATTGCTGGAGACCGCAGGCTACGCCGCGCTCCGCCTCGCCCTGTTTGCAGACGGGCGTAAGCCGGTGCTGAAACCGATCAATATTACCGTGCAATATCTGTCGGCGGGGAAGCCCAAGCAGACCTTTGCCCAGGGCCGCATCACCCGACTTGGCCGTCGCAATGCCAACCTCTCTGTCGAAGCGTGGCAGGACGATCAGGCTCGCCCGATAGCAAGCGCGGTGATGAACATTCTCATGAAAGAGGACTAGTCTTCAGGCGGCTCCGGCGCTGGAGGTGGAACAGGGTTGAGGTTCAGGCCACCCTCATCCAGCCGTATTTCCAGCGGCACCCCTTCTTGCGACAAGGCTATGGCTCCTTCCTCAAACCGCACTGACGTGCCTTCTTCGCCAATGTCGATCTCTTCACCTTTGTCGACATCAAGAGGCTCAACCGGACCTTCCGGATCAGGTGACGCCGTCGCTTTGGGGGCCGGTGCGAGCGAGAGTGCCCCGCGCATGAAATCTTTCCAGATACGCGCGGGCAACCCGCTGCCGGACACACCTTTCATCGGCGAATTGTCATCGTTGCCGACCCACACACCAACGACCAGATCGCCCGCATATCCAACGAAAAGAGCGTCGCGCGAATTCTGCGTCGTGCCGGTTTTGCCATAGTTCGCAATCGGCAACATGGCCGCCCGTCCGGTTCCTTTATTGATGGCAGTGCGGAGCATTTGCTGCATGTCTTCATGCACGCGGCCGGATACGTTGTCCTCTTCTTCCCAAAGCCATTCCCACCATGTTTGCTCATCGGGTTGGAAAGCATAAGGGCGGACCGGAAATTCATTCGCCGCCAATCCGGCATAGGCGCTTGTCAGCTCAAGCAGGGTCATGGTCGACGTGCCCAGGGCCATGCTAGGGTCGCCTAGGGGCAGGTTAGACCGCACTCCCAAAGAACGCGCGGTGCGGATCACGCGCTCGCTGCCGATTTCGTTGAAAAGCCGGACTGCTGCGACATTGCTGGAGGTGGAAAACGCCTGTTCCAGCGTCATTTCTTCGGAGTATTTCCCACCCGAATTCTTGGGCCGATAGCTGCCTGTTTCAATCGGTGTGTTGGCGATCATGTCGTCCGGCTCCCACCCCTCTTCAAGCGCGGCGAGATAAACGAACATCTTGAATGTCGAGCCAGGTTGGCGGCGCGCCTGCGTCACGCGGTTGAACGGGCTTTCAGCGTAGCTTTTGCCGCCGACCATGGCGACGACCTCTCCGGTCGGTTTCATCGCTACCAGCCCGACCTGCGCATCGCCCAGACCCGATCGGCTTACCACGCGATTGGCCAGCGTCTGAAGCCGTGCATCCAGCGTCGTCGTCAGCACCTGTTTGGCATAGCCCGTTTCGGTTTGCGCCCGCGCGATCGGCAGCGCCCAATCGGCAAAATATGTGCCCGTTGGCAGATCATTGCGGGTGCGTGAATCGATCTTGGGATCAGGCAAGGCATCGGCTTGCGCCTGCGTCAGATAGCCTTCGTCAACCATTGCTCCGATCACCAGATCCATGCGTTTATGGGCGCGTTTGTAATGCCGCGTCGGCGCATAGCGCGAAGGAGCCTGCAACAGCCCTGCCAACATCGCTGCCTGATGCGGCAAAAGGTTTTCCGGCTGGCGATAGAAGTAATGCAGGCTGGCTGCCCGCAAACCGTACTGGTTATCGCCGAAATATGCGTTGGAGAGATAGCGTTCGAGGATTTCCTCCTTCGTCAGCCACGTCTCCAACCAGAACGCAATCAGGGCCTCTCTCGCTTTGCGGCTAAGGCTTTGTTCTGGCGTCAGAAACGTAAATTTGGCAAGCTGCTGCGTTATGGTGCTGCCCCCGCCCACACCCGTCCATGCGGCGCGCGCGATCCCGCGCGGATCAACGCCCCAATGCGAGTAAAACCGGCGATCTTCGATAGCGATGAACGCCTGCGAGACATGATCCGGCAGCTTTTGGAGATCGACCGGTTCGGCCACCATCGCGCCGGATCGGGCAATAGGCGTCCCGTCACTGGCGAGGAGCGTGATCTGCGGCGGAGCAATCGGTTCAAGGCTTTTGGATAGCGGCGCGGTATAGGCAAGCCAGCCCACCATCAGGATAAACGCCAGCAGCATTGCGGCAACAATGCGCAGCGCCCACCAGCGCTTCTTTCGCGCGACCCAATGCGATTTGTGCCACCACGGCGCGCGGCGGCGTTCCTCTGTTTCTACGGCGCCTTCAAGCTGATCAAGCCGCGCATCCCACGTCGCATAGTCAGGCGCACCACCGGCAAAGCGGGGCGCGGGCCTAGCCTCAAAATCGTCATCGACTTCCAAGGGACGCTGGGATTCGTAAAGGGCATAATATTCATTGCCCTGCACGCCTTCCGGTTTTGCCCCGGAGCGTTTGAAGAATCGTCCAAACACGCTCATCGCCCAACTGTGTTAGCAGGCTATTACACCCCGCTTCAAGTCGGGCGATACAAATGCGTACTTGTATCCCAGTTGAACGATGCAGAACCTTTCAGCGCATCGCCGCCTGATCAGCCTTTGGCGGCACTTTCAGGAAGGTCTTCACCAAAGACGCGCTGATAATATTCGCTCACCAAGGTCCGCTCTGCCTCATCACATTTGTTGAGGAAGCTGAGACGGAAGGCAAAGCCGACATTGTCGAAAATGCCTGCATTCTGCGCCCAGGTGATTACGGTACGCGGGCTCATCACGGTCGAGATATCGCCATTCATGAAGCCGGTGCGCGTCAGTTCTGCGACCTTGATCATGTTGGCGATTGTTTCATCATCCGTTTCCGGAGTCTTCGATTTGACGATCCGCTGCTCGGTTTCAGCAGGCAGGTAGTTAAGCGCAACAACCACGTTCCAGCGGTCCATCTGCGCCTGGTTGATTGCCTGCGTGCCGTGATAAAGGCCGCTGGTATCGCCAAGGCCAACCGTGTTGGTGGTCGCGAACAGGCGGAAATGCGGGTTTGGCGTGATAACGCGGTTCTGATCAAGCAGCGTCAGACGGCCATCAAATTCCAGCACACGCTGAATGACAAACATGACATCAGGGCGACCTGCGTCATATTCGTCAAAGGTCAGCGCAACAGGATGCTGCAACGCCCATGGCAGGATGCCTTCCTTGAATTCGGTAACCTGCAAACCGTCCTTAAGAACAATCGCATCGCGGCCCACCAGGTCGATACGGCTGATGTGAGCATCAAGGTTCACACGGATGCTTGGCCAGTTGAGGCGCGCAGCCACCTGCTCGATATGCGTCGATTTACCCGTGCCGTGATAGCCCTGCACCATCACACGGCGATTATGGGCAAATCCGGCAAGGATCGCCAGCGTTGTCTCCGGATCGAAGACATAGCTTTCGTCGAGCTCGGGCACATGCTCGCTCGGTTCACTGAACGCGGGCACCTGCCAGTCAATGTCGATGCCGAACGTGTCGCGCACGTCGACAGTCGTATCCGGCTGTGAGGGGATCTGGCTGTTGCCGTCGAATTCTTTGGTCGAGTGTGAGTTCATTGCGTGGTCCGGTTAATCGCCCATGTGCTCTGCTGCAAGCGTTGCTTTAGGCAACTTGTTCCGGAATTCGCGCAGATGACAGATGACCGCGCTTGATCCAGAGCCGCGCGCCAGCATCGCCTGCGCTTAATTCAACCGCTTCTCCGGCTGGGATTCGCAGCCAGTCATGCTGCGCGAGAGTTTCGCCGTCAAACCGGATCTCTCCGACCAGAACGAGCAGTTCGAACCCGC
>JAXHVK010000170.1:0-4625 GCA_034211135.1 Pseudomonadota bacterium
GGGCCGGATCTGGAAAGCTCCACGGACGAAGAATTGGTTTCGATCAATGCCCGCGTCAACAATGTGCTGCGCCGGTTTGGGTCAGGCTGGGCGCTCTTCTTTGAGGCGCAGCGCCATGAGGTGCATGAGTATCCAGATTGCGATTTTCCAAATGCTGCGTCCTGGCTCGTCGATCAGGAGCGCGCGTTGCAAGCCGATGAAGTCGGCGCGCGCTTTGAAAGTGACTATTATCTGACCCTCCTCTGGCTACCGCCAGCTGATGCAACGGGCCGGGCTGAGAAGGCCTTGATCCAACGCGCCGACACTGAAGACGCTGCCACCTGGCGTCACCGCCTAGAGACGTTTCAGCAGCATGCGACCCGCGTGTTCGATCTGCTCGAGGCCTCACTCGCCGAAATTGCGAAACTCTCTGACGATGAGACACTGACCTATCTGCATTCGACAATCTCGACCAAGCGCCACCCTGTTGTAACACCCGAACTTCCGGTCTTCCTGGATGCGATCCTCGCAGACGAACCGTTCGCAGGCGGACTTGAGCCAATGATTGGTGACGCGCATGTTCGCACGCTGACCATTCTGGGGTTCCCAGCCTCCACGCTGCCCGGCATTTTGGATGAGCTGAACCGTCAGGGCTTTGCTTATCGCTGGGCGACACGGTTCATCGCGATGGACAAGGCCGAAGCCGAAAAAGTGCTCGGCAAGAAACGTCGTCACTGGTTTGCCAAGCGCAAATCGATCGGCGCGGTGCTGCGCGAGACCATGTTTAATGAACAGGCTGCACTCGTCGACAATGACGCTGACAACAAGGCGGGCGATGCTGACGCCGCGCTACAGGAACTTGGTTCCGATCTCGTCTCCTATGGTTATGTCACAACCACGATCACCGTCGCCGATCCTGACCGTCGCACCGTGGACGAACATATCCGCGTAGCCGAGCGTATCGTGAATGGCCGCGGCTTCACCGCGATCAAGGAAACCCTCAACGCTGTCGATGCCTGGCTGGGTTCACTTCCTGGCCATCCTTATGCCAATGTCCGCCAGCCCATCCTGCACACCCTGAACCTTGCTCATATGGTGCCGCTGTCAGCGGTCTGGGCGGGCGAAGAGACAAACCGACACTTACAAGCGCCTGCGCTCATTCAAGCCCAGACCAATGGCACAACGCCGTTCCGGCTGAACCTACATATTGGCGATGTTGGCCATACGATTGTCGTCGGCCCGACAGGCGCGGGCAAGTCGGTTCTGCTCTCACTGCTGGCCATGCAATGGCAGCGCTACCCTCAAGCGCAAGTCTTCATCTTCGACAAGGGTCGCTCAGCCCGCGCTGCGGCGCTCGCCATGAACGGCCAGCATGTCGATCTTGGCAGCGCCAATGCGCCAAGTCTGCAGCCCCTCAGAGACATTGACACTGAGCAAGGCGCGAGCTTTGCCGCCGATTGGGTGTCAGGCCTTTGCACGGATCAAGGCGTGTCCATGACGCCGGACCTCAAAGCCCGGCTCTGGGACGCCATCCAATCGCTCAGCTCAGCGCCGCAAGTAGAGCGCACCCTGACTGGCCTCACCCTAATGTTGCAGGACGACACGCTGAAATCCGCGCTGCATCCATTTACGCTAGAAGGCCCGCACGGTCGCTTGCTCGATGCCGACCATGAAAGCCTCAGTCTCGCAGACACCGTCTGTTTTGAGATGGAAGAGCTGATGCATGCAAAGGGCGGTGTCGCACCCGTCATCACTTATCTCTTTCACCGGCTGGAAGAACGGTTCGATGGTCGTCCAACCTTGCTCATTCTCGACGAGGCCTGGCTTTTTCTCGACGATCCGATGTTTGCCGCACGCATCCGCGAATGGCTCAAGACATTGCGCAAGAAAAACGTCTCGGTCGTGTTTGCGACGCAGAGCCTTGCTGACATTGCGAACTCGAGCATCGCGCCCGCTCTGGTGGAAAGCTGCCCAACACGGATCTTTCTGCCCAATAATCGCGGGCAAGAACCACATATGCGCGAGACCTATCAGCGCTTTGGCCTGAACACGCGGCAGATCGAACTGATCAGCCAGGCGACGCCCAAGCGCGACTATTATTATCAATCACCGCTTGGCTGCCGTGTGTTCGAGCTCGGTCTTGGCCCGATCGCGCTCGCGCTATGCGGCGCGTCCGGCCCAGTTGATCAGGAACGTATCAGCAAGTCTCTGGCAGAGGCCGAACGCGAAGATTTCGCAGAAACCTTCCTGCACGCGAAAGGCCTGCCATGGGCGTCAGGCCTACTCGCCCGCTGGCCTGCCGATGGGCCTGATATAGGCGCGCAATCCAATCACCCTCATGCCGTCGCCGCAGAATAGGAGCCAGCCCCATGAAACGACGTCTTATATCAGCCGCGCTTTGCGCACTGCCTATGAGCACAATATCACCGCCTACGGCTTTCGCGCAGGTCGCGGTCTACGACCCGGCCAATCACATTCAGAATATCTACCAAGCCATAAGGTCTCTGCAGACCGTGAACCAACAAATCCAGCAACTGACCAATGAGATCAGAATGCTTGAAAATATGGGCCGTGATCTGGAGCGCCTGCCGGGCAGTATTGCCGATGACATCCTGCGCCGGATGCAGCGCATCGACGAGCTTATGCGCGAAGCTGAAGGCATCGGCTATAAAGTCGAAGAGATCGAGCGTGATTACGAAGAAATCTATCCTGAAACCTATGGCGACACCCCGCCCGAGAATGAGGTTCTGGTTGAGCAGGCCCGTACAAGATGGAAACAGTCACGCACCGCCTATCGTGACAGCCTGCAAGTGACCGCGCAGGTCGTCTCTACGGCTCGCGCGGACTCTGAGAGTCTCGACCGATTGATCGGCTCAAGCCAATCAGCAGTTGGCAACCTACAAGCGGTTCAGGCGGGTAATCAAATCGAAGCCCTGCAAACCCAGCAGCTCATGCAGATCGAAAGCATGATGGCCTCGCATTACCGCGCTGAAGCACTGGAGCGTGCCCGTCAATTAGCCGAGGCCGAACGTGGCCGTGCCCGCACGCGCAGCTTTCTTGGAGCGAGCGACTAATGGATGTGATCGACACCTTCCTGGCGACGTTCATCGCTTACATCGATAGCGGGTTCGGCTTGCTGGCGGGCGATGTCGCTTATCTCACGACCACACTGATCGCCATCGACATTACGCTGGCAGGCCTGTTCTGGGCGCTAAGCCAGAATAATGATGTCATCGCCAGCCTGCTCAAGAAAGTCCTCTATGTTGGCTTCTTCGCCTTCATCATCGGCAATTTCGCGCTGCTGGCCGGGATCGTGTTCGACAGTTTTGCAGAGCTCGGCATAAAGGCTGGTGGTGGCACGATGACCGCCTCTGATCTCTTGCGGCCCGGCTATATCGCAAGCGTTGGGTTCGAGGCAGCCCAACCGCTGCTCGAAGAGATATCGGACATGCTTGGGCCGATCAGCTTCTTTCATAACTTCATTATGATCATTGTCATGTTTGTGGCCTGGGCCGTGATCATGGTGGCCTTCTTCGTGCTGGCGGTTCAGCTCTTCATCACCATTCTGGAGTTCAAGCTGACCACACTGGCAGGCTTTATTCTTGTCCCGTTCGCGCTCTGGAACAAAACCTCCTTTTTGGCGGAGCGCGTCCTCGGCAATGTCATTACCTCGGGCATCAAGCTCATGGTGCTGGCTGTGATCATCGGAATTGGGTCAACACTGTTTGGGTCCGTGACGGATGCGTTCCGCACCAGCGAGGATGTGACGCTGGCCCAAGTGATGGGCACTGTCCTGGCCGCCATTGTCTTCTTCTGGATGGGCATCTTTGCGCCCGGCATTGCAAGCGGGCTCATTACAGGTGCGCCGCAGCTCGGCGCGGGCTCGGCGGCAGGTGCAGCTGCAGGTGTTGCAGCAGGCACCTATGTCGCTGGCGCAGGTGGCCGCGCGGCAATCGGGGCAGCGACGGGCGGTGCATCCTCTGCAATTAAAGCCGGAGCCTCGATGGCAGGCGCAGCGCGGACATCTTACGCTATGGCATCTGTCGCCTCCGGCAAGAGTGGCGGCGGCGCTGTGGCCTCTGGCATGGCGGGCATTGCCCGTGCGGGCGGCGATGCTATTCGCCAGACCGCCAGCAAACCGATGCAGTCCCTCAAAGCCGCCTACAACCAAGGCAGCCAGGGCGCATGGCAGGCGACCGGCGGTTCAAGCTCAGGCAACACGCCGAACGCTAGCAACAACCCAAATCAAAGCCCTGATTGGGCGCGCCGTATGCAATCTCGTCAGAATACTGCCCAAGCCGGTCAGATAGCAGCGCACAGCCTGCGCGAGGGCGATCGCGGCTCATCCGGCGCTGCCCCGCAACTCAACGACAAGGATGACTAGACCATGGTCTTCAAACGATCTTCCACCAGCTACGGACCTAGCCCGTTCCCTGAAACGCCGTATCAAAAGGCGGGGCAAGTCTGGGACGACCGTATCGGCTCAGCCCGCGTCCAAGCCAAGAACTGGCGGCTCATGGCAATAGGCTGTCTCGGGCTTTGCTTTGCGACTTCGGGCGCGCTCGTTTGGCGCAGCCTGCAAGCAACTGTCACGCCTTATGTGATTGAAGTTGACGAAACAGGCGCAGCCCGTGCCATCGCGCCAG
>JAXHVK010000171.1:0-4614 GCA_034211135.1 Pseudomonadota bacterium
AAACAGGGTCACACCCATAAGGCGAGATGCATGCCAAGCAGCAGCATCGGATCAGCAAACAAAGCCCCCATCCGACCCTGAATCGCTTCCTGACTTTCCCCGACCAACGCGCCGCGGAACGGATCGCCTGACAGGAGTGCGCTGACAAAATCGCCTCCCATCACGCCGACGTAATAGAGCACCCAGCCAGCAACGACCGAGTAGAAAGACACAATCAGGAACGCAGCGACTACGCCGAGAATGCCGAAACCGGACCAGGCCGTCGAAACACCCGATTGCTTTGCCACTTTGCGGATCGAACCAACGGCATCGTCCTGACCTGTGCGACCAAGGAAGATTTCCGAAACAACCAGCGGCAGACCCAGCAAGAACACGCAGCCGACATAGAACAGGACAAACGCCCCGCCCCCGTTTTCGCCTGCCAAAGTCGGAAAGCGCCAGACATTGCCAAGGCCGACCGCAGCGCCAATCGCCGCAAGGATAAATGCGCTGCGTGAGGACCAGCCCTCACGCGATGAAGAGCCCGTGGATGCAACCATGCTTTTGATTATCCCCTTGTCGCGCCGAAATTGCACGCTTTCCGTCAAATATTTCACCTTTGTGCAATGATTCTCTCCTCACGCCAAGAGGCGAAAGCGATCTGTCCGCGTAGTCTTTTGCCTTGAATGAGAGGAACGCCCGCTCTCCTCCTTTGATTTTGCGCAGGCGCGCTGCTAAACGCTGGCGCATGTCCACCACCTTCCAGCTCGATACGAGCACCAGCCGCGCTACCCCCACGCCAAAGCCCCGCAAACGGCTGACAGTGCCGCGCATCCGCGATCACAAGAAAGACGGCACAACAAAAGAGCCGCTTGTGATGCTCACAGCTTACACGGCGCGGCAGGCGCAATTGCTGGACGCGCATTGCGATATGCTGCTGGTGGGGGATTCGCTGGGACAAGTCATCTATGGCCTTGATTCCACTCTGCCCGTGACCCCGGAAATGATGATCGCACACGGCGCAGCGGTGGTTCGGGGAAGCTATCACAGCCTTGTCGTCGTCGATATGCCGTTCGGGTCTTACGAAGCCTCCAAAGAACAGGCGTTTGAAACGGCCAGCCGTATTATGGCGGAAACAGGCGCTGCGGCGGTTAAGCTGGAAGGGGGCGAGGCTATGGCGGAAACCATCGCATTCCTCACCAATCGCGGCATTCCGGTTATGGGCCATGTGGGCCTTACCCCTCAGGCCGTGAATGTTCTTGGCGGATATATGGCGCGTGGACGCAGCCAGCAGGAACATGACAAGATCATGCGCGATGGGAAGGCGGTGCAGGATGCCGGTGCCTTCGCGCTTGTGGCGGAAGGCGTGATTGAACCAATCGCGATATCACTGACCCAGTCGCTGGAAGTCCCCGTCATCGGCATTGGCGCATCTGCTCAATGCGATGGTCAGGTGCTGGTTACGGAAGACATGCTCGGCATGTTTGAGCGTGTACCGCGCTTCGTCAAAAAGTATGAAGACATCGCAGGCATGATCGACAAGACTGTCGCCACCTATGCCGAAGAAGTGCGCGCCCGCACTTTCCCGACGCCTGATCAGACATACCAGCCAAAAGACTGATACGAACCCATGCAGACCTTACTGCGCTATTACAGCCTCTCGCTGCTTTTCACCGCTGCCTGTCTGGGTATCGCCGCCTGGTACGGGTGGTCCAGCAGCGGCACAGTCACAGGCATGCTGTCTGTCCTGTGGATCGTGTTTGTGCTCTCGATTCTCGAAGTTTCGCTCAGCTTTGACAATGCTGTCGTCAATGCGACCGTCCTTAAAGAGATGGATCCGGTCTGGCAGCAGCGTTTTCTGACAATCGGCATCCTTATTGCGGTGTTCGGGATGCGGATTGTTTTCCCCATCGCGATTGTGTCCATTGCGGCCAATATCGGTCCTTGGGCAGCGATTGAGTTGTCGCTGGGCGATCCTCAGGAATATGAGCGGATTGTGTCAGCCGCGCATATCGGAATCGCCGGATTTGGCGGCGCATTTCTTGCGATGGTAGGCCTCACCTTCTTCTTCGATGAAGAGAAGGACATCCACTGGATTTCCGCGATTGAGCGGGCGGTGAACAGGTTTTCCAGCATCCCGGCGGTGGAGATCGGTCTGGTTCTGGCGGTCCTATACGGTGTCTCCACTTTGCTTGAGGCTGCCGAAGCCATCACTTTCCTCACAGCGGGCATTCTTGGCCTTCTGACCTTTATCGGCGTTCACGCACTGGGCGAGATCATTGAACAAGGCGAAGCGAAGAAAAAAGCCGCTGGCGAAGTCGTCAGAAGCGGCCTTGGCGGGTTCCTGTATCTCGAAGTTCTCGATGCAAGCTTCAGCTTTGACGGAGTGATCGGAGCCTTTGCGCTTTCAAACAATATGATCGTGATAGCTCTGGGCCTGTCTGTCGGCGCAATGTTTGTCCGTTCCATGACAATCCACCTTGTCCGGGCAGGCACGCTATCCCAGTTCCGCTATCTTGAGCATGGTGCGTTCTGGGCGATTGTGGCGCTTGGCTTCATCATGCTGATCTCTGCCAAATATCACATTGATGAAACCTTCACCGGCCTGATCGGGGCAGTTCTGATCGGATTGTCGCTGTGGTGGTCTGTGCGCGCCAATAATGCGGAAAAGCGCGCTAGCGGGACGAACCCGCCAGCATAGTCGCCATTGGCGCTGCCCACATCAGCTGGACCAGATGGTAAAGCAACAAGGGCGCGATGACGAAACCGGCTATTTCCGCAGGGAACAGGATCGCCGCAAGCGGTGCCCCTACAGCGACGCTCTTTTGAGAGGCAGCGAACAGGAAGGCGATCCGGTCTGCACGGGGATAACCGAACAGGCCGCTCACCAGCCATGCACCCGCCGTCGATACTGCGAGCAAGGCAACCGCGCAAACAAACAGCATGCCCCAATCAGAAGGCGCGAACATGGTTGCCAGGCCTTCTTCAACCGCGCCTGAAAAGGCGACATAAACGGCAATGCCAATAACAATCCGGTCCACCCAGACTATCCGCGCCTTGCGCTCCAGGACCCAATCGCGCGTCCAGCCCTGAACCGCCTGACCGATCACAAATGGCAGGATCAGGATCAGGCCGATCCGCACGATCATTTCCGAACCGATATTCGCGCCGCTTTCCCCGCCCAGAAGCGCAAAAAGAGGCGCTGAGACGAATACGCCAGCGATGTTGATCAGTGCCGCACCCACAACTGATAGGGCGACATTGCCTTGGGCAAGCGTGGTATAGGAAGTTGCCGACTGGATCGTCGAAGGCAACACACCCAGATAGATAAAGCCCAACGCAACCACTGGCGGCAACCAGCCCTGCGCCACGGTTCCAAGCCCCCAGCCCAGCATGGCCATCACGCCGAACACGTAGACGAATAGCGGCCCGAAGAACCGCCAATTCGCCAATCCCTTCGTGATTTCGGTGCGCGCAATTCGCATTCCGTTGATTAGGAAAAGGACGAAGATCGAAACGCTGGAAACGCTCTGCGCGACCGCGCGAGCCTCGCCCATCGCCGGGAAGACCAGCGCAAGCGTCGTCGCGCCGATCAACACGGCAATCATCGGGTCGGCAAGTGATTTGAGGCGTTCATTCATCGCCAGCCGCCCTGCCCCGCAAAGGGCGAATTGTCGAGTGGTCAGCCGCCCGGCAGAATTCCGGGGTGCAGATCCCACGTCATACGCTCAAAGCTACGAGCCTCGTCATCGTTGCCCTGCGCACGTGCCGCAATACCGCGAAGCTTGAGGATGCGTGGATCGTTACCAGCACCCAGCTCAATCGCATTATCCAGCATGACTTCAACGCGCAGCCAGTCTTCTTTCCGCGCTGCACGTTCCGCGTTCAATAGCAAAGCTTCTGTATTGCGCGGTTCGCCAATCAGATGCCGCGCAATAAGTACGTCCGCTGCGAGCGGATCGCCGAATTCCCGATAAGCAAGCGCTGCCTTGCGAGTTAACGGCCACGGGCGGCGAACACGTGCCGCTTCGCGATACTGCTCCAAGGCACCATCGAAATCGCCAGCCGCCAGTGAGGCATCACCGGCCAGGGCCGCAATATCGGACGATCCGACGAATTCTCGCCGAAGCCCGCGTGCATAGCGCTGAGCCTCTCCGTTGCGGTTGCCAGCAATCATCGCTCGCATGCGGCGTGTCGGCTCTGGCAGATTGGCAAATTCGGGGAGCGTGACCCAGCCAGAGGGCCGCCCCTGATAGGCCCGCTGCAAATAGGGGGCAGCCTGCGCCCGCATGCCCTGACGCTCCAGCGCACGGCCCACCAGCATGATCAGATAGGGCGATGGCCCGCGCGCCTGCACGCGGCCTCCAAATCGCTCGACAAGCTCTTCATCACGCCCGCCCAGCCAAAGCGCGCGCGCAAGAAGTTCAGCAACGCGGGTATTGGCGGGCTGAATGTCACCCAGTTCAACAAGAGTTTCAGCCGCGCTGTCATAGTTCTTTTCGACCAGATCAATGACAGCCTTCAGCTGCATCGCTGCCGGAACCTTCTCCTCCACCAGCCCGCTGCGCTCAATCAGAGCTTTGGCAAGCACCGGCTGGTTTGCCCGCGCGGCAAGCACTGCCTGAAGGAACAGCA
>JAXHVK010000172.1:0-4572 GCA_034211135.1 Pseudomonadota bacterium
GCCAGCCACGGTTTCAGGCTCAATTATGTCAACTTCCGCTATGACATGGTCACCCTCTTCACGCAGAGCTTTCAACTTAGCGCGATCCGAACCTTCAACGAGAACGCGAACCGTTCCATCTGGCAATTTGAGCAATTGCAGTACCTGCGCAACCACGCCGACATCGTACAGATCATCGCCTTCTGGATCATCGCAAGACGGATCAAGCTGGGCCAGCAGGAAGATATCCTTGCTTGCTTCCATTGCGGCTTCAAGGGCGGCGACCGATTTGTCACGCCCTACGAAAAGAGGAACCGTCATGCCCGGGAACACAACAATGTCGCGCAGGGGCAGGATAGGGAAATTCTGTGTCATAAAATCAAAATCCGTGGCCGCCATTTGGGCGTGCCTTTGAAGAGGAATATGGGTAGCGCCCGCCCTCCTCGCAATGCCTTTATCCGGCGTAGCTGTGAATGTTGAACTGCGGCGGTTAAGGTCCGGTTCTTGCCGAAATCCGTCCGGATACCTTGAAGAAACTGGGCTGAGCCTTCACGCCCTTCGCGAATTTGAGCTTTCCACGCTCGGCAATCGTATCGCATCCGAATTTCTCGTACTCTGCATCATAAGGCAAAGTGGCAAGCCGGCAGTCAGAAATTCCAGCCTTTTCATCAACATACAGAAGGAAACTCGCATAGCGCGATGTCGGAGAGACCATGCTGGCAGGCGCCTTGCGAAAGATATGCCGCGCAAGGCCGACTTTATTGGACATATCCAGTCGCATCGTTTCGCGGTCTGCATCGGCAGGCTCGATGCCTTTGCTCGCGAGCATCTTCTTCATGCAATCGTCCCGCTTTTGCATGATCGCATTCATCGGTCCGGTTGCCAAAACCAGAGGACGTTCGAAAGCTCCGTTGATGACCAATCCACTGAGGGCCCCGCGAAACGTCTCGGTGCCTCCCTTCTCCTCATAGGCTTGAGCAGCTTTGCTTCCTGGCTCCGGCGCGGCAGCATCCATCAGATCAAACTGAAAGGCAACCATTGGCGACCCAGCTGCGGCCTTCTCAATCATGGGCTTTTCGACCGTGATGAAGCGGCCTCCCGGTATCCATCCAGCTTCGAACCGATCCGCGCTAAATTCATATTTGCCGCCTGAAACGGCAACATGAAACCCGCCTTTCCAAGGGTCAATCTGTCTGAGTTCAAGCTTTGCGGGATTTGTCCGGTCGCCGAAACTTCGGCTGATCACGCAGGAATCGCTGCGCTGTTCAATCTGCCAGTCGTTCACGGGTTTCAACTTTACAGCTTTGACCTGCGCCGCAGCAGGGATCGCGCACAGCGCTGCCCCCAGAAAAACCGTTGTACGAAAAAATCCCCCAAGCCCCATTGTGCTTACCCCATGCCAGGCAGGTTGAAGCCAGGGGGCAATCCCATGGAACCCTGCATTTCCTTCATCTGCTCTTCCGAAACACGATCGGCCTTGTCGCGGGCATCATTAAATGCAGCGGTGACAAGGTCCTCGACGATGTTCTTCTCATCCGGTTTCATCAGGCTATCGTCGATGGAAACACCGATAATGCGCCCTTTTGCTGTCGCACGCACTTTGACCAAACCGCCGCCTGCAGCACCCTCGACTTCGATATTGTCGAGCTTCACCTGCATATCGTTCATTTGGTTCTGGATGGTTTCCGCAGCCTTCTGCGCGGCGGCCATCATCTCTTCCATGCTTTTCATCGTCTTCAGGTCCTTTCAGAATTTCCGTGTTCAGTAGCCGCCATTCGCCGACGAGAGCATGGGCCCTTCGTCTTCGTCGCGGCCTGCGGTTTCAATCAATTCGGCATCTGGAAATGCGTCAAAAGCAGCCTTCACCAGCGGATCAGACAGCGTCCGCTCGCGCGCGGCCTTGGCTTCGGCCTCGGCTTGTTCGCGCAATGTCGGCTGGGCTGCGCCCTCGCCCTGTTCGATATGCCAACGTCGCCCGCGCAATTGCAGCAGAGCATCGCGGATTTCAGGGCCGGGATCGTCTGGGAAGTTGTCCGCCTGTTGGAAAATCAGACGCTCAGGAGCAAGTTCAATCACACGAACGCGCGAGCGCATCATTTCTGCAACGTGCATGCGACCGGATCGATCAACTTCATCTACCAGCTCCGACCAATCAATCGAAGCGGTCGCCACGGGGGCGCTGGCCCCTTCAGTCTCGGTTGCCGGAGCGCCCGGCGGAGGGTTTTTGGCAAGCTCCTCTAGGCGACGCGCCAATTTGCCCGGATCAGGCAGGTTGGATGCATGCAGTACGCGCAGCAGGGCCATTTGCAGGGACACAAGCGGATCAGGCGCCGTCCGGACCTCGTCATGGCCCTTCAGCAGCAATTGCCAAAGGCGATGCAGTTGGGACGCGCTTAAACGATCGGCAAATCCGGCAAGAGCAGCGCGCTCAATCTCGCTGGGCGCATCAGGCTCCGCCCCGGAAACCTGCGCGACGGTGATCTTATGCACCAGATCCATAAGCGCTCGCATCAAGGCAAGCGGCTCAACTCCCAGAGCATACTGCTCGTCTATTCCGGCTAGCAGTGCTTTGGCATCGGCCATCAGCAAATGCTCAAGCAGTTGCCGCTGTGCACCTTTGTCGGCAAGGCCGAGCATGTCCCGGACACGCTCACCGCTGACCTTGCCTCCGCCATCCAGATCGGCATGGGCAATGGCCTGGTCCAAGATCGAAAGACCATCGCGGACCGAACCTTCCGCCGCCGCAGCCACTATGCGAAGCGCTTCGTCCTCCGCCTCCACGCCTTCTTTTTCGCAGACAGTGGCAAAATGTGTTGCGAGCAAATCAGCGGGGATACGCCGTAAATCAAATCGCTGCGTCCGGCTGAGGACTGTTACGGGCAGCTTGTCCACTTCTGTCGTCGCGAAGAGAAACTTCACATGCGCAGGCGGTTCTTCCAGAGTTTTCAGCAACGCGTTGAACGCATTGCGTGACAGCATGTGAACTTCGTCGATGATGTAGATTTTGAAGCGCGCGGACACCGCAGCATAGCGGACCGCCTCGATTATCTCTCGCACATCATCAACGCCGGTATTGGAGGCGGCGTCCATTTCGATCACGTCGATATGGCGGCCTTCGGCGATTGCCTGGCACGGTTCACAGACGCCGCAAGGGTCGATGGTCGGGCCGCCATTCCCATCCGGCCCGATACAATTGAGAGCCTTTGCAATCAGGCGCGCAGTCGAGGTTTTACCCACTCCTCGCACACCGGTCATCAAAAAGGCATGCGCCAGCCGGTCCCGCTCAATCGCATTGGCGAGCGTGCGGACCATCGGTTCCTGGCCGATCAGTTCAGCAAAGGTCTGCGGTCGATATTTCCGCGCCAGCACACGATAGGGTTGCGCTGTGTCAGAAGCCACCTGCGCTGTTGGCGCTCGCGTTGGTGAAGGCTGCGCAGGGGCAGGTGCGTCGCCAAACATGGAGTTCTGGCCAGCCGCCTCAAGTTCGGCAGCGGTCGGGGCCTGTTCTTCGTTTTCAGGCAGTTCTGGATCTGAATCGCTCACAAGACGAAGCTAGGCGCTTTAATGCCTTTTGTCATGGCGCTGATTGGGGAAATCCAAAGGAGCCGAGCGACCCGCCGCAATTCACCTGGGCTGCTTCCTTCCGGACCTGACCCGGTGAGCGAACGCAAACGTCCACCCGACTCCCGACCGGCCATATGGCGCGCATTGGATCGGGTTTCAAGTCACTTAAAGTTATCAGCGTATGCCTGATACTTTGTGGTCTTGGTCGGGGTGCTGTGAACGCGCGCCGTGATGCCGTATTTCTCGGCATAGGCTTTGGCAGCATCCTTCGTCGGAAAGTTCAATTTGACCTGCACCTGCGTGTCGCCGCTGCCTGTCCAGCCCATCAGCGGGTCCGGTTTGCGCGCTTCGGACTGTTCGAATTCAAGCACCCATATATCCGACTTGGCCTTGCCCGATTGCATCGCGCTTTTGGGTTGCTGAAAAATTCGTGCAGTCATCTTTGTGTCTTTTCTTGCTTGGTCGCGAATGATCGTTTCGCTGCAGGTGTTTATCCGGTCATCGCAGCGAAGCCCGCTTCGCCCGCTATCCGGTCGTTCCAGCCAAATAGTCGAAAGCTAGCTGCGATTGAAGGCGTTTTTCGTTTTTAGGCTCGGCTTTTCCAGCCATGGCTGTTCGGGCCAGCGATGCTTGGGATACCGGCCCTTCATGTCCTTTGCCACATCCGCCCATGTGCCGCGCCAAAATCCGGACAGATCGCGCGTTGACTGGATCGGCCTGCCTGCGGGGCTGGTGAGCTTCAGCAGTAACGACGTTTTGCCAATCATCGGATGCTGATCCAGACCGAACAGAGCCTGCACGCGCACTTCGACACTCGGCGCATCATCACCGGCATAGTCAATCACATGACGTGTGCCGGCAGGAGACATAAAGTGCGTCGGTGCGCGTTCATCAAAAGCCTTACGCACACTCCAGTCGATCAGGTTCACAGCCGCTTCCGCGATCCGGTTCGGCGGGATATCGAGATCGCGGCGCCCATCGATCACGGGCCAGAGCCAAGTCGCAGCGGAGTTTTCAAGCGCCTCAATC
>JAXHVK010000173.1:0-4539 GCA_034211135.1 Pseudomonadota bacterium
CTCCCAGCCGTTTCATCTCTTTCTGGATAAACCAAAGCGCCCAGATATCATAAACCCAATGTCCGATCATCACCGCCAGCAGGCTCCCGCTGGCCCAGTACACCAGCCCGAAGAACAGCCCGATGATGAAGATGAACGCGGCCACGACAGGCTTGGCAAAGTGAATGACGGTGAAGACTGCGGCAGACAGTATCAGGGCAACCGCAAAAGGTGTGTACTGGTCCAGCAGCACCATCAACCCACCCCGAAACACCGCTTCTTCCCCGATACCGGCGCAGGCGGCGAAGATGATGATCGCGCCGATTCCCAGACCGCGCTCCAGAAACGCGAATTGCTGTTTCTGATCGCGCACAAGCTGTTCGGCAAAGTCGGGGAACATGCGTGTGAGAGCCAAGCCAAACCCGCCCAGCGCAATCGCAATCCCGAAGCCCAAAGCAATCTGACCGAGGCTGACGGTGACGAATTTCTCCAGCGGCTTTCCAGCCAGCCACCACATGCCAAGGCCCAGCGCCACGAAAAATCCTGCCTGAAGGCACATCATGCTGATGAGCTTTGGCGTGCTCATCTGCGCCATTTCTTCTCCGGGATGAAGGCTTTCGTCCTGATCGCTCATTGCAGCCTCAGTGCGACGTCGCTCATAAAGCGCGGGTCGTCACCCTTCGCCAGCCATTCGGCCTCGGATGAAATCGCGCCCAGCATCGCAATCAGCATATCCTGTTCCGCCTTGGCATAATTACCCAGCACATATCCGCTGACGCGGTCTTTGTGCCCCGGATGGCCGATGCCGATCCGCACGCGGCGGAATTCCTTGCCCAGATGTTTGTCGATTGACCGCAAACCGTTGTGGCCCGCCGTGCCGCCGCCCTGTTTCACTTTCACCTTGAACGGGGCGAGGTCCAGTTCATCATGAAAAACGGTGAGCGCATCCATCTCCAGCTTGTAGAAACGCATGGCTTCGCCAACGCTTCGGCCGCTTTCATTCATGAAGGTCGAAGGCTTCAGCAACAGTACCTTCGCCGTGCCGATGCGGCCTTCGCGCACCAGGCCTGAAAACTTCTTCTGCTCGGGTCCGAAATTGTACATGTCGGCGAGCACGTCCATCACCATGAAACCGACATTGTGGCGATGCAGCGCGTATTTTGCGCCGGGATTTCCAAGACCTGTCCAAATCTGCATGGGCGTTTCCTAGATCAGCTTTCGCCAAACAAAAACACCGGACTGGTTTCCCAGCCCGGTGTCTTGGTGATTTGGTGTGGAATAAGGTGGCTTATTCGCCGCCTTCGTCCCCATCGCTCTTCTGAGCGGTTGCTTCGACTTCGTCAGCTGCCGGTGCAGCTTCGTCGCTCTCTTCTTCGCTCTTCTTGAGAGCGGACGGAGCAACGAGCGTGGCAATCGTGAAGTCGCGATCGGTAATCGCGCTTTCGCTGCCGTCGGGCAGGGTCACTTCGCTGATGTGGATGGAATCGCCCACATCCTTGCCGGTGACGTCGATTTCGATCTCGCTCGGGATCTTGTCCGCTGCGCAGACCAGTTCCAGTTCGTGACGCACCACGTTGAGAACGCCGCCCTTCTTGAGGCCCGGCGATGCTTCTTCATTGATGAAGACAACGGGGATAGAAACGTCGACAGTCGCATCTTTCGAAAGGCGAAGGAAATCGGCGTGTGTCGGGCGGTCTGTAACCGGGTGAGGCGCAACATCCTTTGGCAGGGTGCGCACGGTCTTGCCGTCGATTTCGATGTTCACGATCGAGTTCATGAAGTGACCGGTCATCAGCTGTTTGACCAGTTCTTTTTCTTCAAGGTGGATCGTTGTGGGTTCTTCTTTACCGCCGTAGATAACTGCGGGTGTCCGACCTTCGCGGCGAAGTGCTCGGGAGGCTCCCTTGCCTGCCCGTTCGCGGCGTTCGGCCGGCAGATTGAGAGCGTCGCTCATAGTTCTAGCCTTCCAAATGCGTGTTTGAGATATTTTTCCAGCGCGCCGCCTCCAGGGATGACCAGAGCGCCAGAGCGCGGGCCATTATGCGGGAATGCAGCTTTTGGCAAGTGTTTTGCGCCTCCGGAGGCTCGCCTTAGCGGAGGCGGGTGACGGTGTAGCCACTGGCAGACAGCTGTGCTGCAAGCCCTTCCGGTCCGACAAGGTGCGCAGCGCCCACAGCCACCAGAGGTTTTGCATCACTCTTCAAATCGGCCAGCAGTCGCTGCATCCATGCATTGTTGCGGTCGGTCAAAAGCGCGGTGCGCAGTTCGGCGTCTCCCATGATCCCGTCATTGGTGTACCCTTCGAGCGCGGTTTCGTCACCGGTCAGCCAGGCATTCAACAGCGCATCGGCGTCTTCGTCGGCCTCCAGCTTTTCTTCGACCACTCCGGCGAGGAGCGTGCGCTGATCCTCTTCGGCAAGTTCGTCGAAGATCGTCAGTTGGGCAAAGGCGCCTTCAAATTCCTCGATCCGTTTGCCTTCGAAATCAGCAATGACGGCGCGGTCTACTCCGTTCGCGCGATCGCCTGTGGAAATTGCCTGACCGATGCTGAGCGCTGAGGCCCATGTTTCGACATTTGCGAACTGTTCAGGAGAGGCTCCGATATCATCGACCATTTCGAGCAGGGCCGAGCGAAGGGAAGGGGGTACACGTTCTTCCAGCGGGGGCTGCCCCGGAGTGATCGCCAATTCCTCATAGATCTGGCGCGCCTTGCTGCCTTGGAGATCGGCAATCTCGACGATCAGATAATCGGCGCTGCTGACGGCGCGCTCGATCCCATCGGTGCGCCAGCGCACGCCATCGGGCAGGGCGTGCATTGTGCCCAGCATCCACCCTTCGACCGCGCCCTGAGGTCCGCTGATCTCATAGACGAGCGGGCTTGGCTCCGGTTGAATATAGGCCGGTTCACTGCTGCATGCCGCGAGTGACAACGCGCCAATCGCGACAAGCAGACGTGCCTTACTGAATGCGGGCAACGTCCACATCCTGCGCTTCGAGCAGGTCCTGAACGCTCTTCTCTCCTGCGAGATGCCCCGCGCCTACCGCGATGAAGACTGTTCCCGGCGCTTCCAGCCGCGCCTTGATCCATTGTGCCCAGGCCTCGTTACGGGTGTAGAGCAGCGGGCCAGCCAGATCGCTTTCGGCAAGGGCCGCGTTCATCAGTTCCGCCAGACCATCGGCATCGCCTGTGCGCCAGCTTTCCACCATTTGCTTGAGAGCGGGCTCGATATTCTCCATCTCGCCAACGGTTTCCATCAGGTATTTGACCTGCTCATCCATCGGCAGGCTGGCGAACAGGCCGAACTGGTAGTCAATCGTCTCAAGCCCCGCGCGCGGTGTATCGGGAGCCTTTTGCTCCAGCACCGTTTCCACGCCCGAACCGGCGCTGAACCCGATCTGCTGAAACTTCGCCACTGTAATGCGCACAGCAGCGAACCACGGCTGAAACGGATCAAGCGCAGCCTCTGGCATGCCCAGAGCTTTCAGCTCGGCTTCGTAAACGGAGCGCTGTTCATCGGTCATAAGACTGCGGACAGTCTGCCCCTGCGGCATCAGAGCATGTTTCACGACAGCAGCCTGCAGCGGCGCGGGCTCGAACGCATCGGGGCCAAGCTCTTTCACGATCAGGCCGGAAGCCTCCAGCGCCTTCGCCACTTCGCCGCCATACCAGTCCAGATCAGGCGGCAGGAAGTGTACCGTGCCGAACAGATAGATCGTCGTATCCTCATCCGCGACCTGCCACAAAGCGGGCGCGGCCTTTGTCTCAACCGGAGTAACCGCGGACCGCGTTTCGGAAAGCGCAGGCGCTCCGGCCAACAGGGCGAGCGAGGCAAACGCGCCTTTCAACCAGGAGGATTTCAGGCTGAACGGGGAAATTTTCATTATTGCGATCCTTTTCATCGCGACCTTTGATAGCGGCTGAAAGATTGACGACAAGTGACTAATCCCCGCCTCACTTTTCCCCGTGTGTTGCGCTGCACCATTGACCGCGTTGGGACCATAAGCCATGGCGCAGCCAAGATGACTACGGACACAACCACTGCACCTGCCGCCCTGACAGCGCCGCCGCGTGATCCGGCGCGCTCTTTTCAGGATATTATCCTGACCCTGCATGATTTCTGGAGCGCGCATGGCTGCGTTATCCTCCAGCCGTATGACATGCGCATGGGCGCGGGCACGTTCCACACCGCAACCACCCTGCGCGCGCTTGGGCCGGAGCCGTGGAATGCGGCCTTTGTGCAGCCATGCCGCCGCCCGACCGATGGGCGCTATGGCGAAAACCCCAACCGTCTTCAGCATTATTACCAGTATCAGGTCATTCTGAAGCCATCGCCGGGCGATATTCAGGACCTGTATCTCGGATCATTGCGTGCAATCGGCATTGATCCGCTGAAACACGACATCCGCTTTGTCGAGGATGACTGGGAAAGCCCGACGCTGGGCGCATGGGGTCTGGGCTGGGAAGTGTGGTGTGACGGAATGGAAGTCACCCAGTTCACCTATTTCCAGCAAATGGGCGGCTTTGACTGCAAACCCGTCGCCGGAGAGCTAACATACGGT
>JAXHVK010000174.1:0-4483 GCA_034211135.1 Pseudomonadota bacterium
GCAGGCGTGAACAAATCAAGCGCTGTCGCACCATCGTCGTCAGTTGATAGATCAAAGCCGACAAGCGCGAGACTAGCCGTGGGGAGAGCGAGCATGAGCGCCGCGGCCATGCCAAACATCGGCAGCTTCAGCTGCTTCGATGCTTTCATGTCCTTCGCACGCTTCATTAATCCATCGCCCCATCAGGTTCTCAGTCGTTCCGAATGCCAGAGTTTCCATGAATGAACTCTGACCGGCCCGATTCGAATATCGGGTTTCTGTGTTAGAACTGTGACGGTTAGGGCTGCAATCTTTTCCACAAGTTGACCCTGCGTAAGCGAATGCACTGTGTCCTGGGGCACACATATTGTGAACTTATGTGTCGGGCTAACGCACGAAAACGCGTTCACTAATCGTAAATCCCATTTGGTGGCATTGAGGGATCGTCCGGCACGATGCTGGTTCGGTCCCGTCCAACGCCGGACTTGTAGCAGCGCGCGGGCGCTTTATAGAGGGGCCAGATGATCAAGAGGAACCAGACCACCGTGTCCAAAGCCACAATCGCCATTTCGCGCGCAACCCTGAGTGTCGCAGCAATCGCATCGCTTGCCGCTTGCGGAGGGCAGGAGCGTCCGACGACCGATCTGCAATCCGCGCAGATCAATACGATCGGGGTGAACGCCTATCTGTGGCGTGGTGCGCTTGAAACACTGAGCTTTGCACCGCTCGCATCTGCGGACAGCGCAGGCGGCGTTATCGTGACGGACTGGTACGCCAATCCGACAAACCCCAATGAACGCGTGAAGGTCACCGTGACCATCCTCGATCAGGATTTGCGTGCCGACGCCTTGCGCGTCGCAGCTGTGCGTCAGGTTGCCCAGAATGGCGGCTGGGTTGATGCCCCTGTTCAGGCTGCCACGGTCCAGAAACTGGAAGACATTATTCTCACCCGCGCCCGCGACCTGCGTCGCAAGGCTGTAGCGGGCTAAGCTTTCCCGCGTTAGCGACCTTTGACATGACTGATAACCGATTCGATCCGTCCCAGGCCGACGGGCGCTGGCAGCGCGCGTGGGAAGAAAGCGGCGCATTCACCGCCGATAGCGATAGCGAGAAGCCCAAGAGCTTCATCCTTGAGATGTTCCCTTATCCTTCAGGGCGCATCCATATGGGGCACGTGCGCAATTACACGATGGGCGATGTGCTGGCGCGCTACAAGAAAATGCGCGGGTTCGAAGTGCTCCACCCGATGGGCTGGGACGCATTCGGAATGCCAGCCGAAAACGCCGCAATGGAAAAGAAGGTTCATCCCGGCGAATGGACCCATGCCAATATCGAAGGGATGAAAAAACAGCTCAAAGGCATCGGTTTTGCGCTGGACTGGACGCGCGAGTTTGCGACCTGTGACCCTGAATATTACGGGCACGAACAGGCGCTTTTCCTCGATATGTTTGAAGCTGGCCTCGTCTACCGTCGTTCGTCAGAGGTGAACTGGGATCCGGTCGACATGACCGTGCTCGCGAACGAGCAGGTGATTGACGGCAAGGGCTGGCGTTCGGGCGCCGAGGTCGAGAAGCGCAAGCTGGACCAGTGGTTCTTGAAGATCACCGATTTCGCCGAAGACCTGCTCGAAGGTCTCGACGAACTGAAAGACTGGCCGGAAAAAGTCCGCCTGATGCAGGAAAACTGGATCGGTAAATCCAGCGGGCTCGAATTCAGTTTTGATCTGTCGAACGGTGAAAAACTGCCGGTTTATACGACGCGGCCCGATACGATCTTCGGGGCGAGCTTTTGCGCTATCGCCGCTGATCACCCGATTGCGCAGGGGCTCGGCGATGATCCTGCCGTCGCCGCTTTCATCGAAGAGTGTAAGAAAGGCGGCACGACTGCGGCGGAGCTGGAAACGGCGGAAAAGCTGGGCTTCGACACGGGCATAACAGCGCAGCATCCGTTCACGGGTGAAGCCATGCCCGTCTTCATCGCGAACTTCGTGCTGATGGATTACGGCA
This sequence comes from Pseudomonadota bacterium, assembly GCA_034211135.1. GTDB lineage: Bacteria > Pseudomonadota > Alphaproteobacteria > Sphingomonadales > Sphingomonadaceae > Erythrobacter. Next base: position 1,986 of record JAXHVK010000174.1, read on the forward strand.
CAGGCGCTGTCATGGGCGTTCCGGGCCATGACCAGCGCGACTTTGAGTTTGCCACCAAGTACAAGCTGCCGATCACTCGCGTCGTGGCCAAGGATGCTTCCGAAACGGACGCTCCGATGGGGGATGAAGCAGAGGCGGGCGATGGTGTGATCGTCAATTCCGACTTCCTTGACGGGAAAAGCGTTGATGAGGCCAAGGCCGAAGTGATCGCCCGCGCCGAAAACGGCGGCTGGGGCGAAGGCAAGACTGTGTGGCGCCTGCGCGACTGGGGTATTTCGCGCCAGCGTTACTGGGGTACGCCGATCCCGATCATTCACAGCCCGGACCACGGGCCGGTGCCCGTGCCGCGTGATCAATTGCCGGTTAAACTGCCCGAGGACATCGATTTTGATGAGCCGGGCAACCCGTTGGAACGGCACCCCACGTGGAAGCACACGACTTGCCCGATCAGCGGTAAACCTGCGCTTCGCGAAACCGACACGCTGGATACCTTTGCCAATTCGAGCTGGTATTTCCTGCGGTTCGCATCGCAGCCCGACAATGCGCCGTTTGATCCGGAAGAGGTCGCCAAGTGGCTGCCGGTGCAGCACTATATCGGAGGTATCGAGCATGCGATCCTGCATCTGCTCTATGCCCGTTTCTGGACCCGCGCTCTTGCCTCTATCGGCAAGATTGACGTGAAAGAGCCGTTCGCCGCGCTGTTCACGCAAGGGATGGTGACGCACGAAACCTATGCATTGGGCGATGGAAGCTGGCTTTCACCCGACGAGGTTCGGAAGGATGGCGCTGGCTGGGTGACGATTGCCGATGGCGCTCCGGTTACGGCTGGCCGCGTCGTCAAAATGTCGAAATCCAAGAAGAACGTCGTCGATCCTGACGCAATCATCGCGGATTACGGCGCGGATGCGGTGCGCTGGTTCATGCTTTCCGACAGTCCGCCCGAACGCGATCTGCCCTGGTCGCAGGACGGCATTGAAGGCTGCGGGCGTTTTGTCCAGCGCCTGTGGCGTCTGTTCCAGCAGTTTGATCCGGCCGCCTCGGGCGAGGACCAGCCGCTGGCGCGCAAGGCGCATCAGGCGATCGTTGCGGTTGCTGAAGACATTGAGGCGCTCAGCTTCAACAAGGCTGTAGCCCGCATTTACGAACTCACTGGCGCGACCGAAAAGGCCGAAGCCAGCGAAAGTCGCAATTTCGCGATCCGCACTCTGATGCATCTCGCCAGCCCGATGATGCCGCATCTGGCCGAAGAAGCATGGGCATGCGCGGGGAATGACGGCCTGATTGCCGATGCGCCCTGGCCTGAACACGACCCCGCCATGCTGGTCGAAGACGAAGTCACCATCGCGATCCAGCACAAAGGCAAGCTGCGCGATACGCTGACGGCACCCAAGGGTGCATCGAAAGAAGACCTCGAAGCGCTTGCACTCGCGAGTGAGAAGGTCCAGCGTTCACTCGACGGAGCGGAAATTCGCAAGGTGATCGTGGTGCCTGACAGACTGGTCAATATCGTCACATGATGCGCGCGTGCCTCGCCATGGCTGCGTTTGTTATGCTGTCCGCCTGCGGATTGCAGCCCATGTATGCAGGCGGCGCGAGTGCGAGCATTGCGCAGGGACTGGCCGCAGTGGACGTGCCCGCCATTCCGGGGCGCGGCGGATGGCTTTTGCGCAACGCTCTAAATGAACGGCTCCAGACTGCGGGCGAAGCTGCGCCTGTCTATCGACTGGATGTGCGTATTGACGATTCGCTTGAGGCGTTGGGCGTTCTCAACGATGACACGATCAGCCGCGAACGGCGCATTTTGCGCACGCGCTATCAGTTGGTCGATATTGCGACCGGTGAAATCCTGCTTGATGCGACGGCGCGATCGGACGCGGGGATTGATGTGGTTTCGAGCGAATATGCGACTATCGCGGCAGAGCAGACTGCGCTGGAAAACCTCGCCAGGGATGTGGCCGATCGTATGGCAACCCGCATAGCGCTGACACTGCGGGAGCGCGCTCGCGAGGCTTCGTGAGCTTGGGATGAAGGCCAAGAACTCCGACTTTGCCCGCGGGCTTCCCCGATCTGCGCAGCAGGCGTCGATCTTTTTCTTCTGCGGGCCGGACGAAGCAGGGGCCAGCGCGGCTGCGCAAAAGGTAATTGCGGCGCTCCCCGATGCGGGAGAGCGGATCGAAATGACAGGTGCAGAACTGCGCCGGGATCCGGCCAGGCTGGGTGATGAAGCGCGTTCCGGATCGTTATTCGGAGATGCCCGCCACATTTATGTCCGTGCCAGCGGTGACGAAGCGCATGACGCGCTCAAAACGCTGATCGAAACAGCAGATGCAGGCTCAGGCGATGCGGCGCCCGTGATTGTCATCGCGACATCGGCGACCGACAAATCCCGCACGGCAAAGCTTCTGGAAAAGCGCGATGATGCGCTGGTGGGTATGTTTTATGCGCCGGATATCGGCTCTGTCGCGGCATCGGTACGGGCCATGGCCGACACTGCGGGT
>JAXHVK010000175.1:0-4460 GCA_034211135.1 Pseudomonadota bacterium
ATAATAGTCATGCGATCAGCGATATTCTCACGCTCGATATCGACGGCAACCTGTGCACGTGCGGTGCGGCCAAGAACATCTGTAACAACAGCATCGTTCAAGGCGCGGCCCGGAGGCGCATCAGGGCGCACAGTCATGGCGTAGGTAACGCGGGCGCTTGCACCGCCGGCGAGAGTGCCGAGATCAATTTGCAGCGTGCTGCCATCTGGCGCGATAGTTATCGCATCGGGAGCCTCTGCACCGTTAACACGCACGGTGTCAGGGCGAAGGCGCAACCAGCGCGACGGCGTATCTGTGACCGTGACATTGCGCTTTGCACGGCTGGGGTCGGAATTGGTCGCGGTCAGAGCGTAGAAGACCACATCACCAGGAACAGCCTGAGCGCGGCTCGCAGTCTTGTTGAGGCCAAGATCGAGGCTCGGACGGTCGAGCGGAATGTCGACCTGGACCGGCGTTTGATCGACCAGTGTGAAGTTGCCGCCATAGGATGCATCAAGGATGACGAAGGAACGGCCATCGGGACGCGTGATCTGTGCGATCTCGGCAGGCTGAACAACAGACGGAGCGGTGTAAGGCTCCGGCGGCTCCACAACCAGACGGTATGTGCCAAGGAAAGTCAGCGGGAACCAGAATTCACCCGCTCCCATATCCGTCACACGGCCAGCGCCATCGGTGATCGGCTCACCCGAAATAACGCTGGACGGCCAAGGAGTTACACCATCTTCAGCGAAGACCGTCGCCGGCTGCCCTGTTGCGGCATCGACCAGTGTCACACGCGCACCATCAACCGGCTCGCCTGTTTCGCTGTCGAAGACGACGCCAAAGGGATCGGCCAGAACTTCAACATCGGTCGTGATGATAATGTCGTCTGATCCGGGCAGGCTTGCGGTGATGACGATCATTGCGCCATCAGTCAGGCCAAGGCGGCAATCGTCAGGCTGGGCACCGGGCGGAATGCGGACAGTGTCGATCTGTCCAACAAACACGCCGGTATTCGGGCCGGTTTCGAAGATGGTTTCCGTCTCGCGATCACCAGTCGAAGTCGTGATTACGATTTCAAGCTGGTCGATCTCCTGCGGATCAATATTTGCCTCAAGCGCCTGAACTTCAAAGATAAGTGTCTGGCCTGCGCGAAGGACGTTGGTTTCATCAACCATTGTCGATTGCGCGCTTTGAGACTGCATGGTCGCCATATCGGGCGCCGTGCTGACGGCCAGGCCAGAACGGCCGGGCGCGTTACAGACGGGCGAACGGAACGTCAGTTCGGAACCACCGCCTGCGCTGGGACGGAACGAACGAATTTCAGGGGGCGGCAGGGTGACATCAAAGGCCACCTCGTTCGAAGTTGTGCTTACCGCACTCCCTGCAAAATTCCATTGGGCCGAAGCCGTATTCGTAATCGTCCGAAGGGTCTGCCGGGATTCCTCCCCGGTCGTATCGTCTTGTGCGCGGGCCTCTCCCGCAAGCACGCCAAAAGGCAGCAGAACTAGCAAGAGTGCTGCAACCAAACGTCTTACGGGAGAGAGAACACGCAAAGTCTTATCCTATCCTAATCAGCTACTTACGGCGTAGGCGCAGTGGCTGCGGGAATGGTGACTTCGAAGCTCAGACCGGCAGAGTTGCCGCCTGAGATCGTGCTGAGGCTGCCGCTGACACGGTTGTTTGCCGAGTCAAAGCTACCTTCAGCTGCTGTCGTCGGAGCGGAACCGTTGGTGCAGGTTGCAACCGCAGTTGCACCCGAACCGGCAACTGCCACGTCGGTGTCACGCAGGATGGTACCGGTGTTGTAGTCAACGTCACCCGGAAGGTTATCGACTACGACAATGTTGGTTGCATCAGCTGCGCCAGCAGCGTTGGTAACCGCGATGCAGTATCGGATAACCGCGCCCGGAATTGCTTTCGGGTTGGTGGTGCCGTTTACCGGATCGCTGACAACGACGCTGGATTTGATGACGGTGACGTCTGCACCGGCAACGTTGAGAGTACCCTGAGCCGAGAACGAGCCGTCATTGTCGACATCGCCCGTCAGACCATCAGCGTTGCTGCCGTCGGCCAGAACCGTATCAACCACAGACGGATCTGCGGAATCGCCAGTGCTTTCAGAGAGTTCGGTGCCAAGAGCACCAACGCCGCCTGCTTCGTGCGCATCAGCATTCAGGCTGATGTCGAAGCTGTCGCCGTTTTCAGCTGCCAGATCGATGTCTGCAACGACAAAGACGCGCAGTGTTTCGTCTGCTTCAACTTCGTCGAGGAAGGTGATGACCTGGTCGGCTGCGTCGAACGTGCCGTTATTGTTGGTATCTTCGTATATGGTGAAGGCACCGATATCGTTCGTGTCACCAGCTTCAAGCGTCGCAGTCAGATCAAGATCGACTGTGTCGTTCGAAAGGTTGGTAACGTCGAAGGTCAGGAAACCGTCGGTTGTACCGGGGTTTACGTCCTTCGGTGAATCGACCGATGACACGGTGACGTTGACGCGGCGGTCAACGGCGAACGTGTCTGTAGCCGTTTCTTGTGTCTGGTCGACGCCGTTGACCTGGTAGTCAACGGTCACCGTGTTGGTGATGTCCGTGCCAGCGCGGATGCCTTCCGCCATGGCCGGTGTGCTGGAGACCGCGATCAGCGCTACTGCGCTCACCGCACCCAGCAACTGGGTGGTACGTTTCATTGGTTTGGTCCTTTGCGTGTGCCGCACGACTGTGGTCCCGCCCGTGCAGCTTGGCGGTTATCTCCCGCTGATCAGCGGATGATGACTGGGAAGGCGATGCGTCCGCTTTCACCCGGCGCGATTGATGCGATTGTCCAGCGGACATGCGTCACATCGGCATGGCTTGCGGGGCGCGAGCCCTCGGATTCGGTGGAGACGGACAAATCGCCGAGCGTGCCGTAAGTCTTGCCGCCATCAACCGACACGATCAGCGCAGGATCGGCATCGGGCGAGAGGCGAACGGCTTCATGCAGCGGGTTCGTGCCGGTTACATTTGTGGCAGGCGCGGTGCCGCTATTGGCGTAATTCATGCCAAAACTCAGAACCGTTCCCGGAGTGAAAGTGGTCGGAGCGACCAGTTTGATCGTTTTGTCGCCATTTTCGTCGATCACTGTTTCAACAGCCATCACGTCGCTCTTCAGCGACACTTTGGGCTTGGCTTCTTCGGCTGCGGCACCTGCGCTGTCCTGCGCGCTGGCCGGAGCCAGAGGAAGCGCAATAACAAGAGCGGCTGCTGCGATTTTTGTGAGCGTTTTCATGAGGGTGGTCCTTTCCCTGCTTTCGAAAATCAATCGATTGTCACGTCGAAAGTGATGGAGTGGGTTGTGCCGCCGGAAACCGTTCCGAGGTCGACACTGATGCCTGACGCATCGCTTGCCTCGCCGGCGTCATCGCCGCTTGCATCGGTCAGCGCGCCTGTATCGAGAGTGAGCGAGCCCGGCACGTAAGTGGTGTCGGCAGGGATGGCGTCCGTGACGGTGAAATCGCTGATCGAGCCGGAGCCGGTAACGTTGGCAGCAATCGTAAAGGTCGCGATCGAGCCTGGCACCGCGCTGTCGCCGCCAAACGGATCGACAACCGTAACCGACTTGACGAGATCAACAGTTGTGACGCCCGCAATCAGCGAACCGATCGCTGCGGCCGTTGCGCCAGTGGTGCCAACGATGGCATCGCCACCGCCTTCGCCCTGACCGTCGAACGATGTTCCGGGTGTGCCAGTGCCGGTTACGGCGTTGGCGGTGAGTTCTACGTCGCTTTCATCAGCATCGCTTACGCCATTGGGCACCGTCACGATGACAAACACGGTTACGGCTTCATCAGGTGCCAGAACGGAAGTCGTTTCCGGCCCTGCGAGGATCTGATCTACGCCGGGGTCATATACCCCGTTGCCATTGGTATCGACCGCGATGGCATCGACAGTCGTGTCGAAATCGTTGCCAGCCACCGAAGGATTGGCAACGAGTTCAAAGGCTTCCGGTCCATTACCCTGGTTTGTAACTTCGAAAGTGAGGATTGCTTCACCCGGCGCGCCGCCTACCGGACCGGAGTCCAGCGATGTAACAGTCACGTCCAGCAGTTCATCAACGCGAACGACGACGGTGTTGGAATCGATGGTCTGGGGGCCGCTGCCGTCATCATATGTGGCGCTTGCGGTGTTTTCGATAAGTGTTCCGGCAGTAACGCCGCCCGCCAGTGCCGGCGATGCGAAGGTCGCAGCGAGAGCAGCAGTCACTGCAAGCATCACGGGCTTGCGTGCATAGTTTGCGCCGCGTGCGGAGAGATTGAGCTGCGTTGTAGAAGTCGTATCGAACATATTGGCCTCGGTGGTTGCTGCCGAAGACGGATCAAGTTCCGTGCCAGACAGTTTTTTCTGCTTGTTTTCCGTGACTTGGCCTGATGCGTTCTGCGGCTTGGCCAAAAGGGCATCGAGATTTTTCGCAATATGCGTCATCGCGGTCTCGCATTTTGCAAA
>JAXHVK010000176.1:0-4441 GCA_034211135.1 Pseudomonadota bacterium
GTCAGCAATATCGGTCCTGTAAAATGCAAGACCGCGCAGGCCTTCACCGCATGGGCGCGGTTTGGAGTGGATCGTGCGGCACAGCAGATCCTTGGCAGCCCGCTGGCGCGCATCGAGACAATGGGCAGCTATTCCTGCCGCAATGTCGCGGGGTCGAACAAACGATCCGGCCATGCGACCGGCAACGCAATCGACGTATCAGGCTTTGTTCTGAAAGATGGCCGCCGCATCACCTTGCTGGCCGACTGGGACGGCGGAAGCGCTGCCGAACGCGAGTTCCTGCGTGTCATCCAGAAAAGCGCCTGCAAACGGTTTGGCACCGTGCTTGGTCCGGAATACAACGCCGCGCACGCTGATCATTTCCACCTCGAAGGTACCGGTTCGAAATTCTGCCGCTAAGCACGCGCAAGTGGGCGAGATAAAGAGCGGCCCCGCACCAAAGTATCCGCGGGGGTCGGATCTTTGGTACAGGGCCCGGGAAACCTGAGACGACAAACGCTGCTGAAACCAGCTCTCGACCACCAAGAGCTTTATGCGCGCAGTTCAGGCTCCAGCTTGGCTTCCAGCTTGAGACGGACAGCTTCGGCTGCGTGACGTGCGCCCAGCTTGCTCATCATGTTTGCACGGTGGATCTCAACGGTCCGCGGGCTGATATCCAGCTCTCGTGCGATTACCTTGTTGCTGCTGCCTTCGGCGAGCCAGTCCAGAACTTCGCGTTCGCGGGTGGAAAGACTGGAGATACGGTCGCGCGCGTGGATAATGCGACGCCGCGCCTGCCCGAACAGTTCCGCTTCCTTCTCGATACGGCCAAGACACCGTTCAAAGCGATCAGTATCAAGGGGCAGCGAAAGGTAATCAAGCGCGCCGGACTTGATCGCTTCCACAATGCGTCCAGGTCGGGGCTGCTTTTCAACCGCGATCAACGGCAGCCAGATGCCGAGCTTGCTCAGCCTGTCGAGGATTACGGAAACGCCGCCTTCTTCTGCCCTATCGCGAGCGACAATGATGCCTTCGAGTGGCGAGTGGACCGACAACTCCGACAAGTCGCCATATACTTCTGAATGATGGCCGAGCGAAAACCCGATCCTGGCCATCTCAGCTCTTTGGCGACTGTCAGAGTCGATGAAGTGAAGCGAGGATTTGCGTGTCATGGCCAATACAGATGCGCAAAGACTTGTATTAATACACGCGGTACCGTTTCCGATCTGGAGCAATTACGTGTTTATACTCTCCGGAATTACCGAGATACGGGAGTTTATATGGGTCCAAAATGAACCTGAATGTTAAGCGGCCGGTCTGCGCTCAAACCGGCTCCACCATTGAAGCGCTCGAAAGCGGGCTACGAATCAACCGGATCAATCCGGTAATCGGGCAGCGAGGCAAACGCCGCGCGCAACGCATCACCCCAGCTGGATGATATCTCTCCAAAGTAAGGGTCGTCAGCCGTTACCCGCCTTTCATGGCTGGGCGCAAACTCGTCTTTGCCAATCACCATTAGATCCAGCGGCAAGCCCACGGACAGGTTGGCCTTGAGCGTGGAATCAAACGAAACCATCAGGAGTTTGACCGCGTCTTCAAAGCTCATGTCCCGATCATAGCCCCGGATCAGGATCGGTCGCCCGTACTTCGTTTCCCCGATCTGGAAGAAAGGCGTGTCCCAGCTTGCCTCGATGAAGTTCCCTTCGGGATAGATCATGAACAGCCGCGGCTCCATCCCGGCGATCTGTCCGGCGACGATGATCGTGGCGGTGAACTTGCCGCGGCCCCGTTCGCCATTGGCGTTCTGTCGTTCTTCGATCGTAGTGCGTAGCAGCCTACCGATTTCGGTCGCCACACTGAACATGGTCGGCCCCTTGATCAGCGTATTGTTGCGTTCGTCGGGCTCTTTTGTTCGTTCTTCCAGCTGGCTGATCACAGCCTGCGTTGTGGCCAGATTTCCTGCGGTCATCACCGCAATCATCCGTTCGCCCGGGACCTGCCATGAAAACATCTTGCGAAAAACGGAGATGTTATCGACGCCCGAATTTGTGCGGGTGTCGCTCATCAGGACGAGCCCTTTTGCAAGCACCATACCAACGCAATAAGTCATGTGGACTTCCTTCCAGCTAGGATGCGCGCCAATAGACGAGTTGGCAGAGCGCTCAAAGCACTATTGCTGGGCCTGTTCTTCCTGCTTCTGCTGTTCGACAGCAACGTCGACAGTCAGCATCTGCTCCGCCTGGCCAAAGCTGATGCCGGTGACAGGGGCGGCATCGCGGTAATCGCGCCCTGTCGCAACACGGACATAGCGCGGATCGGGGCTGATCCCGTTGGATACGTCGAAACCCACCCAGCCCAAACCGTCTATATGAGCTTCCGCCCAGGCGTGGGTCGCCTCCTGCTCGATCCGGTCATTCATCATCAGGTAGCCGCTGACATAGCGGGCCGGAATATCAGCCGCCCTTGCCGCTGCGATGAAGATATGCGCGTGATCCTGACATACGCCATTCCCCTCGCTCACCGCCTCTTCCGCGGTCGTGGTCACCTGCGTCGTACCTGTCTGATAGGCGACCACTTCACGAATACGCGCGGATAGTGCGTGCAAATAGTCCAGCTTGCCGCCGTCCTCTGGTCCGTGCACGTCACGGATAAGCTCGCGCAGTCTCGGCCCCGGCTTTGTCAGCTTTGTCTGCCCCAGAAAACTCCACAGCGGAAGGTGGCCCGAATGGCGGCCGATCACGCCGGCATTGTCCTCTGTCTCGACCGTTCCACTGCACGTTACTGTGACGTCGCGCACACCGGCCTCTACCCCGATCAGAGTAACAGTGTTGAAATGCTGATCGTCGAATTCCAATTCAGCATGAGCATTTTCGTAAGTCATCGACCAGTCGATTATGCGCTGCCCCTGCGTTTCCTTGGGCGTCAGCCGCAGCCTTTGCAGGGCGTGAACGACAGGCTCGGAAAATGAATATCGCGTGGTGTGTCTGATCGAAAGGCGCATTAGGCAAGGAACCTGTAATCTTCGGCGATAGCGTCCGCGATCGCTGCGTTGCGGGCCATGAAATCGACCAGAAATTCGTGCAGGCCGCGGTCGAATATCTCTTCGACGGTAATGTCGCTGATATGCATATCGGCATCGCGCATCAGTTCGTTGGAGCTGCCCTCCTTGCCATGCATCCGCGCAAGAGCGGCGAGATTGTCACGCAGAGCGCTGCGGCAAAAGGCAAGGCTGCGCGGGAAACGATCATCCAGCACCACGAATTCGACAATTCCGCGTGCGTCAATCTGCCCAGCATTCAACCAGCTGTATGCGCGCGCGCCCGCAACCGATCGCAACACCTGATCCCATTGGCCCGTATCGAGGCTCGAACCGACATAGGACAATGAAGGCAGCAGTAAGAAATACTTCATATCCAGTATTCGCGCCGTGCTTTCAGCGCGTTCTGTGAAAGTACCTGCGCGGGCGAAATGGAACCCTTCATTGCGCAGCATTGAGCCATCAAGCGCACCGTGAACGCGTGTTCCAGCCCGGCGAATGGTGGAAACAACCTCTCCCACAGCGCTTTGACTGATGGGGCGGGACAGCATCTTGTCCAGCTTCATCCAACTTTCATTGACGGCGGTCCACACCTCGTCAGAAATATTGGTCCGAGCGACGCGCGCGTTCGAGCGCACGGCGCTGAACATTTCGCGCACATTGGCGGGATTGGTCTTGTCTCGAAGGACAAAATTCCACGCCGAAACCCCGTCAAAACCATTGTGATTGGCTTCATACAACTTGCGCGTACCCAGAGTGGATATGACCGAACGCCATTCTTCCTGCGCCGTCGCAATGTCACGGGTCAGCGCCATGCGCAGCCCTGCATCCAGCAGGCGTGCGGTGTTCTCCGCACGCTCCAGATAGCGGAACATCCAGAACAGGCTGTTGGCTGTGCGTCCTAACATCATCAGCCGTTCAATCCTTCAGAACCCAGGTATCTTTGGTGCCGCCGCCCTGACTGGAATTGACCACCAAAGACCCCTTTTTAAGCGCAACCCGCGTCAGCCCGCCTGGCGTAATATCGATCCCGTTGGGCGACATCAGCACAAACGGCCTGAGATCCACATGACGCGGGGCCAGTCCCTTGCTGGTGTAAATCGGGCAAGTGGAAAGCGACAGTGTCGGCTGCGCGATATAGTTCTGGGGGTTGGCCTCCAGCTTGGCGCGGAATTGCTTGATATCTTTCTTGCTTGCCGTCGGGCCGATCAGCATCCCGTAGCCGCCCGAACCGTGCACTTCCTTCACCACCAGCTCGCTCAGGTTGTCGAGGACATAGGCAAGGCTGTCCGGATCGGCGCAGCGCCACGTTTCGACATTGGGCAGCAGTGGCTTTTCACCGGTGTAGAATTCGACGATCTCGGGCATGAAGCTGTAAATCGCCTTGTCATCGCAAATGCCGGTGCCCGGCGCATTGGCAATCGT
>JAXHVK010000177.1:0-4393 GCA_034211135.1 Pseudomonadota bacterium
CGCTCTGCGATTATGGCAGCAGAACCGGACCGGCCCGCAGCTCGAATGCACCCTCTGGTCGATCCGCGCGCTGCGCCCCAATTGCTTCAGCGGGCCGGGTGGAAGGACCCGGTAGTCGATTCCCACACGCTGAAAGTGCGCTATTCCAGCTTGCCAAGGCTGGTTCAGGACCTGCGCGATCAGGGGCTGGGAAGCGCCCTGAAAGACCGCGCCCCGTCCCTCGATCGCGCCGCTTACAGGCGCGCTTGCGATGCCTTCGCGGAACACGCGGACGAGGACGGCAAAGTCACCGAAACATTTGACATCCTTACGCTAACGGGCCGACGATCGCTCGCCGGCACGTAAGGCGCGTCAGTCCAGCGCTGCCTGCGCCGCTGCAAGGCGAGCAATCGGCACGCGGTAAGGCGATGCGCTGACGTAATCGAGAGCAACCTTCTCGCAAAAAGCGATGCTGGCGGGGTCGCCGCCATGCTCGCCGCAAATGCCCAGCTTGATGCCTTCGCGGGTTGCGCGCCCGCGCTCAGCGGCAAGCTCGACCAGCTGGCCGACGCCATCAATGTCGAGGCTGACAAACGGGTCACGCGGGAAGATGCCCTTCTCGACGTAAGGCGCAAGGAACTTGGCGGAATCGTCGCGGCTCACGCCCAGCGTGGTTTGCGTCAGATCGTTGGTGCCAAAGCTGAAGAATTCGCCTTCCTCGGCAATCTCACCCGCCATCAGAGCTGCCCGTGGCAGCTCGATCATGGTACCGACCAGATAGTCGACTGTGGCGCCTTGCTCCTCGAACACCTCTGCAGCCACGCGATCCACAAGCGCGCGCAGGATGGCGAGCTCTTTCTGTGTCGCGACCAGCGGGATCATGATCTCGGGCAGTGGCGCTTCGCCGCTTGACTTCTGGACGGCGCAGGCCGCTTCGAAGATGGCCCGCGCCTGCATCTCGTAGATTTCGGGGAAGGTAATCCCCAGACGGCAACCGCGATGGCCCAGCATCGGGTTGAATTCGTGCAGTTCATCCGCGCGGCGCCTGAGATAGTCCACGCCAAGGCCCGTTGCATCGGAAAGCTCCGCAAACTCGGCATCGCCATGAGGCAGGAATTCATGCAGCGGCGGATCGAGCAAACGGATCGTGCACGGCAGGCCCGTCATGACTTCGAATATCTCGGTAAAATCGCTGCGCTGTTCAGGCAGCAACTGATCGAGAGCCTTGCGGCGACCGGCTTCGTCTTCGGCAAGGATCATCTGGCGCACGGCGCTGATACGTGATGCATCGAAGAACATATGCTCTGTGCGGCAAAGGCCGATGCCTTCCGCCCCGAACTGGCGCGCCATTTTGCAGTCCGCGGGCGTTTCGGCATTGGTGCGCACGCGCATGCGGCGGTTTTCGTCCGCCCATACCATCAGGGTGCCAAAATCACCGGCAAGCTCGGGCTCAACCGTGGGAACGATGCCGAGCATGACCTGCCCGTTCGCCCCGTCGAGGGTGATTTCGTCGCCCTCTTTCAGCTCCTGCGCGCCAATACGCAGAGTGCGCGAATTGCGATCAATCACAACGCCGCTGGCACCTGAGACACACGGGCGACCCATGCCGCGCGCGACCACGGCTGCGTGACTGGTCATGCCTCCGCGCGCAGTCAGGATGCCTTGCGCAGCGTGCATGCCGTGAATGTCCTCTGGTGAGGTTTCGACGCGCACCAGGATCACCTTCTCGCCGCGATTGGCCCATTGCTCTGCCGTGTCGGCATCGAGCACGATCTTGCCCGCCGCTGCGCCCGGCGATGCCGGAAGGCCGGTGGTGAGCACATTGCGCTCCGCTTCGGGGTCAAGCGTGGGGTGAAGCAGCTGGTCAAGCGCCATCGGGTCGATGCGCTTCACTGCGGTCCGCTGGTCGATCAGGCCTTCTTCCACCATCTCGACCGCCATCTTCAGCGCCGCTTTTGCAGTCCGCTTGCCCGAACGGGTTTGCAGCATCCACAGCTTGCCGCGCTCAACGGTGAACTCGATGTCCTGCATGTCGCGATAGTGACCTTCAAGCAGGTCGAACACGCGCGCCAGTTCGGTGTACGCATCGGGCATCGCCTCTTCCATCGAAAGCGGCTTTGCACCGGCTTCCTCACGCGCAGCCTTTGTCAGGTATTGCGGGGTGCGGATGCCGGCGACGACGTCTTCGCCCTGCGCGTTGATGAGGTATTCGCCATAGTAAGCCCGGTTGCCCGTGGCCGGGTCGCGGGTGAAGGCCACGCCGGTTGCGCTGGTTTCGCCCATATTGCCGAACACCATCGCCTGTACGTTCACGGCGGTGCCCCAGTCTGCGGGGATGTCGTTCAGGCGGCGATAGACCTTTGCGCGATCACTGTCCCAGCTATCGAAGACAGCGGCAATCGCGCCCCATAGCTGTTCGTTCACATCCTGCGGGAACGGCTTGCCCTGCTCCTGCTCGACAATGCCCTTGAACTCGGTGACGAGAGCGCGCCAGTCATCGGCGGACAGCTCTGTATCGGCGTAGAAGCCGTTGTCTTCCTTCGTGATCTCCAGCGCCTCTTCGAACAGCCCGTGGTCAAGGCCAAGCACCACGTCCGAGTACATCTGGATGAACCGGCGGTAGCTGTCCCAGGCGAAGCGTTCATCACCGCTGGTTGCGGCGAGCCCTTCGACCGTTTCATCGTTAAGGCCGAGGTTTAGAACCGTATCCATCATGCCCGGCATCGACACCCGCGCGCCCGAGCGTACCGAGACGAGCAGCGGATCGCCTGCATCGCCGAACCGTTTGCCAACAGCGCCTTCGATATGGGCCAGAGCCTCCCCGACCTGCCCGCGCAGCGCATCGCCGAAGTCCGCGCCGTCCTGCAGGTAGCGCACGCACTCTTCCGTCGTGATCGTGAAGCCGGGGGGCACCGGCAGGCCGATGCTCGCCATTTCGGCTAGGTTCGCGCCCTTGCCTCCCGTGATCGTCTTGTCACGCTGGCGCGCGTCGTCGTGGCTGGCGTTTCCGCCGAAGTGGTAGACTGTTGTGCTCATTGAGGGGCCCTCTTTGAGGTCATGCCATAGGGAGACATGGACCGGATGTTACACGGTCCTGGGGAGGATAACTGGAAGAAGGGACGCGCGCCCATTTCAGCCTTCGATCCGGCTGAAATCGGCGACATTGCCCACCGCACGCGTAAACCGGCCCAGCAGGTTGAGGCGCGCTTCGCGTTTGGCGGGATCATCATCATTGACGGTTACGTCCTCGAAAAAGGCATCAATCGGAGCGCGCAGCGTCGCAAGCGCTGCCATCGCATCCTCGAACCGCTCTTCCGAAACAGCAGCCGCCGCCTTGGGCGCAGCGTCTGAAAGAGCATCAATCAATGCCTTTTCGGCCGCTTCCGGCGAGTAGGAAATTTCAATCTTTGCAGCTTCTAGATTTAAAATTTCCTCTCTCGAAACCCTTCCGTCAGAAAGAGCCTTATCGAGTTCCGTAACGCGCTTTTCTTTTATCTGGATGTTTGAGGCTCTTCTATAGGCGGAAATTAGATTTTGACCGTCCACGCCTTCAACCAACGTTTGAAGAGCCTTCACGCGAGCCAACAGTCGTACGATATCCCGCTCGCCATTAACGTCCTCGTCGCCACCCATCCAAGCAACTGCTTGGATAAGATCGTGCCTAACGCCAGCTGAGCGTTGTTGGACTTCGAGCCGGTCAACGAAGAACTCATTGAGGTGGTCTGCGGCGACAACTCGCTGGAGGTCATTGCCAATTTTCATGGGCATGGCTGCATGAAACAAATTAAGCATAGACGCCCTAAGGCTATTTTCGACGATAAGGGCGATGGCACCAAGGGCAGCTCTCCTGAGAGCGAAAGGATCCTTTGAGCCCGTTGGCCGCTCATCAATCACGAAGAACCCAGCCAACGTATCCAGCTTATCCGCCAAGCTGACAGCCACTGTCACCGGCGCAGTCGGCACATCATCACCCTGCCCCACCGGCTTGTAGTGATCGCGGATCGCGTCTGACACTTCGCGCGGCAGGCCTTCCTTCTCTGCGTAATATCCGCCCATCAGGCCCTGCAATTCAGGGAACTCGCCTACCATTTCGGTGACAAGATCGGCCTTGCACAGGCGCGCTGCCTGCTCAGCCAAGTCGGGATCGCCTTTAACGATGCCTTCCTCGCATAGCCATCTCGCCAGTTTCGCCACGCGGTCGACCTTGTCCGCAAGAGTGCCCAGCTTTTCGTGGAAGGTAATCCGCTCCAGCCCCTTTGCGTGTTCGGCCAGCGTCTTTTTCTGGTCCAGTTCCCAGAAGAAACGCGCATCGGCGAGGCGGGCGGCCAGAACCTTGCGATTGCCGTCGACCACGACAGCCGGATCAATCGGCGCGATGTTGGCGGTGCAGATGAATGCGTTGGCAAGCTTCGTG
>JAXHVK010000178.1:0-4269 GCA_034211135.1 Pseudomonadota bacterium
ATTCGGCCAAGCGTAACCTGTCGGTCGCGGTTCACAACCACTACAAACGCCTCAAGCACTCCGGCAAAACCGACGGTGTTGAGCTGGCGAAATCGAATATCCTGCTCGTCGGGCCGACGGGTACGGGTAAGACGCTGCTCGCACAGACGCTGGCGCGCACGTTCGATGTGCCGTTCACGATGGCAGATGCGACCACGCTGACAGAAGCCGGCTATGTCGGTGAAGACGTTGAGAATATCATTCTCAAACTGCTTCAGGCATCGGACTACAATGTCGAAAAAGCGCAGCACGGCATCGTCTATATTGACGAAATCGACAAGATTACGCGCAAGGCCGAAAACCCCTCCATCACGCGTGACGTGTCGGGTGAAGGTGTTCAGCAGGCGCTTCTGAAACTGATGGAAGGCACCACTGCCAGCGTTCCCCCGCAGGGCGGGCGCAAGCATCCGCAGCAGGAATTCCTTCAGGTCGATACAACGAACATCCTGTTCATCTGCGGCGGCGCGTTTGCCGGTCTGGACAAGATCATCGCAGATCGCCTTCAGAAGCGTTCAATCGGTTTCGGTGCCCATGTCTCCGATCCGGATAAGCGCAAGATTGGCGAATTGCTTGAAAAGAGCGAGCCGGAAGACCTCCTCAAATTCGGTCTCATCCCCGAATTCGTGGGTCGTCTGCCAGTGATCGCCACGCTGCACGATCTGGATGTCGATGCTCTCGTCACCATCCTGACCGAACCGAAGAATGCTATCGTCAAGCAATATGGCAAGCTGTTCGAGCTAGAAGATGTGAAGCTGACCTTCACCGATGAAGCTTTGAAAGCCATCGCCGAACGAGCGATCAAGCGTAAGACCGGCGCGCGAGGCTTGCGCTCTATCGTCGAAGGCATTCTGCTTGATACGATGTTTGACCTGCCTGACATGGACGATGTCAGCGAAGTCGTGATTGATGACGATGTTGTCGCAGGCAAGAAAGAGCCGATCCAGGTTGTCTCCAACGATGACGACAAGGGCGAAAAGGAAGAGGCGGCTTAAACGGCCTCCCACTTTCTCAAACAATTTCAAGGCCGCTTGCGCATAGGCGCGGGCGGCCTTTTTTGAGGCTCTGTCGCAGGCTTGTAATAATATATCATCGGCTCTAGTGGGCGCGCATTCGCGAAGGGAGAGGCGCTTGAAGACTATTGGCATTCTGGGCGGGATGAGCTGGGAAAGCTCCGCGCATTATTACGCCATCACCAACCGGCTGGTGCGCGAACGGCGCGGCGGTATCGTTTCCGCCCCGATCGTGATGCACAGCTTTGATTTCGATGCGATTGCGGCGCTTCAGCGGCAGGACGAGTGGGAGCGGCTTGGCGAGATGCTGGGCGATGCTGCCGCGGGGCTGGAGCGTGCCGGTGCGGATTGTATCCTGATCGCGACCAATACGATGCATCTTGTCGCGCCTGCTGTGCAATCGGCTGTGAGCTGCCCGCTGATCCACATCGCAGACCCACTTAGTGATGCACTGAAAGCCAACGGGCATGAAAAGGTCGGCGTTCTTGCCACGCGCTTCACCATGGAACAGCCCTTCTATGCGGAGCGTCTGAAGACGCATGGGCTGACGGCTGTCATCCCGAACGATACCCATCGCGGCGAAATTCACCGCGTCATTTTCGAAGAACTGTGCGCAGGCCAGGTGCTCGATGCCTCGCGCGATTTCTATTGTGATGTGATTGAAGACCTGAAGGCACGCGGCGCCACGGCGATTGCACTTGCCTGTACGGAGATCATGCTGCTGATCGAACAGTGTCACAGCCCGTTGCCGTTGTTCGACACCACCGAATTGCACTGCCGCGCCGCCGTCGATTTTGCGCTTGGCGCATAAGACAAAACCCCGCCCGGTCATGGAGGTCGACCGGACGGGGCCTTGGTTCGCGCCGCCCCTCTATGGGAGGGGATCGGGAGGGCGACGCTAGCTCTTTTCGAAGTTACGGATCACGCCGGAAGAAAGACGCCATCGGTGAAGTGAATTACGCCATTTGCCGTGGTGACGTTGGCGCGCGTGACAGCCGTGACGCCGCCTTTTTCGTCTGTGATGACAATATCCTTGCCAGAAAGGCGGGCAGTCAGGGTGTCGCCGGAAACGGTCTTGATCGTCGCTGCGCCGCCGCCGGTGTTGATCAGGTTGACCAGATCAGTGCTGCGCACACGGCCAGGCACCACGTGATAAGTCAGGATTTTGGTGAGAGTGGCCTTGTTCTGCGGCTTTACCAGCGTTGCAACAGTGCCTTCGGGCAGTTTGGCAAATGCGGTGTCGGTCGGGGCGAACACGGTGAAGGGGCCGGGGCTTTGGAGAGTGTCAACCAGATCAGCGGCTTTGACAGCGGCGACCAGCGTGGTGTGCACGTCGCTGCGAGCGGCTGTTTCTACAATGTCCCGTTCTGCCTTGGCGCGCTTGTGAGCCTGTGCGGGCTCGGGAGCGATTGAGCCAGCGGCCAGACCGGTGGTGACGGCGATGGCGGCCAGAGCAGAAGCTTTGAAAAATGTCGGGATCGAGGTCATTGAGTATCTCCTTTGTTACTGCAAGCCCTCCCGATCTTGCGCAGAAGCTACGCCTTGCTTCACGAATGAGATGCAAAAACGCTCAATATTTTTTGAAAATTGCGAAAAAGCGCTTTTTGAGAATGACTTGCGAGATCCGCCGGAAGCGGCCTCTAAGTGTCAAACCGCGCTGAACGCGCCCTGTGCAACGACCGGTCCAGCGTCAACACCATCAGGCTTTCCGCCCAGCGGTTCACGAGTCAGCACCAGTTGCACACCATCGCTGATGTTGCGGGTGATCGTATCGGGCAGCGCGACGCGGCGCTCCTCACCCGCAGAGATCACACCCAGAGATTGCAGCGCCGTGCCATCGGCAGGCACCAGCCACAATTCGTGGTCATGCACGCCATCCGCGCTGATACCAGCAGCCGAAACCAGCATTTCATCGCTTTCCGGCAGGAAGGTAACGCCAAGGCGCAAGGGCGTGTCGCCAATCGGGATCGACGCCATCAGCGGGGACTGAACGGAATTGTTGGCGACTTGCGGTGTTTGTTGATCGCCCGTTCCGCTGCCGGGGGCAAAGACGAACAGGGCAAGCGCAAGCGCTGCCGCCGCCGAAGTCAGTCCAGCGGTCCATTTCCAGCGCTTTACGCTGCGCTCCATATCCAGCAGGACAACATTGTCCGCATCATCATTGGCATGCGCGCCGTTGACACTGTCGGCCAGCGCAAGAGCGCTGACACGGGTCTGGATAGTGTTCCAGACCTGCGCACCGGGTTCTGAGCCGGCAACTTCATCGGTCCACGGTACGAACCAGTCATCCCACCATTCGCGACGTGCCGCGAAATCGGGATCGGTCGCCATGCGCCCGCGTGCGGCAAGCAATTCTTCGCCTTCGAGCAAGCCGAGGGAAAATTCTGCCGCGATTGTCTTGTCATCACGATTGTCGAGCGGGTTGAGTTCGGATTTGTCGCTCATTGCGCGCCCTCCTTCTCGCTCGCTTCAAGACAGGCGCGCAGCTTCATCAAACCGCGTCGTATCCAGCTTTTCATCGTGCCCAGCGGCACATCGGCGGTTTCGGCAAGCTGGGCGTAGGTATAGCCTTCGAAAAACGCCTTGCGAATGTGCGTCTGCGCATTTTCATCAAGAGTGGTCAGGCATTTGTGAATCTGCGCATCACGCTCCGCATCCACAAGCAAGGCGTCCGCCAGTGGCGCTTCATCGGGGAGGGGAGCGGCCTCTTCCACAGGCACAGCCCCGCCGCGCACCTTACCCGTGCGCAAACGGTCGATCGCACGATTGCGTGCGAACGTGGCGAGCCATGAAATGGGGCTCGCACGCTGCGGGTCATAACGATCCGCGCGTTGCCAGAGATTGACATAGACGTCTTGCAAGGCGTCTTCCGCTTCCTTTCTATCGCCCAAGATACGCAGGCATATCCCAAACAGTTTCACGCGTGTCGCAGCGTAAATCTGTTCAAGCGCCGCGCTGTCGCCTTCGGCCAGACGCACCATCGCCGCGCGCAGTTCTTCGCGCGCAGCGGTGGCTGCCTGCGGATCGGAAGATTTTGTTGGCGCTTCAGCCATTAACAGACCACTCCGGCAGAGCAGCCATTGTCGCGAACGCTGCGTTCGATCTGGAAGGTCGAGTGACTGATTGCGAATTGCGCTTCGAGTTTTGCGGAAATTTCATGCAGAAAGGAGTCATCCGCAGGCGGTTCTGGCATCACAAGATGGGCTGTGAGCGCTGTTTC
>JAXHVK010000179.1:0-4260 GCA_034211135.1 Pseudomonadota bacterium
TCTGACACCGCCGCGTCGTATGACGCGGCGGTGTCAGACGAATGCTTTCATCCTTGCCCGATGAACGGATGTTGGTGAGCTGCTTGGCCTTCATCGGGTTGACTTCAAGGTCGTCCGGCTTGGCGTTTTCACCGATGATCATGCCTTCATAAAGCTTCATCTGCGGCGCGATAAACAGCTCGCCGCGCTCTTCCAGCGCGTTGAGCGCGTAGGCGACAGCTTCGCCATCGCTGTTCGACAACAAAACGCCATTGATACGGCCTTCGATGGCACCTTTGAAGGGGCCGTACTTTTCAAACAGGCGGTTCATGATGCCGGTGCCGCGCGTGTCGGACAGGAATTCCCCGTGATAACCGATCAGCCCGCGCGACGGTGCGGAGAAAGTGATGCGGGTCTTGCCCTGACCAGACGGACGCATTTCGGTCAGGTCAGCCTTACGGCGCTGCATCTTTTCAACGACCGTGCCGGAATGTTCGTCATCCACATCAATGACGACAGTTTCATACGGCTCCAGCTTCTGCCCGTCTTCTTCGCGCAGCAGAACTTTCGGACGGCTGATGCCGAGCTCGAAACCTTCGCGGCGCATTGTTTCGATCAGAACACCAAGCTGGAGTTCACCACGACCAGCGACTTCGAAACTGTCCTTGTCGGCGCTTTCGGTGATGCGAATGGCGACATTGGTTTCCGCTTCGCGCAGCAGACGATCACGGATCATTCGGCTGGTAACCTTGTCGCCTTCCCGACCAGCCAGCGGGCTGTCGTTAACTGCGAACTGCATGGCAAGCGTGGGTGGATCAATCGGCTGTGCGGAAATCGGCTCTGTCACCGAAGGATCGCAAATAGTGTTCGCAACGGTTGCCTTTTCCAGCCCTGCCAGCGCGATGATGTCGCCAGCCTTTGCGCTGTCGACCGGAACACGTTCCAGCCCGCGGAAAGACAGCAGCTTGGTTGCGCGTCCGGTCTCCACGACGTTGCCGTCACGGTCGATCGCGTGGATCGGATCGTTCACGTTCAGAGTGCCTGACTGCACGCGGCCGGTAAGAACGCGGCCCATGAAGTTGTCACGGTCAAGCAGCGTCGCCAAGAAGCTGAACTTGCCTTCGGTATCGAGGCCAGGTGCAGGCACGTGATCGGTGATCAGTTTGAACAAGGGCTGCAGATCGCCTTCGCGTGCGCTTTCATCATCGCTGGCATAGCCGTCACGGCCTGACGCCCAGAGCGACGGGAAGTCGAGCTGTTCGTCGGTCGCATCCAGTGAGGCAAACAGGTCGAACACTTCGTCCAGCACTTCTTGCGGACGGCCATCAGGACGGTCGATCTTGTTGACGACCACGATAGGACGCAGGCCCAGCGCCAGCGCTTTACCGGTCACGAATTTGGTCTGCGGCATCGCGCCTTCGGCGCTGTCGACCAGCAGGATAACGCCGTCGACCATGCTCAGGATACGCTCAACCTCTGCGCCGAAGTCGGCGTGGCCGGGCGTATCGACAATATTGATGCGCGTTACTTCGCCGTCCGGGCCTTCCCATTCGACGCTGGTGCATTTTGCAAGGATGGTAATGCCGCGCTCTTTTTCGAGATCGCCGCTGTCCATTGCACGCTCTTCGACGCGCTGGTTCTCGCGGAAGGTGCCGGACTGGCGGAAGAGCTGATCGACCAGAGTGGTTTTGCCGTGGTCAACGTGGGCGATGATCGCCACATTGCGGAGTGAAGAAGGGGCCTTGGACATAAGTTTGGGCTTTCGGTATTTTTTGGCCAGAGCGGCACGGTTGTACGCTCTGTCAAAAAGCGCGCTGTTCAGGAAGGTTCTGCTGCGCTGCACAAAACGGCGCAAAGCTTCGGGCGCGCGCTTAGCCGAGGGCGGGCGTTACGGCAAGCTTCGTGAAGTTTTCTTCGCACTTGCAGCGTCGTAGCGGTGTGTCAGGACTGCAACATTTCATGATTTTCACACAAGTTTACGTTACGTCACCTCGCCATATGCGCTTGTGAGGGTGCGGGCACTTGCGTATCACTTGTGGCGATCGAGTTGGGGAGTGGGGCATCTGGGTGCTCCGATGTGTCAAAAAGAGCCGGTGAACGGCCGTCAGCTTAATACTCTCCCGAACTTCGATAGTTTTAAGGAGAGGACTTCCATGCGTTCCACTTTTCCCGGCATCGCCGGTTCATATCGCGTAGCCCTGCTTGCAGGCGTTACCGCTGTTGCCCTGACAGCTCCCACCACAGCCTTCGCGCAGGACGAAGAGCTTGAGGCCCCCGAAGCCAGCAACCAGATCATCGTGACCGCTTCGAAGCGTGAACAGACGCTTCAGGAAACGCCGATTGCTGTTTCTGTGACCAGCGCTGAAACCATCGAGCAGGCGCAAATCCGCGACGTGCTTGATCTGCAGACCGTTACCCCGTCTCTGCGTGTCAGCCAGCTCCAGACTTCGTCGGCTTCGACTTTCATCATCCGTGGCTTTGGTAACGGCGATAACAACTTCGGCGTTGAACCGTCGGTCGGCGTGTTCATCGACGGTGTTTTCCGTTCACGTTCGGCAGGTGCCCTGTCGGATCTTCCTAACGTCCAGCGCATCGAAGTTCTCAACGGCCCGCAATCTACGCTGTTCGGCAAGAACGCATCAGCCGGCGTTATCTCAATCGTCACGCGTGAGCCGCAGTTCGAATTCGGTGGCAGCGTTGAGGCGTCCTACGGTAATTTCAACAACATCTTCCTCAAAGGCGACGTGACCGGGCCGATCTCGGAAAATATCGCGTTTTCCATCGACGGCAGCTATCAGAACCGCGACGGCACGTCCGAAATCGTAAATCTCGGCGTTGATCAGAATGACCGTAACCGCTGGTCGCTGCGTGGTCAGTTGCTGATCGAGCCGACGCCGGACTTCAAGATCCGCGCAATTGCCGATTATTCGCGCATTGACGAAGTGTGCTGTCAGGTCGGCACCGTTGTCGCAGGCCCGACCGCGCCGGCGATCAACCTGCTGGGCGGCCAGATCCAGACCTTCGACACGTTCTTTGATCGCACGGCTAACCTGAACATCGTTCCGGAAAACGAAGTCGACAATTATGGCGGCTCGATCCAGATGGACTACGAAACCGACATCGGTCTCTCGTTCACCTCGATCACGTCCTATCGTGAACTGGACAACTTCTTCCGTTCGGACATCGACTACACCGCTGCGGATATTGCCAACGAACAGCGCGATCAGAGCGTTGAGACGTTCACGCAAGAATTCCGCATCACTTCGGACTTTGACGGCCCGATCAACTTCCTGCTCGGCGGTTTCTACTTCGATGAAACCATCACGCAGGAAAGTCGGATCGAAAACGGCTCGCAGATCCGTGACTTCTTCGAAATCCTTGCTGGCGGCAACCCGGCAGATGTTCTCTCCGGTGCGCCCAGCGTGTTCAACGGTGTTGAAGCCGGCCTTGGCCTTCCGCAGGAAACCATCTTCAGAACGCCTTTGCTGACGGCAGAGCAGTTCTCGATGTCGAACGAAGCGTGGTCGATCTTCGGTACGCTGGACTTTGAACCGATTGACGGACTGATCTTCACCGCCGGTTTCAACTACACCGACGACAAGAAGAACTTCGCTCTTGCTCAGCAGAGCTTCGATCCGCTGGGTCAGGTCAATCTGGTTGATGCCTTCATCACCGGCGCGACCGCTGCGAACCCGGGCCTGCCGACTGTGACCGACCGCGCCGGATTCCAGGCGCTTCCGGCTGCGGTTCAGGCTGGTCTGCTTGCTGCGGCAACCGATCCGACGCAAAACCCGCTTCTGGGCCTGTCGGCGTTCCAGTTCCAGCCGCCTTTCCTCACCATTCCGAACGCTGTCGAAGATGGCCGTACGAATGATGACAAGTTCACCTACCTGCTTCGTGCAGCGTATCAGGTGTCACCGGAAGTGAACGTCTATTTCAGCTACGCAACCGGCTTCAAGGCAAGCTCGGTCAACCTGTCGCGTGACAGTCGCCCGCTGAATACAGACTTCGTCGCTGGCCCGGGTGGTTCCACCTTTGCCGCGCCGGATTCGCCGATCACCAATGCCGGTCTCGCGCTTCCGAACCTCGTATCAGGGACGCGCTTCGCCGGACCGGAAGAAGCCGAAGTCTATGAAATCGGCATCAAGGGTCAGTGGGAAGGCGTTGGCTTTAACCTCGCCGTGTTCGACCAGACCATTGACGGCTTCCAGAGCTTTGCCTTCACCGGCACCGGATTTGCGCTGCGTAACGCAGGTCAGCAGTCGGTACAGGGCTTTGAGT
>JAXHVK010000180.1:0-4209 GCA_034211135.1 Pseudomonadota bacterium
GGCCGAAACCCTTCAGAAGGCCATTGATGAAGCGTATGATGCCGGACTGATCGGCAAGAATGCGAGCGGTTCGGGCTATGACTTCGATGTGTTCATGCATCGCGGCGCGGGGGCTTACATTTGCGGCGAAGAAACCGCGATGATCGAAAGCCTTGAGGGCAAAAAGGGTCAGCCGCGCTTGAAGCCACCGTTTCCGGCAGGAGCGGGTCTGTATGGCTGCCCCACCACCGTCAACAATGTTGAGAGCATCGCAGTCGTCCCGACGATCCTGCGGCGCGGTGCCGACTGGTTCTCCAGCTTCGGGCGCGAAAACAACAAAGGCACCAAGCTCTTCCAGATTAGCGGGCATGTTGAACAGCCCTGCGTTGTCGAGGAGGAGATGGGTATCACTTTCGAAGAGCTGATCGAGAAGCATTGCGGCGGGATCACTGGCGGTTGGGACAACCTGCTCGCTGTGATCCCCGGAGGTTCCTCGGTGCCGTTGGTGCCTGCGGAACAAATCCGCCATGCGCATATGGACTTTGACGGGCTAAAAGAGCTCGGCTCCGGTCTTGGTACCGCGGCTGTAATCGTGATGGACAAATCGACCGATATCGTCCGCGCGATTTCTCGTCTCAGCTATTTCTACAAGCACGAATCCTGCGGGCAATGCACCCCTTGTCGTGAGGGGACCGGTTGGATGTGGCGCATGATGGAGCGCCTGCGCACAGGAGATGCAGCGATCGAGGAAATCGACATGCTGCACGAAGTCACCAAGCAGGTCGAAGGCCACACAATCTGCGCGCTCGGCGATGCAGCGGCATGGCCGATCCAGGGCCTCATCCGCCACTTCCGCCCCGAGTTGGAGCGCCGGATCCAAGAACACAACGCACAGTTTGCAGAGGCGGCAGAATAATGCCTAAAGTCACCGTAGACGGACAGGAAATCGAAGTCCCTGCTGGCGCCACGGTCCTGCAGGCTTGCGAGGCTGCTGGTAAGGAAATCCCGCGTTTCTGTTATCATGAGCGTCTCAGCATTGCAGGCAACTGTCGCATGTGTCTGGTCGAGGTGAAGCCTGGACCGCCCAAGCCACAGGCTAGCTGCGCTCTACCCGCAGGCGACGGACAGGAAATCCGCACTGACACGCCGATGGTCAAGAAGGCGCGCGAAGGGGTGATGGAGTTTCTCCTCATCAACCACCCGCTCGATTGCCCGATCTGCGATCAGGGCGGTGAGTGTGATCTTCAGGATCAGTCCATGACATATGGGCGCGGTGTGAGCCGTACCCAAGAGCATCGCCGCGCAGTGACCGAAAAGTATATGGGCCCACTGATCAAGACGGTCATGACCCGCTGCATTCACTGCACCCGCTGCGTGCGTTTCTCGGAAGAGATTGCTGGCGTGGACGAAATCGGCGCGCTTTATCGCGGCGAAGACATGCAAATCACGACCTATCTGGAACAGGCGGCCAAGCATGAGCTTTCGGCTAACGTGATTGACCTGTGCCCCGTCGGTGCCCTGACTTCACGGCCTTACGCATTTGAGGCGCGTCCGTGGGAGTTGAAGCGTACGATCAGTATCGACGTGTCCGATGCTGTTGGCGCCAACATTTCGCTGCACTCCAAGGGACGCGAAGTCATGAGGGCGCTGCCTCGCGTAAACGATGATGTGAACGAGGAGTGGCTGTCGGATAAGGCTCGATATCAGGTCGATGGCCTGTCAAAGCGGCGTCTGGACAAGGTCTATGTCCGCAAGGATGGTAAACTCGCAGCTTCGACATGGAGTGATGCCTTCGAGGTGGTTGCTGCGAAGCTCGGCTCTGACAAATCATCCATTGCCGCCGTTGCAGGCGATATGGTCGACTGCGAAACGATGTTCGCGGCTAAGGCATTGCTGAAGGCATGCGGATCTTCGCTGGTTGAAGCGCGCCAGACCGGTCTGACATACGATGTTTTGAATATCGCGGCGGTGAATTTCAATTCGACATTGGCGGGCATTGAGACTGCTGATGCGATCCTGATCATCGGCAGCCACATCCGATGGGAAGCCGCGCTTGTGAATGCGCGTATTCGCAAAGCAGTGAAGGGCGGGGCGAAGGTCTTTGTTATCGGGCCGGAATGGGAGACTACCTATCCGGCAGAATTCCTAGGCGAAGACCTGAAGGTTCTGAACCGTGTCCCCAAGGCGCTCGGCGATGTGATGAAGGCGGCGGAGCGCCCGGCAGTCATCCTCGGCGGTGCGGCGCTGGGTAAGGGTGCCTTGACTCCGGCGCTGAAGCTGGTGGACAAGTTTGGTCTCGTGAAAGACGATTGGAACGGGTTCAACGTGCTGCACATGAGCGCTGCGCGAATGGGTTCGCTGATGCTCGACTTCACGGTTGAGGGCGGCATGGTCGACATCGCGGCGGCGAAGCCCAAGGTGGTTCTCAGCCTTGGTGCAGACGAGATGGACTACGCCCCGCACGCCGATGCGCTGAAGGTCTATATTGGCCATCATGGTGATCGAGGCGCCCATGCTGCTGACATCATCCTGCCCGCCGCGAGCTACGCTGAAAAAGACGGAACCTACGTCAACACCGAGGGCCGCGTGCAATATGCTGAGAAAGCCGTTTTCGCGCCGGGCGATGCGCGTGAAGATTGGACAATCCTGCGGGCTCTGGCGGACGCCTTGGGCGTGAGCGTTGGGTTTGACAGCTTTGGCGAATTGCAAAGCGCGATGATTGCTGAAGTTCCGGCGCTGGGTGAAGAGGGCCTAGCCAATTATGGCGAACTGCCGAAAGCGGACAGTAGCGCCAAAGCGGAGGGCGCGATTGAGGCCTATCCGATCAAGGATTTCTACCTAACAAACGCAATCGCCCGAGCGAGCGCCGTGATGCAGCAATGTTCAGCCGAACTGCTCCACGCAGACGAGATGAAGGAGGCGGCGGAGTAATGGAGCTTCCTCAGTATCTTCGCAGATTGCCTTATCTGTTTTACGCTCTTGCTTTGATTTTGGGCGGATGGCGCTTCCTGAATGAGTGGGTATCAGTCGAAATGGCATACTCCGCTTCGGTTGGGACTTATGGCGATCCATCATTCAGCATGGCGCACAATGCTGGCCGTTCCGCAGCCATCTTTTGGGGGGTTGCCGACCTTGTTTACCTCAGCGCCAGTGCCGCCGTGTTGCAGGTGCTGATTGCCATTTTTGACAAGATGAAAGATCCGAACGCGTGACCGACTTTTTCCTCTCTCTCGGTCTGCCCTATGGATGGGCCTGGACCATCGCGACGGTCACCGCGATCGTAGTGATCTCGCTGCTCGTCATGCTGGCGGTGGCGATGGTGATCTATGTTGACCGCAAGGTGCTGGGAGCGATCATGTTGCGGCGTGGGCCTAACGTGGTCGGACCGTTTGGGCTGCTTCAAAGCTTTGCAGACGGGCTCAAGGTCTTCCTGCAGGAAACCATTATTCCGAGCGCGGCAAACAAGGGCATTTTCCTTCTCGCGCCGATCATCACCTTTACCGTCGCTCTGGCTGCGTGGGCGGTTATTCCCTTCTGGGATGGTGGCGTGGTGGCGGACATCAATGTCGGCCTGCTCTATATCCTCGCGATCAGCTCGCTGGGTGTTTACGGCGTGGTGATGAGCGGGTGGGCGTCAAACTCCAAATACCCGTTCTTTTCCGCCATGCGTGCGGCGGCACAGATGATCTCTTATGAGGTCTCGATCGGTTTCGTGCTCGTATGCGTGGTGCTGTTCGTTGGCTCGTTCAATATGAGCGAGATCGTGATGAGCCAGAAGGGCTTCGGGCTTGGGCTCATCAACGCACACTTCGTGCATCCGCTGCTGTTCCCGATGTTCGTGGTGTTCTTCATTTCCGCACTCGCCGAAACAGCGCGCGCGCCTTTCGACTTGACCGAAGCGGAATCCGAGCTTGTTGCGGGCTACCAGACCGAATATTCGAGCATGGCCTTCGCGCTGTTCTGGCTGGGCGAATATGCGAACATCCTTTTGATGTGCTCGTTATGCACCATTCTCTTTTTCGGTGGGTGGCTTCCGCCGGTAGAGCTGCCGATCTTGTACTGGGTACCCGGCATTGTCTGGTTCCTGCTCAAGACCTTCATGTTCTTTTTCATGTTCAGTTGGATTTGGGCGACCGTTCCCCGGTACCGCTATGACCAGCTGATGCGCCTTGGCTGGAAGGTCTTCCTGCCGATGAGCCTCCTTTTCGTCGCCCTGATCAGCAGCTGGCT
>JAXHVK010000181.1:0-4139 GCA_034211135.1 Pseudomonadota bacterium
GCCCCGCCCAGCCAGGGCCCGTTCGTCGATCTGATTCCGCAGCCTGATATCAAGCTGACGCCGCGCCATTACAGCTATCTGAAAATTTCAGAGGGCTGCAATCACTCCTGTTCGTTCTGCATTATTCCGCAATTGCGCGGCAAGCTCGCCAGCCGCCGGATTGATGCCGTGCTGCGCGAAGCGGAAAAGCTGGTGGCCGCAGGCACGCGAGAGCTGCTGGTGATCAGTCAGGACACATCGGCCTATGGTGTTGATACGCGGCACGATGCGCGCATGTGGAAGGATCGCGAAGTCCGCGCTCACATGACCGATCTCGCTCGCGAATTGGGGCAGCTGGACATCGGAAACGGCACGCCGCCATGGGTGCGCCTGCACTATGTCTATCCCTATCCGCATGTTGACCAGGTCATCCCGTTGATGGCTGAGGGCTTGCTAACCCCTTATCTGGATATCCCGTTCCAGCATGCCAGCCCTGCGGTTTTGAGGTTGATGAAACGCCCCGCGAACGAGGCAAAGGTTCTCGAACGCCTGAAGTCATGGCGTGAGATCTGCCCTGACATCGCGATCCGCTCCAGCTTCGTCGTCGGTTTTCCAGGAGAGACGGAAGAAGATTTCCAGTACCTGATCGACTGGTTGGACGAAGCGCAGCTGGACCGGGTTGGCGCGTTCCGCTTCGAGCCTGTCGAAGGGGCAGCTGCGAATACCCTTCCCAACGCCGTGCCGGAGGCCGTGAAGGAAGAACGCTATGCCCGCCTGATGGAAGTGACCGAACGCATTTCAGCGAACAAGCTCGAAGCGAAAGTCGGCAAGACCCTGCCCGTCATCATTGATGACGTGGGCGAACCGGACGAAGACGGCGATATCGGCGCGACCGGCCGCAGTCAGGCGGATGCGCCGGAAATCGACGGCGCTGTATATCTGCGCAATGTTCCCGAAACGCTGGAGCCGGGCGCTATCGTTTCAGCCAAAATTGAGGACGCAGACGCGCACGATCTTTACGGCGTGATCACCTGATCCGATGCGGGTCTAACCGGGCCCTAGCTCAGTCGAAGGCCAGCCTAACCTGCTCGAACACGTCTCTAGGCTTGTCTTCGATAAGGAAGCTGCCCGCGTCCGGCAGAACCTGAGGTTCCGGAAGGGCGAAGCGTTCGGCAGATAGCCGTGCGAACTCGGGCGGAGTGTTGGAGTCCTCCGATCCGACCAGCATCACCAGACGTTCCCCCAGCCCTTCCAAAAAGCCGCCCCATTGCGCGGACCAGTTCGTCATGGTGTCACCCGGTCCCATCTTGCCACGGGGCAGGACATAGTTGGCCGCCTTGCGGAAGTTCCGGACTTTTTCAGGATGCTGGACTGATTTAGCCTCTCGAGAGCAGCCATCATAAAAGTCTTCGACAAATTTGTGGAATTCGCCCGTCCCCATGCTGGCGAGCATCGCGCGCATGTAAACCCGCGCAAAAGCCGGAGCCACCCGAGCAATGCGGAAATGGCTGCGTTGACGGGTTTTCATGAAGCGATAGTCATCGGATTTGACGATCGGCAGGAATGGCCCCGCAGCGATTGCCTTTATCACGCGATCAGCCTGATGTTTTGCAAAAGCGGCAAGGAAAGGCGTGCCTGCCTGCGTACCAAGCGCGACAACGCGATCGACCCCGAGATAGTCGAGGAATTCCGGCAAGCGTTCGGCAAATTCGACCGGTGAGTTCGGGCTTGGTCCGTTGCCGCTGGTCCCGCCATAATGCGGGCGCCATGGTCCGATGATCCGCAGGCCCGCTTCGCGAGCGGCACGATCAACACTGGACACCATCAGCGGGCCTTCCAGTGCGTGGAAAAACACAACAGGCAAGCCGTCCGGATCGCCATATTCTTCCCACGCTATCGTCTGGCCCTGACTGTCGCAAAAAAGGTTTGCGCAGACATGATCAATGCTGTCCTCTTCGCTCTCGGGCGGGTCCAGCGAATGGATAAAGCCGGCATACAGGAGCAGCAACTGCTCTTTCGAGTTGATGACAAGCTTGCGCTGCAAAGCTTTAAGCTGGTTACGCGCCGTCCCGACGCTGCGGCCGCGGATTTCCGCGAATTCGCGCGTGGTGCCGCCCTTCACCAGATGTTTGGTCAGTTCGAGCTCAGTCGATGTTAGCTCGAACGCTTCCCTGAACGCGCTTGCACTGCTTTCATCCCAGCGCAGACGCACAAGCTGCAACGCAATCACATGCACTCCGCCAATCGGCACGCGAAACGCACAGAACCAGCGGCCTGCTTCGTCGTCTGGGGTCATGAAGAGACGCAGAAACAGCCGATCTTCGTCAGCCTGAGCGTTCTTCAAACGCTTTTGATCCTCATCGATACGCACCGGATCAAACAACCATTCCGGCGCGAAGCTCTCACGCTCAAGCCCCTTCTCTCCGAAAAGGCGCGTGCTGAATGTGAGAACGCGCAGATTTTCATCGAGCGCCAGATCACATTCCAGATCATGTTCGAGATGCCGCAGCATTTGCGAATAATCTGCGTCAGCGAGCGGATAGACCTTGTCAAAGATCGCCTCTGCATTCTCGAAATGCATGTCACCCAGATTGCCAATCCCGCCGAGCTTTTCATCTGCGTCCAGCAATTCGTTGAGCAAAGGCACAAAGCTTTGTGGCTCACCAATGGCGGCATAAGCCTTGGCGACCACTTCTTGTAAAGCGTCCTTGTTTTCAGACATCTGGCTTCAATCCCCAATGCGCTTTCACACAGCGCAGACCCTTTTCTATTTTGGAGTAGTGTGAAGATACATTCAAACAAAAACAGCGCGACAGGCCGGGTGATTCCACCCGACCTGCCGTGCCAAAATTGCCCCCCTTCGGGGAAGCAAACTATTTTATGCAGTACTTGCCAGATGCTTTCAGGCCGCTGGGGCATGATCCGCTTTTGACTTCGGCATAGTCGCCTTTGTCACCGACGCAGTAATTGCCACTGGCTTTGAAGCCGGTTGGACAGCTGCCGATCTTCGTAATTGCGACCTGGCTCGATGATTTGCAGCTGCTGCCACTTTGCTTGAAGCCCTTCGGGCAAGAACCGTCCTTGGCGACTTCACTCGAAGAAGATTGGGCATGGGCCGGCGCCACAATCATCGGGGCCGTGCCCAGTGCAAGTGCGGCGGTCAAAACTGCAATACGAATACGCATGATAAAATCCTTAGAAAATTAGAGACTTGAAAATGCGGCGACCGGGTCGTCAACTTGGGGTTGTGACACGCCCGATCGCCGCAAGGGTTGAACAGTGCGAGGATCGTACCCCCAATGCCGGAGGACAGCCGCACTGCTCAGGGTCGCCTCAAGAAAAGCTCAGCCCCCTCTCGGACCGCGACGGAAGGTCAGCGCGACAGCACTTTGTCCCGTATCCTTGTTGAACCACTGGCAGTAAAAGTCTGTGCCTGCCTTATCGGTATGAAGGGCCGGGAAATTGAATGTTGTGAAGGTTCGGCCACGCTTTGCCATGTATTTCTTGTAAGCGCTGGAACGGTCCGAATTGCTGCCACTGGCAGTTGGTGTGTAACCCGTAGAGTTGCCGGTATGGAGCATGATGGCCCTTCCCTTGTAGTTCCCCACACTAGGACCATTGGTGTTATCGAGTTGTTCGCCGCCATCGAATGAAACGCATTGAATAGCGTAATCATACTTCTTGTATTTTGAGGCATCGAATTCGACGTACAGCACGTCGCCAACGCCGAGGCCTTCGAACACGCAACCGTTGGACGGGGAAACATTGACACGGTCGAGCAGGCCCGATCGCTCTTGAGTGCTGATACCCTGGCTGAATGTATAGGTTCCGTCACGGCCTACAAATGCGTTCCCAATACCCAGCGCGGCGCATTTTGTGGCGCCAGCGTATTTTGCAGGCGTTTTGCCAGCGCGTCCCGCATGGCCCGGCGGGGGTGCTGTGCACGCAGATGCGGAAGAGCTACCGCTGTGGCCAGAGAAACAGCCTGAGCCACCGCCGCTGCTCGATCCAGTAATCGCTTTGACGACTGAACGGCCCTTTGTGCGGCGCGCGCGTTCGGCTACGTCAACAACGGCTGCTGCTTCATCAGCCGTTTTCTTGGCTTTCTTGACCTTCTTCTTCAGCTTGTCGAACGGGCCGGCGGCCATTTCAGCCTGCGC
>JAXHVK010000182.1:0-4136 GCA_034211135.1 Pseudomonadota bacterium
GCCCCAACAGCGCTGAAGCGATGAGGTGGAGGGCGATGCCAAGAGCCATGACGTCGACCATCACCATCATCCAAAATGGGAACTCATCCATCACTCCAAACTGCGCAAACCTCGCGCATAGGATAGGCAGGCAATAGGCGATCCCAACGACCACGTGGAATGGACGTAGGTTGAAGTCTGACTGGAAGAGTGAAAGCCCAAAGAGCCACACAAAAACCAAGTGCGGCACATCCAAAAAGCGGATGACGGCATCAAGTGGGTAAGGCGGTTCAAAAACAGGTGGCGCATAGCCTATAAATAGTGCCGCGACGCTCGCACAAGCCAGCACGAGATATGGCCTGCTTTTAGACTTTGGCCAGCTACGAGCAGCGACAACTGCGAGGAAGATCAGCAGCCCAACCCCGGAAAAACGAAATAACCCATCGATGAGAAGCATTGTTCTACGTTTATCTCGCCTTTGCGTTCAGCGGCAAGTCCGCAGCCGTTTTTGAGCAAGTGGTATAGGCCTAATCCACGCGCCCTGTTCGCTATTTTATCCAGTTCCACGGCTATTGTCGCTTTGACCGGTATCGAGCCGCCAGACCAGAAAAGCGGACCGACCGCTATCGGCTCACAACCCGCAGCTAACGTAAGGCTGTTGATTGCTTGCTTTCGCCATCGACAATCCCTGCGTCAACGCTTCGCACTCCAAGTGAGCGATAGGCAACGACGGTGGAACGCGATAGCTGCGCCCTGGCGCTGATCAATCGACCTTCTGCTTCAAGGAGACGCCGTTCGGCATCAAGCGCTTCGATGAGGCTGACCGCACCAGCCTGATAAGCCAGACGAGAGGTCTCACGCGCCCGGTCGAGCGTGGTGACGGTCGTCGCCAATTCCTTGGCCTGAGCGCGTTCGCGGTCGGCACTGGTAATGCTAGTGTCGACCTCTCCAAGCGCCTGAGCGATCGCGAGGCGGTATTGCGCGATGGCTTCTGCGGTTCCGGCTTCGCTGATCGCAAGCTGCGCATCGCGGCGCCCGAAGTCGAACAGCGGAACGGCCGCACCGATTGCGCCTTCTGCCTGAAACGCATCGCCGGTGAGCAGATCGCCGATATCGCCGGAGAGTAGCCCCAGAAGTCCGCTGAGGGAAAAGCGCGGATAGTAATTGGCGACCGCCTGCGCGACGCGGGCATCGGCTGCAGCCACCTGTCGCTCGGCGGCGACCAGATCGGGACGGGCGAGTAGCAATTGCGCCGGCGTCTGCGAGACCTCGATGGTGGGCGCTTCAGGGATCAGCGCCGTTTCAAACGGCAGCTCATCCAGGTTCGGTGTGCCACCGGCCAAGATCAGCAGGCGCACCTTGGCCGAGCGTTCTGCCGCCTCGAGCACGGGCAAGGTTGAGCGCGCGGAGGAAAGATCGGCTTCGACCTGATCCAATTCGAGGCGCGGCGCGATCCCCCTTTCGTAACGAAGACGAACAACGCGGGCGAGCTCTTCGAGCGTTTCGATACGGCGGGTGGCGTTGGCACGTAGCGCCTGCGTTTCGGCAAGAGCGATATAGGATAGAGCGGTTTCCGCCGCGATCGTCAGGCGCGTGCCCGTCAGCTGCGCCTGCGCGCTCGCCGCATCAGCGACTGCTGCGCGCTCGCCGGCAGCCAGGCGCCCGAACAGATCGAGCTCCCATGACGCAGCCAAGTTCATCCCATAGATCGACTGGTTGCGATTAAAGCCGGGAAGATCGGCAAAGTTGCCGATGATGGGGTCGGCGATCGATTGCCTCACTTCGGCTGCCGAAGCGTCCACTCCGATTTCCGGCAATCGCTGCGCGCCTGCAAGGCTCGCGGCGCCCGAGGCTTGTTGCAGACGAGCGGCAGCGGCTTCGATTTGGAGGTTTTCAGACAGAGCCTGGTCAACAACCTTGGTGAGATTGGGATCATCGAAGGTCTGCCACCATGGCTGCGCGCGCTCCTGCGCCTGCTCGGCGCTCGCCATCGGGAGGCTTGGGGGGAGGTCGACGCGCGGCGTTTCATAGGGCGCGTGCGTGGCGCATGCCGCCAATATGAGAGATAAAGCGATAAGAGGCGCGATACGCATGTTGCGGCGAGCGCAATTATATTCTACATATTTCATCATGAAAAGTTCCTTGGAAAAAGTAAAACCCGCCACAAGCTCGCGCCCCCGCGGTCGCCCGACCGTCGATCGCCGAGGAGAGATCCTTGATGCGGCCGAAGAACTGTTCGGAACCATCGGTTTCGAGAAGACGACCGTATCCGATATCGCCAAACGGCTCGGCATGACCCAGCCCAATGTCTACCGGACCTTCAAGAACCGGCGCGAGCTCGACGAGGCGGTGGTTGAGCGTCATCTCGACGGGGTCAGCGATATGGCTTGGATGATCGCCAAGCGGGATCGCGCGGAAGACACGCCCGAGCGCCTGTTCCGCGAGTTCAATCTCGCGATCATGCGCAACACGGTCGCGATGGTGGTCGACAACTTCAAGATGTTCGAGATCTGCAAGGTCGCCTCGCGCGATCGCTGGCCGATCGTCGATGCCTTCGTCGCGGATCTCGGCGCGGCGGTTGCGCATATTCTCGATCGCGGAGTCGCCGATGGGTCCTTCGCTATCGAGGACACGGCAGCGACTGCCGAAACCATTGTTGAAGCCATGCTCAAGGTCTTTCATCCGCACCTCGTCGAGATTTTCCGGGACGATGATCTGGAGGCATCAACCCGGCGTTTGACCGAGCTCATACTCGCAGGGATCAGGCGCGTAAACAGATAAATTATAAAATTTATCTTTTATTCCTTATTCGAATCGCGTAGAGGCCTGCTCGTCACTCAACGAGTAAAGGGCTTCCCGTGCGTAAAACACTCCCCCCAACAATCGGCGCATTGGTCGTCCTGGTCGCAGCTCTGAGTGGCTGTAGTGGTAACGGCGAAGGCTCCGGACCCTCCGAGCCCCCCCTTGTCCGGGCCTTCGTCGTTGCTTCCGGTTCCGAAGTACAAGCGCGCTACACCGGTACGGTGCGCGCGCGCATCGAGAGCAATCTTGGCTTTCGGGTGCCCGGTCAGATCACGCAGCGGCTTGTGAACGAAGGTGACACGGTGCGCCGCGGTCAAGCGCTCATGCGCATCGATCCCAAAGACTTTGAATTACTCGTCTCCGCGACATCGAGCCGGCTCCGCGCTGCAGAAGCAGAAGCCGCGCGCGCTGCCGCCGATGCCAAGCGTCTCGAAGGTCTGGTGGAAGCAGGCGCGGTCTCACAGGCGAACTATGATGCTGCGGTCGCGGCGCGCGATGCGAGCGCTGCCAGCGTGCGCGCGCTGCGCGCGGAGCTCGGCGAAACCCGCAACCAGCAGGGCTACACCGTTCTGCGCGCGGATGCCTCGGGGGTGATAACTACTGTTATGGCCGAACCCGGTCAGGTGGTCGCCGCCGGTGCACCAGTCATGACTTTGGCACGCTCGGGCGAACGCGAAGCGGTGGTTTCCATACCCGAAACGCTCGTGCGCGACCTGCCAAAGAATGCAACGGCAACCCCTTATGGCTCCAATGCGAGTTCGAGCGCCGTCTTGCGCGAAGTGTCTGGCGCAGCCGATCCCCTGACGCGCACTTACACGGCTCGCTACACTCTGCGCGGCGATGCTGCACAAGCCCCCATCGGTTCGACCGTCTCACTCGAACTGGGCATCGCTGAAGCGCCGAACAGGCTTTCGGTCCCGCTCGGGGCCATCCATCAGATCGATGGCAACACAGGCGTCTGGGTCATCGGCAAAGACAACAAGCTCGAATTCGTCGAAGTCGATGTCACCCGATTTGGGGACGAGCTCGCTTATGTTTCGAGCAGCGGCCTCAAACGCGGCGCGCGCATCATCGCGCTTGGTGCCGAGCGCCTGCGCGCCGATCAGGCCGTTCGCGTTCTTGAGGAGCGCAGCTGATGTCCAGCATCAACCTCTCCGAGATTGCGGTCAAATACCGCTCGATCACGCTTTTCTTCGTGCTGGCGACGATCGTTGCAGGCGTGCTCGCCTTCCTCCAGTTGGGGCGCGCGGAAGATCCCAGCTTTACGATCAAAGTCTTCACCGTTTCGGCCGAATGGCCGGGTGCAAGCGCAGAAGAAATGCAGAACCAGGTCGCCGATCCGCTGGAAAAGCGCC
>JAXHVK010000183.1:0-4128 GCA_034211135.1 Pseudomonadota bacterium
CAAAGATCAGCAAAGCCCGCCAGCCGACACTGCCCAGCTTGCGCAGATCGCCAATGCTCGCGACCCCCGCAACAAGGCTGAAAAAGATCAGCGGGACGACCAGCATCTTGATAAAGGCGATGAACACATCGCCAATGATCTTGATACTCGCAGCCTCAGAACCCCAGAAATAGCCGGTGATGATCCCGAGTATCAGCGCACCGATAACCCGCTGCCACAGCGGAATTGCAAACCAGGCTTTCATCAACGCGCCCCTCAGCTTTGTGTTGTTTCGTCCAGTGCCAGCGCTGCGAGCGCTGCCTTGGTGTAAATACGGGCTAGCGCATCGAGGTCGGCAATAGCCACCGCTTCATCGCGTTTATGCATGGTCGCGTTGCACAGACCGAATTCAATCACAGGGCAGACCGCCCGCAGGAAACGCGCATCCGAGGTGCCGCCCGTTGTCGATTGCTCTGGAGCGACGCCCGTTTCCGCTTCGACAGCGGCAGCGATTGCGTTCGAAAATGCGCCCGGCTCTGTCAGGAAAGGTTCGCCTGAAATGATCGGCAGCGCCGTTCCACCATGCTTTTCCGCAATCGCTGCGACACGTTCCGAAAGGCTCGCCCCCGAATGCAGATCGTTGAAGCGAATGGATATACGCGCACGCGCCTCTGCCGGGATCACATTATGCGCCTTGTTCCCGACTTCGAGATCGGTGATTTCAAGATTGGATGGCTGGAACCAGTCCGTACCTGTATCCAGAACCAGCGCATCAAGCTCTGCCAGTATAGCGACCAGCTTGGGGATCGGGTTGTCGGCCAGATGTGGATAGGCGACATGCCCTTGTGTCCCTTCAACCTTCAGCCAGATATTGACTGAACCGCGCCGTCCGATCTTCATCATGTCGCCCAGCCGGTTGACGCTAGTGGGTTCACCGACAAGGCACAGGTCCGGCTCGACACCTTCTTCGCGCATGTAATCAATCAGGGCGCGCGTGCCATGAAGGGCGGGCCCTTCCTCATCACCGGTGATGATGAAACTGATCGTCCCTGCCTCAGCCGGGACATCCTCAACCGCTGCGATCATCGAAGCGATAGAGCCCTTCATGTCGACAGCTCCGCGACCATAAAGCAGCTCGCCGCGTTCTTCGGGCTGGAACGGAGCACTGCTCCACCCCTCCCCCGGAGGCACCACATCAAGGTGACCCGCAAAGGCAAAATGACGTGACCCTTCCGGGCCGCGGCGGATGGCGAACAGGTTCTCGACCGGCGCTTCGTCCGATCCTTCGGCACCGTCGCCGCGCTGGAACCGGTGCGTTTCAAAACCGAGCGGTTTAAGGAGACCCTCCATCACATCGAAGACTTCACCCGTGGCAGGCGTAACACTCTCGGCAGCAATCAGCTGCTTTGCGTAATCAAGGGACTTGGTCATATCCCGATGCCTAGCATTGTCGGCTCGTGGCGCAAGCGGCAGGTCAGTTTCGCGCTGGCTCCGGCAATGGTCCGGGCGCGAAGGCGCTTTCTAGCAGTTCGGCAATCCGCACGCCCGCCTGCTGTACCCTGCGTCGCGCGATAGGGATGCTGCGCGCAATATCATCCTGCGTCAAAGCGGTTTCACCCGGCAAATCCTGTCTGCAGACATCCTGCGTATCAAACGCGGTCGGGTAGACGAAATCGCGGCTGATCTTCCAGCTTTCCCGTCCCCATTCAGCAGGCGTGCCCCCGCCAAGGTCGCCCCTTTCGGCGCGGCTGTATTGGCGGACTACGGGATCGGCGGGATCGCTGATCGCACGCTCGGCCAACGGACCATCCCAGATCCAGTGCAGGTTCAACCCCGGCGCGATGCCATAGGCCGCCTTGCGATCATTGCCGCCACGATCATTCTTGTCGCCCGAATGCAGCGGCATGTGCACATCGCCGGCAAAGTGAACCATGAAGGCGAGCGCCTCCAGCCGCAATTGGTCGAGCAGGCTTTCATCAGCAAGGATGCGATGATTGCGCTCTATTTGCGCCGTCACACAGCTTCCGCCGGGGCAATTGCGCCGCGCATCGTAAGCCTCACAAATAGGCGCAGTGCGGTAATGCCATGCCGCAGTATAGCCCCAGCGCCAGCGCGTGCGGCGAACGCAATCCGGCCAAACGCTGGCATCAGCGATAGTTTTCAGGTCGCATTCCGGAGTGCCGAGCAGTTTTTCGGACCGCATCAGACGCTCGATCTTCGCCCGCGTTTCTGGCGAGACATTGACCTCCGCAATCTCGGCCGTCTTGCGGTGGGCGTAAAACCCCCATGCGTGGGCAGGTGTTGTGAAAAGCAGCGCGATCAGCGCCAGCAGGCTCAGGCCACTTGTTCGAACTGCTCTATCACCCATTCTTCACTCTCCGATGCGCTGACCCATTCCTGCATCCACGCGTGCTCCCAAATCGCTTCCATATAGCTGGTCGCAAAGCCTGGCACGCCAATACCGTAGGTGATGAAACGCGAAACCACCGGCGCATAGAATATGTCCGCCGCACCAAAGGTGCCGAACAGAAACGGTCCGGCAGAACCGTGACGCGCGCGTGCCTCTGCCCATAATTGCAGGATGCGCACAATATCCACCCGCGTCTGGTCCGAGACATTCTGCAACGGGACCCTGCGACGCACGTTTAGCGGCATTTCGCGGCGCAGGCTGAGATAGGAAGAGTGCATTTCCGACACCATCGCCCGTGCCATGCCGCGCGCAGCATCGTCCTTTGGCCAGAACCGGTCGCGTCCGACCTTGTCCGCGAGATATTCTAGTATCGCCAGACTGTCCCAGATCACAGCGTCGCCATCCCACAGGATCGGAACCTTGCCACTCGAAGGCTGGACCTCGCCCATCTCTTCCTTTTTCTTGTCCCATCCCTCTCCCATGATCGGGACGGTCAACTCCTCAAAGCTGAGCCCTGACTGCTTGGCTGCGAGCCAGCCACGCAGGGACCAGCTGGAGTAATTCTTGTTGCCGAGGATGATTTTCATTGTGCCTTGCGCCCTTCCACCGTCGCGCTGTTCATGTGTTTGCGTAGATATTCAGTCTTTCGCTGTCGAGGCTGAACAGGCTACCAGAGCGTATCAAAGCGTATCGGAGCATCACCAAACATGGCCCAAACCGGTTCTCTCCCGCCGTTTCACCTTGCCTTTCCCGTCGATGATCTGGACGCGGCGCGCAGGTTTTACGGCGATTTGCTGGGTTGCGCAGAAGGCCGATCGAGCGAGGAATGGATCGATTTCGATTTCCACGGGCACCAGATCGTCGCCCATCTTTCAGAAGGCGCAGGGGATCGGGCTGGCAATGAAGTGGACGGTGAACATGTGCCAGTGCCCCATTTCGGACTGGTGCTCGGCATGCAGCAATGGCGCACCCTGGCGGATCGGTTGGAACAGGCGCGTTGTGACTTCGTGATCGCGCCGACAGTCCGCTTCGAAGGTAAGCCCGGCGAACAGGCAACAATGTTCTTGCGCGATCCGGCAGGCAACGCTTTGGAATTCAAAGCCTTCGCGGATATAGGGCAGCTTTTCGCAAAATAGCGAGAGTGCTGGACCGCTGTCACCTTCCCCGCAGGCGACAGCGCCCACCGCCTATTTCTTCTTCTTCTTCTTCTTCTTCTTCTTTTTCTTCTTCTTGCCGTCGTCGGTCAGCACAGCCCCGCCCGAGCTTGAGCTGCTGCTGGAAGAGCTGCTGCTAGTGCTGGAAGAGCCGCTGCTGCCACCCACTCCGCCGCTTGAGGCATTGCTGCCCCCGCTGGATGCATTGCTGCCGCCGCTCGATGCGTTACTGCCACCGCTGGAACTGGTGCTGCTGCCGCTTGAACTGCTGGAGCCGGGGTCCGGCGAATTACCGCCGCTGCTCGATCCGCTGGAACTGCCACCGACACCGCCCGTAGAACTCGCGCTGCTGCCGGAAGAGCCTGAACTGCTGCCGCCAGAGGTAGAGGCTCTGGTAGAAGTGGAGCTGCCGCCCGAACTGCCGCTTGATCCCCCGACACCCGCATCACCGTCGCTGTCGCCGGTATCAGCGGTATCGTCTTTCTTGCCTTTGCCATCAATCGTGCGGCTTGCGGCAAGGGTCGTATCAACCGTATCGAAAGTCGCGGCGTTCTCTTCTCCCATATCGGAA
The DNA here is from genome assembly GCA_034211135.1 of Pseudomonadota bacterium. GTDB lineage: Bacteria > Pseudomonadota > Alphaproteobacteria > Sphingomonadales > Sphingomonadaceae > Erythrobacter. The sequence continues at coordinate 4,115 of JAXHVK010000183.1, forward strand.
AAGGAGATGAGCAG
>JAXHVK010000184.1:0-4117 GCA_034211135.1 Pseudomonadota bacterium
GCTCGCCCGCCTTGCAAGGCTTCCATCGCATGTGAAGCTGAACTGACAGCCGGTCGAACGCTGCGAACCCTCATACACGACACCGCACACGCTGGCGGGCCATGACGGGTGGGCCACGCGGTTCAGGACGACCTGTGCGACCGCCCGTTGTCCCGCTTCGCTTTCGCTGGCGGCTTCGTACCAGATTGCCTGTGAAAGGCATTGCAGCGCGCGGGTATGGCTGGTGCCTGCGCCTGCGGAATAGATTGGCCGTGCGGCTGGCCCTGCATCAATCGCCTGACCGATCTCACGACCCGCTTCGGCTCCTGTATCCAGCGGATCGGAGGAGGGCAGGGCGAGAAGAGCCTCGGCGGGCGGGTCGGCGAGGTAATAGAATGCCGATCCCGGAAAGCTCATGCCGGGTCGTTCAAACGGCATCGCGTCATCCGGACTGAAACCGGCGGCATCGGCGCTGCCTTCGGTCGGCGCGTCACCGGCCAGCGCACCAAAATCCCCCGGTGCAGCCATGGCGGGCACGGCAAGCAAGGCAAACAGCGCGGCAAAACGCTTTCTGAGCGAAAAACGTGATTCTTGCGGCGTGGCGCCAGCGGCAGGTGCTTGTTCGCAAACCGCTTCGTTATCGTGTGGCGCTGTTTCCTCGGACCCTGTTTCCTCGAATGCGACCGGAGTTGCCTGCGTGATCGAGATACGGCGCGGGGCCGGTGTTAGTGCGGGTGTCTGCGCGGTTGCATCCTCTTCCTGCTTCACCCGCGTCCGTCCGCGAACGGGCGCATGCGCATGATCGCCCAGATCAATGGGCGGAGGTGGACCGAAATCTGCTCGATCTAGGGTGAATTTGCGAAAACTGCTCATAGCGCGCTGACGCGCGTAGCAAGGGGTAAGCCCGCCCGCGACACGGGTGACAGCACCCGTCCCGAAAGCGAACACTGCCCGCAAAAGTGTTAATGAGGAAAGCACGGCGTTCGGCTGCGCGCTTGCCCGCAGAATTACGCCTGCTATCGCTTCGGCATTGTGAGTGGATCATTTCAATTCATGCGCCCGCACGGGCCGACTGCCGGTATGGTATTCGGAATCGCATCGGCTTTGGCGCTGGCCGGTTGCAGTGCCGCTCCGCAGCCGCAGGCAAAAAATGGCCCAACCATCGTCAGCCTTAATCCGTGCCTCGACGCGATACTGGTGGAGGTGGCGAGGCCCGAACAGATTGGTGCGCTATCCCATTACAGCCATGATCCGGCGAGCAGTTCTATCGCGCAGAACATCGCCCGCAAATATCCGGTCACGGGAGGCACTGCGGAAGAAATCATCGCGATCAATCCCGATCTTGTCCTTGCCAGCACGTTTATCGCACCGGCGACGAAGGCCGCATTGGAGAAAGCGGGCTTGCGTGTCGAAACCTTCGGTAGCCCCGCCAGCGTTGACGAAAGCACGGATCAGGTCAGCGCGCTTGCGCAATTGATCGGGCGCGAGGATGCGGGAAGACAACTTGTCGATCGCATTTCGGCATCGCTTGCGTTGCCCGATCCCTCCAGCCGCCCGATTACGGCGCTGCTGTGGCAGCCGGGGGAGATTGTTGCAGGAGATGCCTCTCTCATCTGGGATCAGTTGCGCCATCACGGCCTTTCAAACCATGCCGCGGATATGGGGCTGGGACAGGCCGACCGCGTATCTTTGGAAGCCGTTCTGGCCGACCCGCCGCAATTGCTGCTGATCGCGGGAGGAGCCGCAGGACAAAGCCATCCGCTGCTTGACCGGCTGGCGGATACCCATGTCGTGCAGTTTGATCCCTCGCTGTTCTATTGCGGTGGGCCGAGCATTATCGAAGCGGGCAGAAGGTTGAACGAAATCCAAGAGGGCTACGCATCACGAACCATGCAAGAGGTGGCCGAAGATGCGGGCTAATCTGGTCTTTGGCGGCTTGCTGATCCTGCTTGTGCCGCTGTCGCTGTTGGCAGGGCGCGTCTGGATTGATCCGGCGAGCACGCCCAATGCAGCGCTGATCCTGATGGAGCTGAGATTGCCGCGCACTGTGCTGGCACTGGTGATCGGTGCTGGCCTTGGCGCTGCGGGTGCCGCGATGCAGGGCTATCTGCGCAATCCGCTGGCTGATCCGGGGCTGTTCGGAATTGCGCCCATGGCCGCCCTTGGTGCGGTGTTGAGCTTCGGTTTCGGAAGCGCGCTGGGCCAGTGGGGCTTGCCTGCTTTTGCGCTGACGGGCGCTGCTTTTGCTATGGGATTGCTGGCACTGATTGCGGGGCGCACTCCGGCTGGCGCGGGCGGGGGCATCGCGCTGTTTACCCTTGCTGGACTGATGATCGCCAGCCTTGCCGGCGCGCTGACTGCGCTGGTTATAACCCTGTCGCCCAACGCTTTTGCCCTTTCGCAGATCGTGATGTGGTTGAACGGTGCGCTGACAGACAGATCGTGGTCCGAGGTAGTGATTGCTGCGCCCCTGATCGGTGCGGGTATCGTCGTATTGATGTTGGCAGCCAGGTCGCTTGATGCGTTGACCTTGGGAGAGGATGCCGCGCGGTCGATGGGCGTTGATCCGACCCGTCTGCTCTGGCTGCTGGTTTGCGGGATCGGGCTGACCGTTGGCGCGGGTGTTGCGGTTGCGGGGATTATAGGGTTTGTCGGTCTGGTCGTGCCGCATCTGGTGCGTCCGCTGACGGACAGGCTGCCCTCCAGCCTGATCGTGCCCAGCGCTCTTGCCGGAGCGTGCCTCGTCCTCATTGCTGATGGCATTGTGCGCATCCTGCCGCTGATGACGGAGCTGCGGCTGGGCATTGCGCTGTCTCTGATCGGTGCGCCGTTCTTCCTGAATCTTCTGCTGCGCTTGCGCAGGGGGCGGTTATGACAGGTACTCTCGCCGCCGAAGGTCTCGCACTGGACAGGGGAAGCTCGCTCGTCCTCGCGTCCGTGTCAGCGGCATTGCAGCCCGGCATGGTGACAGCGATCTGCGGGCCGAACGGAGCGGGCAAGTCCAGCCTGATGCTGGGGCTGGCAGGATTGCTGCATCCGTCGGACGGGCAGGCGACGCTATCGGGCAAGGCGGTGCATACTATCCCAGCTGCACAAAGAGCGCGCGCGATCGGCTATTTACCCCAAAGCGCCGATGTCGCGTGGGATGTCAGCGTCGAAAGCCTTGTTGCCCTTGGCCGTCACCCCCACGGCGATGCGGGGGGTGAGAATGGTCGCAAGGCAATCGCAGCCGCTATCCACGCGGCGCAACTGGACGACTTGCGGCATCGCCCCGTTACGCAATTATCAGGCGGAGAACGCGCCAGAGCGCTTCTTGCGCGGGTACTGGCGGGCCAGCCTGACTGGATCCTTGCTGATGAACCATTGGCAGCACTGGATATGGCCCACCAGATCGCCTTGGTCGGGCACTTGGGCGATTGTGCTGCGAAAGGTGCGGGCGTTGTCGTGGTGCTGCATGATCTGGCTATCGCGATGAACCATGCAGACCGCGTGCTTGTGCTGGGCGCGCGTGGTGAACAGGGCGGCGAACTGGTTGCTGATGGCCCGCCACCGGATGCTTTGTCGAGCGATGTTATCAGCAAGGTCTGGGGCGTTGAGGGTGAATGGATCGGCAGTGCGGGCCGCCGGGCTTTTCTGCTCTGATCACTGCTGCCGGAAAGGGAAACGCGAGAGGTAAGGGGGACCTACCTCTCGCGCCGGAACTTTGCAGAAAATCGCAAATGACCTTGGAGCGACCCGAAAGGCTTAGCGGAAGACGTGCAAAGAGGGTTTCACCTTAGGAATTTGCACGTAGTCGGGGACTTAAGTTTTTCTGTAGGGGGGTGTTTTTCGGCAAAATTGAGTGATTAAAATGTAATTTATCAAAGCATTAGATCGAAATCGCCGTTATGGAAATTATGCTGGAAATACCATTGCCGCGCCAATTCCGTGCCTGCCGGAACGCCATCACTTACCCAATCCGCCGGCGAAAATTCGCGTGGTGCTTCCGTTTTCGGGAGGGGTTGCTGGGATGATGCGGGGAACCAGTCGGCATAGGTTTCGGGTCCGAAGCCGTTATCGGTCAGGAACTGGATGACCTGCTCCTGGCTCTGGTAATTGGCGTAACGGATATTGCCATCCGCCTCCATCACAGCGCGCA
>JAXHVK010000185.1:0-4069 GCA_034211135.1 Pseudomonadota bacterium
GCGTTAGCAGTGCCAGCCCGATCACCAGCGGTGGGAAATGGCCAAGAGAATAAACCAACAGTCCCTGCCCGATCAGTTGGCTTGTAACGAACAGGATCACCACCGGTGTCCAATCCTGCGGCCAGACGGGCTCGCCAAGGACAAGCGCAAGAACCAGAAGGAACGGGCAGGCAAACACGCTTACCCAGACCAGCAGGCTCCATGATCCAAACCGCGCCCTTTCTCCCTGCAAAGTGAGAAGGTAAACCGCGTAGAGCAGGCCTGCGGCAATGCAGAACAGATCGCCAATCAGGTATTGAGGCGCAATGTCGAGGCTGCGCCCAAGCAATATGCCTGCGCCTGTCAGAGCGCAGATGATGGCGAGCCATTCCGGCCCGCGCGGCAGCGTTCTCGCGACAACAAAGCCCCAGAACAGCAGAATGATCGAGCCTGCATTGCCAAACAGCGTGGCGTTGCCCAGCCGGGTCATCTCGATCCCGATGTGCCAGCTTGCCAGATCTCCTGCAAAGGCAAGCGCGCCAATCGCCACAAGAGCAAGTGTGCGCACGGGCATTCCGGTCAGTGGCTGTCTGGCGATGCGGGCAAAGACGATCAGGAAAGGCAGTGCCAGAAACAACCGCCAGAATGCGGCGCTGACAGGGCCTGTATCGGCCTCGCGGACGAGCCATGGACCGAAAGCCAGCGCAGCATTCCCGACCAACAGAGCAAGCAGCAGCAATATAGCGCGAAAGCGCGTGGGCTTTGTCGCCTGCGAAACATCTGCTTTGCCTGCATCAACGCTTTCCATCCTTGCGCCCTAACCCGCAAACGCCCAAGTGCAATGCCAACACGAGATAAACGGAGGATTGCAGATGCACCACGAAGCTCTTTTCAAGCCGATCAAGATGGGCGCCCTTGAAGCGAAGAACCGGATCTTCATGGCCCCGCTAACCCGTGGGCGCGCGGCAGAACCGATGTTCGTGCCTAACGAGATGATGGGCACCTATTACGAACAGCGCGCCGGTGCCGGGATGATCCTGACCGAAGCGACCGGCATCAGCGTCGAAGGCCTCGGCTGGCCCAGCGCGCCGGGTATCTGGACAGATGAACAGACCGAAGCGTGGAAGCCGATCGTTGATCGCGTTCACGCAAAAGGCGGCCTGATCGCCATGCAATTGTGGCATATGGGCCGGATCGTTCACCCCTATTTCCTGGGTGGCGAACCCCCGCTTTCCGCCAGCGCCACGACGGCCCCTGGCGAAGCACACACGCCCGAAGGCAAGAAACCTTTTGTCGAAGCGCGCGCGATGACAAAGGACGATATCGAACGCACAATCGCCGATTATCGGCGTGCAGCCGAAAATGCGAAGCAAGCCGGTTTTGACAGCGTGCAGCTTCACGGCGCGAATGGTTATCTGGTTGACCAGTTCCTGCGCGAAACAACCAATCTTCGCGAAGATGAATATGGCGGTACACCGGAAAACCGCACCCGCTTCATGCGCGAAGTGCTTGAGGCAATCGTTGATGTCTGGGGCGCTGATCGTGTCGGCATTCGCCTGTCACCCAATGGGGAAACGCAAGGCGCCGACGATAGCAATCCGGGCGCGGTTTTCGGCGCGGCAGCCAAAGTGATCGAAGATATGGGGCTTGCCTATCTCGAACTGCGTCAGCCCGGCCCCGAAGGCACTTTCGGGCGGACCGATGTTCCCAAACAGGACCCATTGATCCGCAGCATCTATTCGGGTCCGCTGATCCTGAATTCGGACTACACCGCTCAGGAAGCGGACGATGATGTCACGAGTGGGCGCTGTGATGCAGTCAGCTTTGGTCGCCCGTATATCTCCAACCCCGATCTGGAAAAGCGGATCGCCGCAGGGGCAGAATTCAACCCGAACAAAGACGTCCCCAAAAGCTGGTACTTCCCCATCCGCGAAGGATATATCGACTATCCGACCATGGAAGAAGAGGCCGCCGCCGCAGCCTGATCAGTCACCTGCAATGGGTTATTCGGAAGGCGCATCGCTGGAAGGCGATGCGCCTTCTGCGTTTGATGCGGCACCCGAAGCGGCGGCTGGCGGAGATTGCGACTGAATGGATTCCAGCGGAATCATATCGTCACTGATGGTGCCGCCCAGAACATCTCCGGCCACTTCGCCGCCCTGTTCGACCGGCCCTGCATCCTCTGGTGCCGCTTCTTCACCGCACCCACTAAGAGTGAGCGCACCCACCATTGTGGCAACCAGAATCCCTGTCTTTAAACCGCGCATTTACCGCGTCCTGTCTTATCCAAAGCATCGAAGAAATCGGGCGCGCGGGCAATCAGCGCTTCATCCCATTGCGATGTGCTGATGTCTTTCCCAAGTCGGGCCAGGCTGGTGACACCGAATTCCTCAATGCCACACGGAACGATCCCGCCGAAATGCGACAGGTCTGGATCAAGATTGACCGAAAAACCGTGCATCGTCACCCAGCGGCGCACACGCACACCGATTGCGCCGATCTTCGCCTCGCGCCCGTCGATATCCGTCGTCCAGATGCCAACGCGGCCATCGACAGCCCACGCCTTCACTCCGAAATCCGATAGAGTGGCAATGACCCAATTCTCTATCGAATGAACGAAGCAACGCACATCCTTGCCGCGTTTGCCAAGGTTCAGCATCAGATAGCCCACTCGCTGACCGGGGCCGTGATAGGTGTAACGCCCGCCGCGTCCTGCCTCTACCACCTCAAATCGCGGATCGACCAGTTCGGCAGGATTGGCACTGGTTCCGGCCGTGTACACCGGCGGATGTTCCAGCAACCACGCAAGCTCGCTTTCCTCACCGGCATGGATCGCTGCGTTGCGCGCCTCCATGAAATCAAGCGCCTGAGTGTAAGGCACAAGTTCTGGCGAACGAAGCCATTCGACCTCGTCAGTGGGGGTGATAAGCCGTGCCGCATTACTTGCCATGGTCTTCCGATGGGGGCATTGCCACGCAATATCAAGCGGTGAACGGCAGTTTACAGGGGTACGCAGCATGAAACTCGACATGACATTGGCTTGGGATCAGACGACCAGCCTGATAAAGGCCAATCTGGCGACGATCCTGACAGTGGCGGGGCTATTCATCTTCGTTCCCTATCTGGGATTTGCGATGCTGTTTCCTGAAGCTGCCAATTTTCAGGCACCCGAGCCGCCGCCAGGCGCGCCATTTGACCAGATTATGAATGCGACAATGGAGGCGTTGCAGGCCCAATACGCCAAATTCTGGGTGCCGATGCTGATTGCTACGCTGATCCAGATGGCGGGATCGCTGGCACTGCTGGCACTGCTGGGGCAAAAAGCGAACCCGACAGTGGGAGAATCCATCAAGCGCGGTGCATTCAGCATCCCGACCTACATCGTCTCACAAATCCTCACCGCTCTGTTCGCAGGCGTAGTAATCGGTCTGCCTATTGGCTTGGCCGGGGCAATATCGCCGGTCCTGGCCGGCCTTCTGATATTGCTGGCTATTCCGGCCATGATCTATCTGGTGATCAAGCTTTCTCTGGTTACTCCGGTTATTGCGATCGAAGGCACTCTCAACCCGATTACGGCACTGCAACGCTCCTGGCGGCTGACCAAAGGCAATTCGATGAGGCTCGCGATATTCCTGATTCTGCTGTTCATCGTTGTCGGCGTTATCGGGTTGATTGTTTCCATGGTCTTCACGACGGCATTCGCCGCCATTGGTGGAACAGTTCAGTCAATCGGGATCGCCTTTGTCGAAGCAGCGGTTGCCACAGTCTCCGGCGCGTTGTTTGCAGCCGTTTATGTCGCGGTTTATAACCAGCTCAACGGCGCCTCTCCTGAAAGTGTTGCCGACACCTTCGAATAGGTTTCGCCGCACAACATAGCGGAGAAGATTGCCAGCCACCCAAGGCTGGCCTAGCGGTCACTTTATGGTCGATCTGGAACCTTCGCTTGAGATGAAAGAAGCGCTGCAGCGCGCTCCGCAAAAAGCGATCTCCAACCCGCGCATGGCGCTGTTGTTCAGTGTCATGCTGGTGACGGCTGCGGGAAATACAGCGATGCAATCGGTCATGCCGTCCATCGGGACGACATGACCGA
>JAXHVK010000186.1:0-3865 GCA_034211135.1 Pseudomonadota bacterium
GCCCCTTTGAGCGTTCTGAATTTGGTGGCGATGCAAAATGCACCAGCTCTTCCCACAGAGCACAGCAACGAAAAAGAAATCGCGCGCGCCCTACCTTCCGGTAACAAGCACCTCCGCAGGTGGCTACCACCAAAGGGGAGAAATCGCAGAACTGCAGGTCAGTTGTTGCAAAATAACAACATCGCAGAAATGCCGAAACATACTGCCAGTATACTTTTAGTAATCAGCCAATCGGATCCGAATAGATTAACCTATACTGTTTGTGTTCCGGCACTGCATTTTATCATTATAAAGTAGCGCCAAATATTTATTCAGCTATACTGGAATAGGTAGCACCACACCTAAGTCATTCGGAACTGGAGACTTTTCCATCCCAATCCTCGCACGCCTGCGCTGTGGTGGGTACTCCGTGCTTTTCCCGCACCAGATCGTAGGCCACCGCCTTCAGGATCGACGCAGCCATCGCCGCAACCACGAATGAAAACGGCAACGCGCCAATGATCATGGTGATCCGGATCGCCTCAATCCCGCCAAGGATCAGCATAGACCCCACTACAAATGCGAGCGCAGCCCCCCAGAACAGGATATGAAACCGGCGGCCACCCTCGTCATCACCTGCACCGTTGATCGTGTTCACGATCAGGATCGCACTGTCGGCACTGGTGATGAGGTAAGTCATCAACAGGATCACAACGAGGCCGGACACAAACGATGCAACCGCCGGATCCAGAAGAATGGCAATCGTCGCAAACAACTGGTCCGCCATCGGCGCATCCACAATAGTGCCGCCAGCCGCTCCATTAAGCTCAAGATCGATCGCCGTACCGCCAACCAGCGCCATCCAGATGAAACACATGAGCGAAGGCACCAAGGCGACACCAAGCACATATTCGCGCAATGTTCGCCCGCGGGATATCCGCGCAATGAACATGCCGACAAAGGGCGCAAAGGCGATCCACCAAGCCCAGTACATGACCGACCAGCCCAACTGCCATTCCACCAGCGCCTGCCCGGTCTCCGTCCCGTCATCACCGAACAAGGACAATGTCTGCTGCGGCAGAGTAACGAAGTAGTCCCAGATACCGATGCCGAGCAGTTTCAGCCCATACATGCCCGAACCAACAACGACGAACAGCGCCAGCAATGCAAAGGACAGCCCCATATTGAGGTTGGAAAGCCACTTGATCCCCCGCCCCACGCCTGAAAGCGCGCTAACCGTGGATGCTCCCACCAGCACCAGCAGGGCAACAACGATAGCGGCGGAGGAAGAAGTCAGCCCGCTGCCATCAGCGTTGGGGACCATCAGCCAGTCACCAAACCCGATGCGGTAAAGCCCCGCAACAAACTGTTCGACGCCAAAGCCCAATGTGTAGGATACGCCCAGAATGGTCGCGACAACTGCCACGACATCAATGATATGCCCCGGAAGGCCCGACAGCCGCTCTCCGAACAATGGCGCCAGGCTGGACCTGATCGTCAGAGGCAGGCCGCGCCGGTGCGCGACATAGCCGATGCCAAGTCCCACCAGCGCATAGGTACACCACGCGCCAAAGCCCCAGTGCAGGAAGGTGTACTGATAGGCTGAACGGACAGCCTCTGGCGTGCGCGAATCCACAACCCCGCGAATAATGTCAGGATTGTTTGTAAAATGCGCCAGCGGCTCTCCGGTGGAAAATGTCAGCATGCCGATCCCGATCCCGGCACCGAACAGCATCGCAAACCATGAAAAGCGTGAGAATTCGGGCTTCTCTCCCGGCGCCCCCATAGTCAGGCGGCCCGACTGCGGCAGTATCGCGAGTATGACACACACCACCACCAGTGCCGCGACCAGATAAACGTACCAGCCTGCGAACATCGCGATGATCGAATTGTTCGCTGCACTTAAGGTCGCCTGCGCCGACACAGGGAAAAAGATCGCCCACAAGATGATGAACGAGACAATGACCTTGGCCGGAATGGTGACTTCGCGACTGAATCCGTCGTAAAATCCGCTGTCATGCGTGTCGATGGGAAGATCCACCAGCGGCGGATCAATCGGGTAGTCGGTCTGCGGCGCTTCGGCGTCGCTGGAGGTAGCCATTTAATTCCTGCCCGGCCATCAATCCCCGCTAAAGCGGCAAATGCGTATCTGCAAAAACATCAGCAGCACGCGGATTTTTGGCCATTACTTACAATGTCTCGCCTGCCGGTCGCTGCATACCGAGCGACATCGACCGTTGAAGCGCGACCAGATGACCTGTTGGTAAGGGACTGAGCCACTAATGCAAGGCCGCAGACCTTCTAACCGGCAGATCATGCGGCCCTTGCCTGAGGTGCGCTTTGCGGGGAATAGTCCGGCGTCACAGCGCATAAGACGTCGGTCGCATGAGTTTCCATTGGGGGGAGTTTCAAGATGGCGGTATCCGATCACGTAGATCTGGCAACATTCATGGAAGGCGTGAAAAAACGCAATCCGGGCCAGCCCGAATTTGTCCAGGCCGTTCACGAAGTGGCTCAGGACATTTTCGATTTCATCGAAGACAAGGAAGAGTATCACGAAGCGCAGATCCTGCGCCGCATTGCAGAGCCTGACCGGATTGTATCTTTCCGCGTCTGCTGGGAAGATGACAATCACAACATCCGAGTCCAGCGCGGCTGGCGTGTCCAGAACAACAATGCCATCGGTCCCTATAAGGGCGGTATCCGCTTCCACCCGAGCGTGACGGAGAGCGTTCTGAAGTTCCTCGCTTTCGAACAGACCTTCAAAAACTCGCTTACCGGCCTGCCGATGGGCGGCGGCAAAGGCGGGGCCAACTTCAACCCGCGCGGCAAATCCGATGCGGAAGTCATGCGCTTTTGCCAAAGCTTCATGACGGAACTGTATCGCCATATCGGCCCCGATACGGATGTCCCCGCAGGCGATATCGGCGTCGGCGGTCGGGAGATCGGCTACATGTTCGGTCAGTACAAACGCATCACCAACCGCTGGGAAGGTGTTCTTACGGGCAAGGGTCAGGAATATGGCGGCTCTCAAATGCGGCCTGAGGCGACCGGCTATGGCGCGGTCTATTTCCTGCGCAACATGTTGAAACATCAGGGCATGGATGTCGAAGGGCACTCGGCCGTGATTTCGGGTTCGGGCAATGTTGCGACCCATGCGGCGGAGAAGATCACGCAGCTGGGCGGCAAGGTTCTGACTCTGTCGGATTCGGGTGGCTTCATCCACGATCCAGACGGCATCGATCAGGACAAGATTGACTGGGTCAAACACCTCAAAACAGTGAAGCGCGGCCGGATCAGCGAATATGTCGACGAATTCAAGGGCGCGACCTATCACGAAGGTGAGCGGCCATGGGGTGTCGAATGCGACCTCGCTCTGCCCTGCGCAACGCAGAACGAGCTGAACGAGGACGAAGCCAAGGCACTGGTCGAAAATGGCTGTAAAGCCGTATCCGAAGGCGCGAACATGCCAACCACGCTGGAAGGTGTGAAAGTCTTCCACGATGCGAAGATCATGTACGGCCCGGGCAAGGCGGCCAATGCTGGCGGCGTTGCCGTTTCAGGTCTGGAAATGAGCCAGAACTCGGAGCGCATCAGCTGGAATCAGGAACGGCTTGGCGACATGCTGACCGATCTGATGGAAGGCATCCACGAAAAATGCACCGAATATGGCGATCAGGGCGATGGCTATGTCGACTATGTGAAGGGTGCAAATATCGCGGGCTTCAAAAAGGTGGCTGACGCGATGCTGGCATTCGGCGTCGTCTAAGCCTCCTCTCAAACACGAGCAAAAGCGCCCGCGCCGGAAACGGTGCGGGCGTTTTGTTTTGTCGCTGACTTATCCGAGCGCGCGCAATTGTCCGGTGAAGTTTCCGCGCTTTCCGTT
>JAXHVK010000187.1:0-3853 GCA_034211135.1 Pseudomonadota bacterium
CAAGGGTGAAAAGGAGGGGACGTGATTTGATCTTCATGGCGGTTTGCCTAGCCACAAAATGTAAAACACCCGCTAACCACCAAACGCAACAAAGCCGCGCTTCTGGTCGAAGCGCGGCTTTTGATTATGCGATTGACTGCAAGGTGCAGCCTAGCCGAAAAAGCTATTAGCTCTTTGCCGCGTCTTTCTTTTTCTTGGCTAGCTTGCGACCGCCAAGGACAGCCGCTGCGCCAGCGCCGAAGAGCAGGATACCGCCCGGAGCGGGAACCGGCGTACCGCCAGAGCTGCCGCCCGACGTGCTGCCACCCGAGGTCGAAGTGCTGGTGTTGCCCGAAGATGAGATACCAGAGGTGGTGCCGCCCGAAGTCGTACCGCCCGAGGTCGTGCCGCCCGAAGTCGTTGTGGTCGTGGTGCTTGAACCGCCCGTCGACGTGGTACCGCCCGAAGTGGTTGAGGTGGTGCCGCCCGACGAAGTCGAAGTCGAGCTGCTCGACTTTGTCGACTTTGTCGACTTTGTCGATTTTGTCGTCTTCGTAAAGGTTCCGCTCTTGCTCGTCTTGCAGAAGATGAAGCAGCTTTTGCTCGACTTGCTGAAGAAGAATGCATTCGCTTCCGAAGGTGCCGTTGCTGCCGTTGCGGTGACCGCAGCCGTTGCCCCGATCATCGCAGCCTTGGTAAGTTTCATGTACTGCATTGTAACCGCTTCCCCATTTGGTTTTCGTATCAAAAAGCTCTTAACGGGTGACAAGCAAATGCTGTGCCAACCAATGAAATTTCAAGGAAATCCGACAACCCCAATGGTTAACGCACCGCATTAACGAATGCGCCATGTCAAGAAATCCGACAGCAAAGGCGCTGTCGTGGCTTACCCCTGCCAAATGCCCACAATATGTGCGTATGGCGTGGGTTGCGTGGAAGCGAATGTGTCGAAAGCCTCCGCTGCATCAGGATCGGGAAAGTAATTTCCGCTGATGGAAACGCGCTTTTCCGAGCTCATGTTACGCTTTGTGAAATGCGGAGCGTAGGACGGGAAGATGACAAGATTACCGACAGCCGGGTCGATCTCATGCATGTTCCGGCGAGCAACGGCATCCATGGCAAAAACCAGCGAGCCGCTGTTGTCGGGATAATTTGAATAATAGACCCAGGAAAGGCCATCGGGCCATTCGTGACGGATATGCGTGTGGTAATCTGTATTCTGTCCCGGATTCAGGATGTGTCCCCAGCTTTCAGCATCTTCGAATTTTTCGAAATGCGGGTTGAGGGTGCGGACAAATCCGTCAATTCGCGAAAGCAGTTTCGCGACTTCCGGATGATCATAGGGCAGCAGCGAATCTTCGGACTTTGTATCGCCGATATCCTCACAACGCCGGTCATTTTCCTTGGCAACAACAGCGCGGGTAATCTCGGCGTTGTCAAGATCGACGCCGATCGGAACAACCAGATGGCCGATCGTCAGCATCGGCGCGAAATAGGCGAAAGGATCTTGTGATATCGGCGTGACGTTCGCCATGTCCGGTTTGAAATTCTGGCCCACAACCATGCTCCGTTTGAGAGTTATGCTTGCGGGCCTGTTAACCGTGGCGCCATTAAGATCGTGTAAAGCGGGTCAGACGTTGAATTTGAACAGCATGATGTCGCCATCCTGGACAAGGTATTCCTTGCCCTCCTGACGCATCTTGCCAGCTTCTTTCGCGCCTGCTTCGCCGTTCAAAGCGATGTAATCTTCATACGCAATCGTTTCAGCGCGGATGAAGCCCTTTTCAAAATCGGTGTGAATTTCGCCCGCCGCCTGCGGAGCTTTCGCGCCTTCGGGGAATGTCCATGCACGCGCCTCTTTCGGGCCGGCGGTGAAGAAGGTTTGCAGGCCAAGAAGCTTGTAACCGGCACGGATCACGCGGGCGAGGCCGCTTTCCGACAGGCCCAGTTCTTCAAGATATTCGGAGCGGTCTTCCACCGGCATTCCAATCAATTCCGCTTCGATGGCAGCGGATACGACGACTGCCTGCGCGCCTTCGCTTTCTGCCTTGGCGAAAACCTGTTCGGACAGTGCATTGCCGCTGGCGGCTTCATCCTCGGCGACATTGCAGACATAAAGGACGGGCTTCGCTGTCAGCAGCTGGGCTTGTTCGAACAGGCGGGCCTCTTCATCGTCTTTGGGTTCGGTCAGTCGAGCTGGCTTTCCGTCTTTCAGCAATTCTAGAGCCTGCCCCAGAACGCTCGCCAGCGCCTTGGCTTCCTTGTCGCCGCCCGTTGCGCGCTTGGCCGCGTTGGGGACACGCTTTTCGAGGCTTTCAAGATCGGCAAGCATCAGCTCTGTCTCGACCACTTCGGCATCCGCAATCGGATCAACCTTGTTGGAGACGTGCTGGATATCGTCATCCTCGAAGCAGCGCAGAACATGCACAATCGCGTCAACTTCTCGGATATTGCCGAGGAACTGGTTGCCCAGACCTTCACCCGCGCTTGCCCCTTTCACAAGGCCGGCGATGTCGACAAAGCTCAACTGGGTCGCGATGACCTTTGCACTGCTGGCGATAGCGGCGATCTTGTCCAGACGCTCATCCGGCACAGCAACCTGACCGACATTCGGTTCGATCGTGCAGAAAGGATAGTTCGCAGCCTGCGCGGCCTGCGTTTCGGTAAGAGCGTTGAAGAGGGTAGACTTGCCAACATTCGGCAGGCCCACGATCCCGCATTTGAAACCCATTATTTGTCTCGCCTGAAATTCAATTCGCCCAGACCATCTGGCTGTGCGTCATATATGCTGAGCCGCGCCCTATAAAGCAAAGCGCCCGCCCGACAAGATCAGGGCGAGCGCTTCGATTTCAAGTGGCGGGTCGGTTCAGACGTTATGAACAGCCTTGATCCAAGGGCCATAGCCGGATTCGCCCAGCCAGCCGACCTGCACCTTGGCCGTCAGATCGTTGATCGGGAGCTGCGGCTTTGCCCCGGGATGCACGGCGCGGCGGAGCGGGCGAGTGCCCGGCGGCGTTCCAATAACTTCCGCCATGGCATTGGGCACATCCATCGGATCGGTAGTGCCGCCGCCGGTGCGATTGCCAAGCCGCTCTATCAGCGCAGCATAGCCGTTAGTGTGCTTTTCCTGCGCACGGCCCAGCAGGGCGAGAGCGTTTTCGTTCGAGTTCTTCCAGATCATTGTCGGATAGCCGCCCGGCTCGATAATGGTCACATCAATGCCGTGGGGAACAAGCTCGTAAGCGAGGCTTTCGCTCATTGCTTCCAAGGCAAACTTGGTCGGGGAGTAATGACCGTATGCAGGCACGATCACACGGCCAAGTTGGGATGAGACATTGATGATAAGCCCGCTTTTCGCCGCGCGCATGGCGGGAAGGGCGGCGCGCGCCATGCGGTGCGGGCCAAAGACATTGGTGTCGAAGATGTGCTGGGTCGCTTCCATGTCCTGAATTTCAATCGGGCCGCCATAGGAAATGCCTGCATTGTTGATCAGCACATCCAGCGCTCCGCCCGCTGCCATTTCCGCTTTGGCAACGCCATTTGCGACCTGATCGTCGTCAGTCACGTCGATCTCGATCACTTGCAGATCAAGGTTTTCGTCCTTGGCGAGTTTTTCAAGCTCGGCCGCTTCGGGCCGTGGCAGATTGCGCATGGTGGCGAAAACCTTGGCACCGGCCCGCGCGTAGCTTTCGGCTGCGAGGCGCCCGAAGCCTGTCGAGCAGCCCGTGATCAGAATGCTTTTGCCCTTCATATCCGGCTTTGCCTTTACCGTATCGTCAAGCGCGATTGCGGCAGACGCGGCGAGGGCGGTTGTGGCGGCTGCACCAGCCAGAAGGGTTCGGCGGTTAAGATCAGGCATCGTGAACAACTCCAT
>JAXHVK010000188.1:0-3721 GCA_034211135.1 Pseudomonadota bacterium
GGTTCACATCGCCCGATCCATTCGGATAGACACGTGCGAGCAGCGGCACGGCGGCAGAAAGCTCTGACAGGTCCGTCCAGTCAACAATAATGCCAGCAGCGCGGGCCATGGCCGGAATGTGGATCGCATGATTGGTTGAGCCGCCCGTTGCGAGCAGGCCGACCATCGCGTTCACAATCGCCTTTTCATCAACAACCTGCGCCAGCGTGCGCTCGGTCGTCCCGGAAAGCTGCGCGAGGCGGTGCACGGCAGCCCGGTCAAGTGCTTGCCGCAGCTTCGTACCCGGCTGAACAAATGCGCTGCCCGGTACGTGCAGGCCCATCATCTCCATCATCATCTGATTGGAGTTTGCAGTACCATAAAAAGTGCAGGTGCCCGGTGAATGATAAGAACCGAGCTCACTTTCCAGCAGAACATCGCGTCCCACTTCGCCCGCCGCATATTTCTGGCGGGTTTCCTGTTTCTGCTTGTTGGAAATACCGCTTGGCATCGGACCGGACGGCACAAAGATCGCAGGCAGATGGCCAAAGCGCAGCGCACCCATCAACAAGCCGGGCACGATCTTGTCGCAAATCCCGAGGCATGCGACCGCGTCATACATCTGGTGGCTGAGTGCAACGCCCGTCGACATGGCAATCACATCACGGCTGAAAAGCGAAAGCTCCATCCCGTCTTCGCCCTGCGTCACGCCATCGCACATCGCTGGCGTGCCGCCAGCCACTTGCGATGTGGCGCCTACTTCGCGGGCATAGATCTTCATGCGATCAGGGTAACGGCCGTATGGCTGATGCGCGCTGAGCATATCATTATAGGCGGTGACGACGCCGATATTGGGGCCGCGCCCCTCTTTCATGGCTTCCTGATCTTCCAGCGCCCCGGCAAAAGCATGGGCGAGAACGGAGCAGGAAACCTGTTCGCGTTCCGGCTGACGATCGGCTTCGCGCCGCATCAATTCCAGATAGACGCTGCGGCTTGGGCGAGACCGCTCAATAATGCGCTGCGTGACTGTGTGCAGGGTGTTGTCGAGCTTACTCATGCCAACTCACTCCGTCGCGTTCGGTCAGGGCGATGGAGGCGCTCGGCCCCCAAGTGCCCGAGGTATAGGTTTTGGGCGTTGTCCCCGCGTTTTCCCAAGAGGCGCGGATCGCATCGACCCACTGCCACTGGGCCTCAACTTCATCACGGCGGACGAACAGCGTCTGGTCGCCTTTGATCAGATCAAGCAGCAGCCGTTCATACGCGATGCGCCGATGCTGGCCTACGAAGGCATCCGGCATCGTAATTTCAAGCGGCACTTCGCGCAGGCGTACGCCATCTCCTCCAAGGCCGGGAACTTTCGCCATGAGCGTCAGGGTGATGTTCTCTTCCGGCTGGATACCGATCAAAAGCTGATTGGGCTGCATGGTGGAGCCAACGCCTTCAAAGATCGAATGCGGAACGCTGCGAAACTTCACGGCAATTTCTGTCACACGTTCGGGCAGACGTTTCCCCGTACGCAGATAGAATGGCACGCCTTTCCAGCGCCAGTTATCGACATGCGCCTTGATCGCGACGAAGGTTTCGGTGTTTGAATCCTTACCCAGCTCATCATCATAGCCAGGCACCGCTTCGCCGTTAATGGCGCCCTTGCGATATTGTCCGGTCACTGTGTCGCCTGCATCCACCTGACGAAGGGCGCGCAGCACTTTCACCTTTTCGTCGCGCACGGCTGTTGCATCGAAGCTGGTCGGCGGCTCCATCGCAACGAGGCTGAGCAGCTGGAGCATGTGGTTCTGCACCATATCGCGTAAAGCGCCGCTGTCGTCGTAATACGCCACGCGCGATTCCAGACCGACTGTTTCGGCAACCGTGATCTGGACGTGGTCAATGTAATTGGAATTCCAGATCGGTTCGAACAGCACATTGGCAAACCGCAGGGCCAGCAGGTTCTGCACCGTCTCTTTACCGAGGTAGTGATCTATCCGGTAAATCCGGTCTTCATCGAACGCATCCGCAACGGCATCGTTGATAGTGCAGCTGCTTTCAAGGTCCGTGCCGAGCGGTTTTTCAAGGCCGATACGTACCCGTTCGCCTGTCAGGCCAGCATGTTTCAGGCCCGCGATTGTGGGGCCAAAAAGGCTGGGCGCGGTCGACAGAAAGATGGAGAGTCCGCCGTCATCCGTGATCGGTCCGACTTTCTCGGCCAATACATCGAAGCCTTCCAGTGTGGTTGCATCCAGATCCTGATAAGTCAGGCGATTGAGGAAGTCTGCCATCCCGCCGCGCCTTTCCGGAGCAAGGAAGGTTTCCAACGCCTCGCGCGCCATATTGCGGAATTCACTGTCGCTCATCTCGCTGCGGGCTGTGCCGATTATGCGCAAGTTTTCCGGCAGCAGGCCATCAGCATCAAGCGCGCACAAAGAGGGAAGCAACATTCTGCGCGCGAGATCCCCCGTTGCGCCAAACAAAAGTAAACGATCAGCGGTAAATTCGGTCATTAATGATCCCTTCCGCGCGTTCTCTAGTCGCAGCTTGCCGCTGCGGCAATCAGGCATTTTTGCCCTATGCCAATCTTTTGTTTCATCAATGCAGGAGGAGCTTGAACCGGCCTCTATCCGCTTCGCGAAACATCAACCGAGCTGTATAGAAAGCGCATCGGGCCAAAGCTCGTGATGAAGCTTACATCAGCTGCATCTCTTCCCACGCCGATTATCGCCGCTTTTGAAAGGTCGGCCATGCCGGTCGCGTCAACCAGATGCCATTTCCCTTGCGAGGGCGCTTCGGGATCTGCCAGAAAAACCTGTGCCACGGCGTGAAAGTCCTGTGGTGTAACGCCCGGCGCGAAACAGGCGACATATCTTGCGGGAATAGCCGATGCGCGCGCCAGCGTCACAAGCACGTGCGCGAAATCCCTGCAAATCCCGGCACGGGCTATAAATGTGTCTGTCGCATCGGTGTTCACATCGCTTGTGCCCGGCGCATAAGTGAAATGCTCGCCGATCCAGTCGCGTATGGCGGCGATCCGCGCGCCACCTGTGGTGCCTGCAAATTCGTTGGCGGTGAGAGCCTGATACTTGTCTGCACGGCAATATCGCGAATCAAGCAGATATTGAACGGCTTCGCCGGGCAGGGCGTGCACCGGAACAGAGGAGAGCCGGTGCAGGTCGGATACGCGCCGCTCAATATCCAGTCGCGCATTGTATTCGACTTCAGTCTTGCCGGTGCTGTGTAGCCACACGCGTTCGCCGATTCCGTCCTGAGCCTGCACCCTGTTACTGTCTTGTGCTGGCGTGATACGAGTGGTCGCCTCAATGATTGTCTGATCCGGCAAGGCAGCCGCTTCGAATTGAAGCAGCATGCTGGTCGGCGAATCCAGCTCAAATCCGAAACGCGCGCTCAGGGTAATTGTCATGTGATCGCGATAGTCTTTCAATTTGGCCGGAAGGCGCAGGCTGGAGTGATTTCGTAGTAGCTGAACGTGGTTCAAATAATTGGATTAAAAAGAAAATAATCAGGCGCGGAGGCATTTATCCCATTTGGGATATTCAGCTTGTCAGGCGCGATTCCTAGAAGCTGCGGCATCGCACAACAACCGAACCGTCCCCGGTCAAACGACTCAAGAAGGGGCGGGCGGTTCCAAAAACTAGGATCGTATCCCATGAATAAATATGCATTCGCTCTTGCAAGCAGTGTTCTTGCAACCGGTTTTATCGCCGCCGCTCCCGCGCAGGCTGAAATGGCC
>JAXHVK010000189.1:0-3676 GCA_034211135.1 Pseudomonadota bacterium
CCTCCGCCTCAAGGACTTCGGTGCGCTGCAGGTGGCGCACTTCGACGGCAAGCCGCTCAATCGAAGAGGCGATCACGGCAAGAGTGGAAAAGAACATCGCATGACGATCACGCGGGATCACCTGAGTTGAAACCGGCTCGACTTCCAGACCAAGCTGATCTGCAACATAGGCTTCAACCGAAGGGTCGATATTCGCGAAAGTGCCCACCGCGCCGGAAATCGCGCATGTGGCGATTTCCTTGCGCGCGGTTTTCAGCCGCTCAAGATTGCGTTCGAATTCGACATAGGCCTGCGCGAGTTTGAGGCCGAATGTGGTCGGCTCCGCATGGATGCCGTGGCTGCGTCCGATATTGGGCGTGTATTTATGCTCTTTTGCACGACGCTCAATCGCGGCGAGGAGGGCTTCCATATCTTCGATCAGGATCGCCGATGCGCGGTCAAGCTGCACAGCCAGCGTCGTGTCGAGCACGTCCGAACTGGTCATGCCCTGATGCATGAAACGCGCTTCGGGGCCGACTTGCTCTGCGACCCAGTCGAGGAAGGCAATCACGTCGTGTTTGAGCACAGCCTCTTTCGCGTCGATGGCTGCAACGTCGATGCCGGGTTCCGTTTTCCACCAGTCCCATAGCGCCTTTGCGCCGCTTTCCGGCACGACCCCCAGCTCGGCAAGCTTCTGTGTGGCGTGCGCTTCGATCAGGAACCAGATTTCGTATTTTGTTTCCGGCTCCCAGATCGCTGTCATCGCTGGGCGGGCATAACGGGGGACCATAGTGGAGAATCCTCGTGACTAAGTGCGTTCAGCCGCGCGGCTATGCGCGGCGGCGGCGCATTGCAAGGGGGGCTGAGCGATCAGCCACACCAAAGTGCCGGTTTGCAATCCGCCGATGATAAAGTGGCCGTCGGTTAGATCAGTCTTTTGGAGCGCAGGCTGACATGGCCTTCCTTGCCGATAATCACATGGTCGTGCACGTGGACGCCCATATGTCGGCCCGCTTCGGCAATGGTGCGCGTGATCTGGATATCGGCGTGGCTGGGTTCAGGGCTGCCGCTTGGATGGTTGTGCACAAGGATCAGCGCGCTTGCCCCAAGGTCAAGCGCACGGCGGATTACCTCGCGGGGATGGATTGCGGCCTCGTCAATCGTTCCTTCGGCTGCGTGATGATCGTCGATCAGCCGGTTCTTCGAATCGAGATACAGCACCCGCACGCGCTCGTTCGTGAGATGCGCCATGTCGACGGCCAGATAATCCAGCAGCGCCTGCCAGCTTGACAGAACGGGTTTCTGGATCACTTCGCTGCGGGCCATCCGGCGCGCTGCGATGGCCACGCTTTTTAGCGCCGCTGCACTGGTGTCTCCCATGCCCTTTATCTGGCGCAGTGCCGCAGGATCAGCGTTCAAAACGCCGGATAGCGAACCAAAGCGGGCAAGCAGGTCTTTGGCCAAAGGCTTGGTATCGCCGCGCGGATTGCCTGCAAACAAGAGGTATTCCAGAACCTCGTAATCCGCCAGCGCTTCGGCCCCGCCTTTCAGAAGACGCTGGCGCAGTCTTTCGCGATGGCCTTTGCCTGCAATCTTGCCGGCATCCGATTTATGCGGAGCAGGCGCAGCGGGCATTTCGCCAAAGTCGAAACTGTCATCGCTTTGCACCGTGCGGCCTCCGAAGGTGTGCGGACAATCCGATTTTGTCCTTGTGCTTCATTGCCTTTGGCAAAGGATACGCGCAAGGGTCATCGACGGGATGACGAGTGTGGAGCAGCCAGACCAACCGAACGAACAGGGCCGTGGCCGCCAGTGGCTGCGCCGTGCTGCTTTTGTGGTTGCGTTATTGGCCGCTCTTTCGATCACCGCCCTGTGGCTCTCGCGGGAGAGGATTGCCGGCAATCTGATTGACGATGCTCTGACGCAAAACGGCTTGGAGGCGACCTACGAAATCGCCTCAATCGGCACGCAGCGTCAGATAATCGAGAACCTCGTCATCGGAGATTCCGCTTCGCCTGATCTGACCGTCGATCGGATCATAGTTGAAGTCGCCTATGGTTTCGGCAGTCCGCAGATCGGATTGGTCCGACTGGAAACGCCGCGCCTTTATGGCCGCTATGACGGGACCGCGCTGTCTTTCGGCGCGCTTGATCCTTTGCTGTTTTCCGAAAGCGAAGAACCTGCCGGTCTTCCAGCCATTGACGTTGTGATCCGTGACGGGGGCGCCTTGATTGAGACGCCATATGGAGATGTCGGCGGCGTGATCGAAGGGGAAGGGCAACTGAATGACGGCTTCCTTGCCACACTGGCACTCACCGCGCCGGGCATATCGGTTGAGGGATGCAAGGCTGAAGGGCTGACGGCCTATGGCGAATTGTCGATCAACAATGGCGCGCCGCGTTTTCAAGGACCGTTGCGGATGCGAGGCGGTTCGTGTTCCGGAGCGTCTCTTGCCAACCTGAATATTGCGGTCGATGCAAACGCTGATGCTGAGTTTTCAGGGCTGGAAGGCAGTTTTTCGCTGAATGGCGGTCAGTTCTCTGTCGCCCAGAACACCATAGCCGCGATTGAGGGTAAAGCAGATTTCTTCCTGAAAGAAGGAGCTCTTACGCTCAACCACGACATACGCGCACAGGGACTGGCGACACCCTATGGCAGGGTGGCGAGTGTGCGGGCCGATGGCGCCATCCGAAGCGGGGACGGATTTTCGCGCACGGACTGGACCTCTGATCTGAGCGGGGAGGGCGCAGACCTTGCCGATGATCTGGGCGGCATGCTTACTGATGCTCGCAAGGCAAGCGCAGGCACTCTGGCCGAGCCGCTATTGGCCAAGCTTGAGCGCAATCTCTCGGGGGCCGTGCGCGGGGGGAATGTTCAGGCAGAGCTGGCTTTCCGTACGGCGAATGATGCTCAGACGCTGGTAGTTCCCGAAGCCCGTCTCCGCGGGAAGGGCGGAGAAACTGTGCTTGCCGTCTCGCGACTTAGCTGGAGCAATGGCGCAGGGCAGCAAGGCGCATCACGGCTAAGCGGAAATTTGTTGACGGGCGGCGAGGGCCTGCCGCGCATTAATGGCCGGATGGAGCAGGTGGGGGCGGGCGGCCTCGCGCTCAGAATGACGATGGCGGAATACAGCGCGGGAGAGAGCAGGCTTGCGCTTCCCTCTCTGCTCGTGCGTCAGCGGAAGAGCGGGGATTTTGAGTTTGCAGGCAAGCTGAACGCTAGCGGGGCCATTCCGGGTGGATCCATTCGAGGGCTCGACCTTCCGCTGAACGGCAGTTTCACGATGGATGGTGAGGCGCGGCTTGGCGTTGGCTGCGAAACCGTCCGCTTTGCTGCCTTGTCTTATTACAACCTTGCTCTGGACGCGCGGTCCTTGCGTCTTTGTCCGGTTAAAGGACGACCGATTATACGCATTGCCGATGGAGTTTCTTTCGGGGCACAGACGCGTGATGTGGAATTGGCGGGCCAATTGGCTGAAACCGATGCCACGATTACCGCGTCCTCGGCCCGTTTCAGCTATCCGGGCGGATTCGGCGTAACAGACCTCGCAGCAAGGATCGGGCCGCAAGACAGCTCTGTCTATCTGAGTGCAGCCGAGCTTGAGGGCGCGCTGGATGCCGAGGCGATCGGCGGAACGTTCGCCGGTGGACAGGCCTTGCTCGATGTCGTGCCGCTTGATCTGGGGCAGCTTGGTGGC
>JAXHVK010000190.1:0-3622 GCA_034211135.1 Pseudomonadota bacterium
TCTCATTTAATGCTTGAAATGAAAGTGCAGCAAACTCGAAGTCCAATACTTTGTTAACTCTCACTTTGCCGTCTTTAGCGAAGTTCGTTTTAATTTCATCGAAGTTTAATCGCAAGGCGCGACTGGAACAGCGGATTATCGGGATCGCGCTGATACAGCGCCTCGGCCTCTTCCAAAGCTTTGGCAAAATTCTGCCGCCGTCTCAGCGCGTCAATGTAATCAAGCCGCAATTGCAGATCATCGGGAGAGAAGACGACTGCGCTTTCCAGCAGGAACTCCGCCTCCTCCAACACACCGAATTCAATCCCGATCTTGGCGAGCAGCCGCATCCCTTCGACATTGCGCGGGTTCTGGCGCAGGAAATGGCGGCAGATTTCCTCTGCCCGCAGCAATCGCCCCTCTGCCAGATGATGCTGCACCGCGACCAGTTCGCGCGGCAGCCCGGCTAGCCGTTCCTGCTGAGCGCGCGCCGCCTGCGCTTCGCCAGCGCGCCCAGCCTGCGCCTGCAAGCGCGCCTGTTCGCGCCAGCTTGCCTCAAGTGCGGGATTGAACCGCGTTGCCCGCGCGAAGGCCGCCAATGCACCGGCTGTATCCCCGTTCGCCAGCGCCAGATGCCCCTGTTCCTGCCACGCGCGCCCATATTCCGGCATCGCGCTATGCAGCGCGGACAGGTGACGGGCCGCATCATCGAAACGCTTGAGATAACGGCTGGCGATGGCGGCCATGTAATGCGCCTCTCCATCGTTCGGCTCTGTTTCCAGAACCTGCCGGGCCAGCGCCAGACCGGCTTCGAACCGGCCTGCCTGCAATTCGGCCTGTGCCGATTTCAGTTTGTCCTCACGCGTTGTCATGTCCCGCCCTTTAAACGACCGTTCCCAAACAGCAAAACGGCGGGAAGAGCCAAGCCCTCCCCGCCGCTTTTGCGATCAATTCAGCCGCGGCTTAGTAGTCAAAGCCGACGCGCAGACCCACGGTCAGCGGACGGTTGACGACGATACGCGGACGGTCATTGCCGAAATTGCCCGAAATCTGGGCGCGTTCGTCTGACAGGTTCTCACCAAACAGTTCAACGCTCCAGCGGTCCGCCTTCACACCCAGAGAAAGGTCAAAGGTGGTGTAGCTGTCGAGCTCGATCTTGTTGATTTCGACGACATCGGTGAACTTGCTGTCCGAATAGGTCATCTGCGGCTGGATGTATGCCTCCAGCGTGTCGGAGAGATCCCATTCGTACCGCGCGCGGATGTTGCCCTGGAACGGCGGAGCATAGGCAAGCTCCGATCCGGCGACCACATCATTGGTCGGGATCAGAATGTCGGTGATCTCGGTATCAAGGATAGAGAATGCACCCGACAGGCTGAAGCCCGGCGTTGCGTAAGGCGCGATGGTGAAGTCCGCTTCAAGACCGTAAATCTCTGCATTCGCGGCATTGGCCGAGAAGAACAGGTTGGTGATCGACGGGTCGAAGATCTGCGTTTGCAGATTGGTGATGTCGACGAAGAATGCTGAACCGTTCAGGCGGAACTGGCCGTCAATCAGGTCGGTTTTCCAACCGAATTCGTAGTTCTTCACTTCATCGGTATCGACTTCGAACGGCACGGTGAAGCCGTTCGGGCCAAGCGCACCGCCCGGACGGTTCAGCAGACCAGGACGGAAACCTTCCGAATAGGTCAGGTAGAACAGCAGATCTTCGGTCGGTGTCAGTGTGACTGTGCCTTTGAAGATCGTGCCGGTTGCCTTTGCCGTGTCAGGCGCGCGCACGGCGTTGAACACCTGCTGAGCCTGCGATGCGGAAAGACCCGCCGCCTGAATATCAGCCACGCTGTCATTCAGATCGAAGGTCTGGCGCAGTGCCGGGTTGCACGAACCGATGAAGGTGAACGAGCCGTCGCCATCATACAGATCGCTGATATTCGTCCCGAACGCGTTCTGGTCGGTACCACCAGAGTTACAGAACGATCCGTTGGCCGAACCTTCAAAGTCCACTTCGACGTTGTAATAACGCGCGCCGAAAGTCGCCGTCAGAAGGTCGGGAACGATGTCCACGCTGACTTCGCCGAAGATACCCCATTGTTCATCGGTACGGCGGATGTCGTTGCGGAAGATCGTATCTGCCGGGAAAGGCCCCGGATCAGAGAAGAACGCAGTCGGCTGCGGGAAGTTCGCCGGGAACGGGCCAAACGGCTGCGCAATCACATTGCCCGGATAGGCAAAGTCGACACGCTCTTCCAGGCTGAGGTCGGAATAGAAACCGCCGCCCTGAAAACGCACGCGCCAGTCGTCAGGCGTGCTGAAACGCAGTTCCTGAGTGAACACTTCGGTCTTGGAGAACGAATTGATGTACAGGTTCGGAGCCTGACAGGTGCCGCTGGGATCGGCTTGGCCCGGATAAGATACCGAGCCATCGCAGATATAATACGGCAGGTACTGACCAGCGAACAGGTAATCGGTGTAGTCCGCACGCTGGGTGCTTTCACGATCCGTATAGGCGCCGGTGTAAACCACATCGAGCATCGCGATACGGCCTTCGACAGTCCAGCTGGTGTTCGAGAAATCGTCTTCCAGGCGGTCTGCTTCGAAGCGTTCGATCTGAAGATCGTCCAAGCCGTTCAGTTCCGGATCGGCAAAGAACGAACCGTCGGATTCAAGGCTCTGACGCTGGTGCGAGACGCTGACAGTCCAGTCCGGCGTCACTTCCCAAAGGCCTGAAACGCGGAAACCTGCGTATTGCGTATCGTTGAAGTTCTCTTCTGCCAGACCGGCATTGTCAGCCTGCAGGAATGTCACGTTCGACAGGTCGGCGGTCGACTGGAAACCGGCGCGGTTGGCATTCACGGGGACGCCATTGCTGCGCACAGTGCCTTCGGGACGGAAGCGCGCGCTTTCGGAAAGATCACGCGTGCCCGCCACGTTATCGATGAAGCCGCCCTGATCGTCGAGATAGACAACACCGCGAAGCGCAATCGTGTCCGTTACCGGCACGTTCAGCATGACTTCGCCCTGATAGCTGCTTTCGCCGCCCTTGGTGAAGCTGACACCGCCGGAGAACGAAGCTTCAAGGCCGGAAAGATCAGGCTTGTTTGTGATGAGACGCACAACACCCGCCTGCGAGCTTGCGCCGAACAGCGTGCCCTGCGGACCTGAGAGAACTTCGATACGTTCAAGGTCAGCGGCGTAAACGTCGAGGTTACGACCCGGCTGTGCGAGCGGCTGATCGTTAAGATACAGCGCCACGTTCGGCGCAAGGCCAGCAACACCGGCGACGGTGATGTTCGGCGTGGTGGAAGCAAGACCGCGAATATAGATCGTGCTTTGACCAGGGCCGTTACCACCCGCGGTCACAGTCGGAAGCTGATCGAGATAGTCTTCGAAAGTGTCGATGTTCAACTGATCGAGCTGCTCGGCGCCGATGGCCGAAACCGAAACCGGCACATCCTGCAGGTCTTCAGAGCGCTTTTGCGCGGTAACGACGATGGTCGGAACCCCGCCGCGCTGTTGCTCTGCAGCAGCTTCGCCAGCAGCCGAAGCTGAATCCTGCGCGACCGCAGGCGACGCCAGTGCAATTGCGAGTGCGCCAACAGACGCCCCGCCAATATACGTTCTCATGATGTATTGCCCCTTTGAG
>JAXHVK010000191.1:0-3589 GCA_034211135.1 Pseudomonadota bacterium
CCGGGCACCGCCGATCGTCATGCCGCCAATCTGGCAAAGGCAGACGAACAGCGCGTCGCCAAGGCCGAGAGCAGCGATAAAAAGACGGACCGTTACAGCCACGTCAACGCCGCGAAAGCGGGCAAGGTGAACACGGCGAAAGCCCTGAAAAGCGATGACGGCCGCTGAATTCATTCGATAACGGAACTTCCCTAATCCGTTGCATTGGGCGGGCGGTGGCATTCCATCGCCCGCTTTTTCTTTGGGCGAAAGGCTCGCCCTCACCCCTCCATCTTCGACAATATGTTCTTGAGCGAGTTCATGTTGCGCGCCGTGCCCTTGCAGTTTAGCCGGCGCTCAAGAAACTTGCTCGATAGATCCGACACACCCACACCGTGGACGTAGTCTAGGAACAGCACACGGTCCCCCAATGCCAGCCGTTCGCTACCTTTTGCGCGGTGTTCGTCGATCAGTGCATCAACAGCGGCTTGTTCAGGTTGGTCGCTCAGAAAGATGGAATGGACCATTTTGTCAGAACCATGCTCTGGCCCTGTGCCGTGGAACGGATTGCGTTCGACAGCCGCGCGCACTTCGTCAATCGTGCGAACCATCGCGCATGACTTAAAGCCGAACTGCGTGGCGATCACCTGCTCCAGCTTGGCCTCCAGCTCCGCCGGTGCGCGGTCATCGCAGAATATGACATTGCCGCTCGCCGCGACAGTCTGGAGATCGTTGAAACCCGCTTTGGAAAGGGCGGCCTTCAGATCGACCATCTTGACCCGGTTACCGCCGATATTGATGCTGCCAAGCAGAGCGAGATACCGCATGCTCAACGCGACATTCCCGTCTCGGTTGGCGAAGGACGCGGGGTCGGGATCGCGGTAGAAGTGGAACGGGCGTATATTGTGCCGTCTTCACCCAGCAATTCCCCTTCGAGGAACACCACGCGCCGCCCTGCCTTCACCACGCGGCCCTTCCCGATGATCGTCGCGTCTTCGGGGATCAGGCGGATGAGCGTCATCTGAATGTCGAGGTTAAGCGGCGCCATCTCGCCATTGGTGCTGGCGACGAAGGCATAACCCATCACATCATCGAGATAGCCCGCAACCAGTCCGCCCTGCACGCCTCCGCGCCAGGTCGTCATTTCCTTGGCAACCGTGAATTCCATCGTCGCCGTGGCGGTTTCCTCGTCAAAGCCGAGGAATTTAGAGCCAAGCAAGTTGGAATGCGGGGAACCTTCAGCCCCCGCTTGGATTTGTGATTGCCAGTCGTCCATCAACGCAGCTTAGCCTTCGCCCTCAGACTGTTCCAATCGTTCGGCAATCTTCGAGAGAAACATGCTCTGACGTCGCATTTCCTTGATGTGAGATAATCCGACCCAAATACCGAAAGCCATAAGGCCAAGCTGTGCCAATCCCGCGACGACTATGAGTGGTTGCATCACCCGACCTCCAGCGTCCGTTCGCGCTCTTCGACCTCGAAGACTTCGAGCTGGTCGCCCGGCTGAATGTCGTTCGTGTCTTCGAGAACCACACCGCATTCGAGGCCAGCGCGGACTTCGTCCACATCGTCCTTGAAGCGCCGCAGCGAAGCGATCGTGGTCGCCGATACGATAACATCGTCGCGGGTGAGACGTGCAAACAGCCCCTTGCGAATGACGCCCTCTTCGACGAGCAGACCGGCTGCCTTGTCCTTCTTGCCCGATTTGAAGACCTGTTTGACCTGAGCACGGCCAACAACAGTCTCGATCCGCTCCGGACCAAGCTCTCCGGCCATTTCCTTCGCGACTTCTTCGGTGAGGTGATAGATCACATCGTAATACATCATCCGCACGCCATCGCGTTTGACCAATTCGCGGGCCTTCGCATTGGGACGCACGCCAAAGCCGATGATCGGCGCTTCGGATGCAGCGGCAAGCGTAACATCGCTTTCCGTGATCGCACCGACACCTGCATGCAGCACGCGCACCTTGATCTCATCATTCGAGATATTGTGCAGCGCGTTGACAATCGCTTCGACCGACCCTTGCACGTCTGCTTTCACAAGCACAGGCCATTCGATCACATTCGATGCGAGGTTGTTGAACATCGTATCGAAGCTGGTGGGAGCCAGAGCCGTGCGCTTTTCCGTAGCCTTTTCCTGACGGTATTCAGCCACTTCGCGAGCGCGTTGTTCGTTCTCAACCACGGTCAGCTGATCGCCAGCCGACGGAACCCCGCCAAGGCCGAGAACCTCGACCGGCATGGACGGACCAGCTTCCTTGATCTGCTTGCCCTGATCGTTGACGATTGCACGGACACGGCCGCTCTGCGTGCCGACCACGAAGGTATCGCCGCGCTTCATCGTGCCGCGTGTAATCAGCACGGTTGCCACCGGACCACGGCCCTTGTCGAGCTGTGCTTCGATCACGGTTGCTTCCGCATCGCGATCCGGACGCGCCTTAAGCTCAAGCAATTCGGCCTGAAGCGCGATCTTCTCGATCAGTTCATCAAGGCCGGTGCCCTTGGTTGCGGACACTTCCACATCCTGCACTTCACCCGACATCGCCTCGACGATCACTTCATGTTCCAGCAGACGGCTGCGGACATTGTTCGGATCGGCTTCCGGCTTGTCCATCTTGTTAATCGCAACGATCATCGGAACGCCAGCCGCTTTGGTGTGGTTAATCGCCTCAATTGTCTGCGGCATGATGCCGTCATCCGCCGCGACAACCAGCACCACGATATCGGTCACATTGGCACCGCGCGCACGCATTTCGGTAAAGGCTGCGTGGCCCGGCGTATCGAGGAAGGTGATCTTCTGCTTGTCCTTCGTCGTGATCTGGTAACTGCCGATATGCTGGGTGATCCCGCCAGCTTCGCCCTTGGTGACATCGGTTCCGCGCAACGCGTCGAGCAGCGAAGTCTTGCCGTGATCGACATGGCCCATGATCGTAACGACCGGCGGACGCGGACGCAGGGTTTCTTCCGGATCGACATCCTCTTCAGTCTGGATATCGACGTCGGCTTCGGAAACCTTGGTGATGTTGTGGCCGAACTGTTCGACCAGCAGCTCCGCTGTATCCTGATCGATGGTCTGGTTAACCGTCACCATCATATCAAGGTTGAACAGCTCCTTCACCAGATCAGCGCCTTTTTCGCCCATACGCTTGGCCAGTTCGCCAACCGTGATGGCTTCAGGCACGACAACGTCGCGAACCTGCTTTTCACGCGGTTTGGAAGAGCCGCCACCCTGCATGCGGCGCTCTTTCTCACGCGCGCGCTTGAGCGCGGCGAGGCTGCGCGCGCGGCGGCCTTCGTCCTCGTTCAGAGCTTTGGTAACGGTCAGCTTGCCAGAACGACGCTTGTCCTTGCCACCACCGGTATTGCCGGTGTCCTTTGTGGCGCGCTTATCGTCCTTCTTCTTCTTTTCGGGCCGCTTGGGCTCAGGCCGCGCAACCGGCGTGAACTTGCGTGCCGCCGGAGCGGCATTGGTCTTGGGTGCCTCGGCCTTGGCTGCTTTGGCTTCGTCGGCAGGCGCAGCTTCCGCCGCTTTTTCCGCTTCGACAGCAGCCTTGGCTTCTTCCGCGGCCCGCTTTTCAGCTTCTTCTTCGGCCTTGCGGTTTTCTTCG
>JAXHVK010000192.1:0-3543 GCA_034211135.1 Pseudomonadota bacterium
ATCTTGCCGTCACAGATGCAATGCGAGGCGTTTCGCTGCGCAGC
Source organism: Pseudomonadota bacterium (assembly GCA_034211135.1). Taxonomy (GTDB): domain Bacteria; phylum Pseudomonadota; class Alphaproteobacteria; order Sphingomonadales; family Sphingomonadaceae; genus Erythrobacter. The sequence continues at coordinate 45 of JAXHVK010000192.1, forward strand.
ATCCTTCAAACCGAACTTGGCCCCTACCAGGCCGAAGAAACGTCGCAGGCGATCTTGTCGGGGCCGCTTGTGGGGCTGCGTGCGGATGTTGCCCCGATGCTTGCCCTCGTTTTTCATGAATTGATCAGCAACGCTGCCAAATACGGCGCTTTGAGCAGCGACGAAGGCATCGTGAAGGCGCAGTGGTCGCTTATTGAGGACAAGCGCCTCGAATTTTCATGGAGGGAATTGGGAGGGCCGCCCGTCAAGGAGCCTGAGCGTCATGGATTTGGCCGGTCGTTGATCGAGAATGCAATCCCCTATGAATTCGATGGCGAGTGTGAACTTGTCTATGATCCGGCTGGCGTCCGTTTTTCTTTCAGCATTCCGGCGGTGACCCTCGTTAAGATCGAAGAGGAAACCGAGCATAAGGCCGCGATCCGGGAAGGCGCGGCCGTGCAGTCCGCGACCGCGAAGAATGCTTTGGTTGTCGAGGATAACATGGTCCTTTCGATGGACATGATCGAGAGCCTTAAGCGGCTTGGCGCAAATTCTGTCCAGAATGCGGGCTCTATTCAGTCTGCGACGAAACTGGTCGAAGAAAACGACTTTGATTTCGCCGTTCTGGATATGAACCTGCGCGGGGAAGTGGTGTTTGATATCGCGCTGGCTCTTCAGGCCAAAGGCACGCCTTTCATCTTCGTGAGCGGTTATGGCTCCGATGCCCAGACACCTCATGAACTATCCGGAGTTACTATTTTGGCGAAGCCGGTGAGTGACCTGTCGCTTTCAAAGGCAATCGCGGGCCTTTTTGCCTGATCCGGCATCAGGCCCGCGCCCTTTTGCTCGATTATTCGAGGCCGCGCGCCAGCATTTTCGCCTTTTCCAATGCCGGGTCCCTGTTGGCGATGAAATCACGCACAGTCATCGGGGCTTCGATTGCGGGGGTTATGCCCATCCCAGTCTCGAAACTTTCCGTATTGTTCCACTGGCGAAACATCGGGATGCGCAGACGCGCTTTGCTTTCGGGCAGTGTCAGGAAAAAGATCACTCCCGCAGTCGGCCCTTCGGCGCTGCCACCGGTTTTCTCTCCGACGGTAATGGTGTCAGGGCGGCTGGCGAGGTGAGCCAGAATATTCGTGCTGCCTGACGAATTGCCGGAGCTTGTCAGAATGATCAGCTTGCCATCGAATGCCAGTTCGGTCGGCTCGACTGCGCGTGTGTCTTCAAGGATGCCGGGGCGAAGGGTGAAGCTGCCATCCGCATTTTCGATGAAGCCGCGTGGATCAGGGTTGAGCGCCGTCTTGTCCCATGTCCCGATAAGGCCGTCCCATGGTGTGTGATCCAGCGTGGCTGCCCTGAATTCCAGCATGAATGGGCGTGCATCGGGCACCAGGTTGGCGACCAGCCCCATCGAGGCATCGGTTGATCCGCCCCCATTGCGGCGCAGATCGAGTATCAGAGTGTTTCGACCCTCCTCTCGCATGGCCTTGAAAACAGGGCGATAGAGGTCCTGTGGATCGACAGGCGTCCGATAATTCACGAATGTATCAACAGACAGGATCGCGCTGTTTTCGCCCAGCCTTTCGAAGCGGACGGCGTCTTTGAAATTGCTGACCTGACCAGCCTGCCGTGTGAGTTTCAGCCACTGCGCATAGTCAATTCGTGGCAGCTTGACGGTTTCCTTTACGCCATTTGTCCGGCGGATTTTCAGGGTTGCTGTTGCAGGGATTTCCCAAAGCAGGGCGCCAAAATGGTCCACTCCGCCGCCCATCAATTCGTTACCATAGGCGATGCCGCTTTCGCGCGACCATTCGGTGAAGCCATCAACGGGAATGTAGCGGCCAACAGTTTCGGCGATCGAGGAAAGCGGGCGGCCATCAATGGCCAGTATCTCATCCCCGCGTGACAGATCGCTGCCTTCGACGGCGAAATCAATCAGGCCGCGCCCTTCGATCAGTTCCCAGCGAAACGGCAGGTAGAGCGGCTTTCCCGCGCGCGCCTTTCGCATTGCCGCGGGAAGTTCAGCCTTTGTATGGTCACACCGGATGTTCGTGAGGGCGAGGTTCAGCGCGAGGTAGAAATCGCCTGCCGTCATGCCGCCATCGTCTTGTGCCTGCTGACGGATGCCTTGCCAGACATCGCGCATTTCTTCGGCAGAGGCATAGCGGGTGTAGCCGGGATGCACGCGGCTATAGGCGTCTTCGGCAATCGCGATATCGGCGATAATGCGCTCTTGCGAAAGCCACGCCTTCGCCGGATCGTCCTCGGCAAAGGCAGGGCTTGCAATTGTCAGGGTGTAGGCAGCGGCGGCAGTCAGAAATGCGAGGGGTTTCATTCGGTTTCTCCTTCGCCATCGGGTCTAGACGCTGGCGTCGGCGTTGCGCTGCAAGTTCGCCAATCGGCGCATTCATTTACGAATTGAGACGCCTGTACTGGGATGGGGTGACACCTTCATGCGCCTTGAATGCGCGGTTGAAGCTCGCCTTTGAGCCAAAGCCCGATGACAGACCGACATCAAGCAGGTTGACCTCTTCTCTCAGGATCATCGCCCGCGCATGGTCCACCCTCAGGCCGTTGATGAAATGGCTGAAGCTCATCTCCAGCCCCTGGTTTAACGCTTTCGAGACATAGGCCTGATTCATTCCGAAACGTCGCGACAGTGTTTGAAGCGAGAGCGTGGATTCAAGGTGCCAGCCATTGCTGATTACCTCTTTCCGCAGACGCTCACCTTCTTCGCTCCAGTCGCGTTCGGTATTTGCGCTTTCCATGAGCTGTTCAATCGAAACGGCATCGGCGGCAAGCAGCTTGGGATATGGCTGTGTCAGCTGTGCCAGCGCTTCAAGCGAAAGCAGCATGACCGCAAACAGCACAGCGATGTCCCACCAGAACGCGCTGAAATAGGATAGGCCCATAGTTAGGTAGATCGCAGTTTCTGCAATCCAGATGCAGGCAGCCAATACGCCAAGGATCAGAAAGTGCGTGAGCCAGACGGGCTCGAAATTGTCGCCATCCGAACGGTTGGCATCCAGCCATTGCTTGTAACGCCGCCGCATGCGCCAGATGTCCCACAGGGACCACAGGCTAAGACCAATGGCGAGAATGCTCACCAGCGGAACAATGAAGGGTTCGTGAAATGCATCGTTGAACGCCCATTTCGCCTGATAGTCGCCAAGGGTGGTGAACGCCCAGACCTGATACACCCAATACGCAATGCCGGGTATCAGCAGCGCGTATTGGCTCTGCGATACCGCGCCGTCCATCAACTGGCGCGCATGCAGCAACAGCAACGGCCCGATGAACAAGATCATATCGGTGGGCAGGAATGTGAGGCCCGGCCAGATGTCATAGGCACCGGCAAATCCGATAATCATCGGAATGGCGGTAATCGCAACACAGGCGGCAAATGCGCTGAACCAGATTACCGCTTTGCGTTCGATGCCTTTTGAAAGGATGTAAAACTGGGCCGCCAGAATGCACACGATCGTGCATATCATCGCGACGCTGCGCCAGTTCAGGA
>JAXHVK010000193.1:0-3520 GCA_034211135.1 Pseudomonadota bacterium
CGCAAACCGATGATTCCGATCCGTTCGACCTGATTACCGATGCGCCTTTCGATGCGGCACTGTCGGAACGCTATCTCGTCTATGCGCTGTCCACGATCACGGCGCGTTCGCTGCCTGATCTGCGTGACGGATTGAAGCCGGTTCACCGCCGCCTGTTGTGGACCATGCGCCAGTTAAAGCTGGACCCTTCCAGCACATTCAAGAAATCGGCCCGCGTCGTGGGTGAGGTGATCGGCAAATATCACCCTCACGGCGATACCGCGGCCTATGATGCGATGGTCCGGCTCGCGCAGGATTTCGCGCTGCGTTATCCGCTGGTGGAAGGGCAGGGGAACTTTGGGAATATCGACGGCGATAACGCCGCCGCCTACCGATATACCGAAGCGCGCCTGACAAAGACCGCGATCCAGCTGATGGAAGGGCTGGATGCGGGTACGGTCGATTTCATCCCAACCTATAATGGGGAGGAAATAGAGCCTGAACTGATGCCCGGCCTGTTCCCGAACCTGCTGGCCAACGGGGCAAGCGGGATTGCCGTGGGCATGGCGACCAATATCCCTTCGCACAATGTGGCGGAGGTGATTGATGCGACGCTGGAGCTGATCGACAATCCGCATGTCGAACATGCGCGCCTGATGGAGCTGATGAAGGGGCCGGACTTTGCCACGGGCGGTCAGGTCATCGACAGCGCCGAACTCATCAGCAAAGCCTATGAAACCGGACGCGGCAGCTTCCGTCTGCGCGGCGTTTTCGAAGCGCCCGAGGCGGAAAAGGAAGAAGACAAGCAGGCAGGCATTGAACGTCTGGGCGGCGGGCAGTGGCAGCTCGTCATCTCGGAAATCCCGTATCAGGTGCCAAAGGGCAAATTGATTGAACAGATTGCGCAAGCAATTTCGGACAAGAAGCTGCCCATTCTGGAAGATGTGCGCGATGAATCGGATGAAAGCATCCGCATCGTCCTGATACCCAAAACCCGCAATGTCGATCCGGAGCTGCTAAAGGAAAGCATCTTCAAGCTGACCGACATGGAAACGCGTTTCGGCCTCAACATGAACGTGCTGGATGCGAACCGCACGCCGCTGGTGATGGGGCTGAAAGAGCTGTTGCAGAACTGGACTGCGGCGCAGATCGAAATCCTGCAACGCCGCACGCAGCACCGGCTGGACCAGATCGCCAAACGGCTTGAACTGGTCGAAGGCTATATCATCGCCTTCCTCAACCTTGATCGCGTGATCGAGATTATCCGGTACGAGGATGATCCCAAATCGGTGATGATGGAGGAATTCAAGCTAACCGACCGTCAGGCCGAAGCGATCCTCAACATGCGTCTGCGTTCGCTGCGCAAGCTGGAGGAAATGCAGCTTCGCAATGAGAAGGATGAATTGCTTGCCGAACAGGACGAGCTGCGCAAACTGCTCGACAGTCCGGCTCGCCAGCGCACCCGGTTGAAAAAAGACCTGCGCACCCTGCGCAAGGATTATGCCGAAGATACCGCCCTCGGCGCGCGTCGCACCCGTATCGAAGAAGCCGCGCCAGCGGTGGAATTCAGCATGGATGCGATGATCGAAAAGGCTCCGGTGACAGTGATCCTGTCGCAAAAAGGCTGGATCAGGGCGGCAAGCGGGCATGTGCCGCTGGATCAGGAATTCAAGTATAAGGAAGGCGATGCGCTTGCCTTCATCCTTCACGCCCAGACGACGGACAAGCTGTTGATCGCGGGATCGGACGGGCGGTTTTATACGCTGGGTTGTGACAAATTGCCCGGCGCGCGCGGCTTTGGCGATCCGGTTCGCACCATGATTGATCTGCCTGCGGAAAGCTCGGTCGTGAAGATGATGGTGCACAAGGAGGGCGGCAGGCTGCTGCTTGCCTCCAGCATTGGCAAGGGCTTCGTCGCGGAAACGAAGGAGCTGCTTGCCGAAACGAAGAAGGGCAAGCAGGTCGTGAACCTGAAGGGCACAGCCAGCCTGCGCGTGATCTACGAAATCGGGGCGCAGGATGATCACGTCGCGGCGGTGGGTGAAAACCGCAAGCTGATCGTGTTCAACCTTGAAGAAATGCCGGTGATGGCCCGCGGGCAGGGCGTGCAGTTGCAGCGTTATCGCGATGGCGGCCTGTCCGATGCGCGCACTTTTGTGCTGGGGGACGGGCTGAGCTGGACGATGGGCGGTTCAGGAGAGCGCACACGGACCGAAACCGAAATCGGCATGTGGAAGGTCGCTCGCGGGGCGGCGGGACGAATGCCGCCGACAGGTTTTCCGAAGAGCAACCGGTTCGATTAGAACCACCACCCTCAAACAAAAAAGCCCCGCGGATCGCAAATGACCCGCGGGGCTTTTTGTATCACTGTCGTGCGAATTACTCGCTTGCACCCGTGGATGCTGTGCCTGCGGCAGAGGCGCTGGCGGTTTCTTCTGCTGCCGGCTCGCTGCCATCGGCGTTGCGGATCAGCGTGCCGCTGGCCGTGCGGATTTCCGCGCCTTCGGGAACTTCGGTGGTGAAAGTGCCGATCTGCTCCAGCGTGTAAAGCGCGGTCAGCTTGCCTTCGGCGTTCACTGCGAAGTGTTCACGCTTAAGGCTGACAATGCCGCCTTCGCGTTCGACAATCACCTGATCGGCAGCGGTGTCGATTGCCAGCACGGTGCCGGCCGCGATGTTGTCGGCAGATACAACAGCCGCACCATCGACCAGCGCTGCGTCAAGCTTGGCGTCGGCTTCGGCCTTTTGCGCGGCCATCAGGCTGTCGATCTGGGCCTTGGTTGCATTGATCGTCCACTGGCCTTCGCGCTCTGCGAAATAGCTGGTGGGCAGCGGCGCCTTGTGCGTGCCGGTGTTGACGACGACGGTTGCGCCGTCATTGCTTTCGACATTGCCCACTTCGGTGCCGTCAACCTGGCTGAAAATGGTCGTGCCCGCGTCCTGAGCCGACGCTGCATAGGGAGCAGCGACAAGCGTTGTCGCGAGTAGGGCCAATTTTGCAAACTTCATTGAATTGTCACTCCGTTCTTAGTCTCTTCAGATGCGCCGCGGATTTCTCGATAAAACCGGGAGAGGCCGGTAGACTGGCCGCATGGGGACCTGCCCGAAAAATCGCAGCGCGCGGATGACGCTCCTTTGCAAGTGAATGGCATCGTCACAGTCCGGACAGCCGGACAAACGATTGGTTGAGCCAACAGCAAAGACCTAAATCGAAAGGGCGCGCGCATCGCATCAATGTGTGAACCACACGCAAGGTTCCCTAAACGTCAGGTGCCTCGCATGACAAGTCCGTCACAATGGTCGGTTGCGTACAATGTAAACTGTGAAGAGAAACTGAATGCTTCACACGGAAAGGGTGCGGTTAAGCGTTGCCGAGTTCTTCGGTCAGCAGTGCGTCGATCCGGTCTGCATCGGGAAATCCCTCCTCAACCCAGCGCCGCTCCACGGTGCGAAGGATGCGCGCGACTTCCGGCCCTGCGGCAACACCTCTGGCAACGATTGCGCCGCCTTTCAGCGGGAAGCCGGGCGGTGACCATCCGAT
>JAXHVK010000194.1:0-3462 GCA_034211135.1 Pseudomonadota bacterium
CGTGCCCGTTCCCGCTGTTCCATACAGCTGGAACGGGCACGTCACTTGATAGCCGGGCTGGAGGCCCCAGCGTTCAAACACATCCTTATTGCTCTGAAGCAGGCCATGCTGATGCAGCAGCACGCCCTTGGGAAAACCCGTCGTGCCGGATGTGTACTGGATCATGACGACATCATGCGGTTTCGTGGGACGCAATTCTCCGTCACCTTCGCCTGCGAACAGCTCTGTATGATCTGTCATGTCGATGATGAAGTCAGAGGCGTGCAGCCCCGCCGCCGCTTCATCCACTATGGGACGCAGCGCACTGCCTCTTACGCGGGGCTGATAATAGACCGCGCCTGCGCCTGATTGCTCAAGCACATAGCGCACTTCCCTAGTTAGAAAGCTGGGATTGACTGTCACCACCACCAACCCCGCCATCGCTGCGCCGAGTTGGACCAACACCCATTCAGGGCAGTTTCCGCCCATTACGGCAATGCGCGTGCCTGCCGGATGGCGTGCAGCGAGCGCCCGCCCTGCACGCTCCGCATCTGCCAAGAGTTGCGCAAATGACCATTCGCGGCCGATCGTCCCGTCTTCTACAACTTCGCGCAGAGCCAATGCGTCGGGCCTGATAGAGGCCTGCTCACGCAGCATTTCCTCAATAGTGCGCTCAGCGTAATCGGTATCGCGACGCGCCTCCCAATACGCATCTGTCAGGTTGGCTTCGTACATAGCTCTCTCCCCTCACAGGGTAAGCTAACACAATCGCCAAGAAAATCGCTCGAAATCGGCGCATTATTCCCTATATCGGGCGCAAGAAAGTTAGCGGGGATATTATCATGAGCATCGAAACCAAAATGCCCACCGGCGATGATTTGCTGTCCGAAATCAACCGGCTACGCAAAGAGCGCAATGCGGTTATCCTTGCTCACTATTATCAGACGCCCGATATTCAGGACATCGCCGATTTTATCGGAGACTCGCTCCAGCTGTCGCAGCTGGCAGCGGATACCGATGCGGATGTTATCGCATTTTGCGGTGTTAAGTTCATGGCAGACACAGCCAAGATCCTCTCACCCGACAAGACTGTCATCCTGCCTGACATGGATGCGGGATGCAGCCTCGAAGACAGCTGTCCGCCGGAAAAGTTCAAGGCTTTCCGCGAATCGCACCCCGATCATATCGCGCTGACATACATCAACTGTTCGACTGAAGTGAAAGCGCTTTCGGACGTGATCGTGACTTCGTCGAGCGCGGAAACCATCCTTGCCCAGATCCCGAAAGATCAGAAGATCATCTTTGGCCCGGACCGCCATCTGGGTGGCTATCTGGCGCGTAAGTTTGATCGCGATATGCTACTGTGGCCGGGCGTGTGCATCGTCCACGAAGCCTTTAGCGAAACCGAGCTGCTTAAACTGAAAGAGCAGCACCCCGATGCGCCCATCGCAGCCCATCCGGAATGCCCGCCGACGATTGTCGATCATGCCGATTATGTCGGTTCGACAAGCGGTATCCTGAAATTTGCTCAGGAATTTGAGGGCGACACACTGATTGTGGCGACAGAGCCGCACATCATGCACCAGATGGAAAAGGCGCTGCCGAACAAGACATTCATCGGCGCGCCGGGTGCTGACGGGAATTGTTCGTGCAATATCTGCCCATACATGGCCCTCAACACGATGGAAAAGCTGTATATCGCCCTTCGCGATCTGGAGCCCAAGATCGAGATTGAGGAAGACCTGCGGATCAAGGCCAAGAAAAGCCTCGACCGAATGCTCGATATGGCTGGCGGCACTGTCGGCATGGGCGATCTTGGCAAGGTGCCTTTCAGCGCAGATTGATGATTTCGCCCCCTTTTCGCCTTTTCAGGCGTTTGAGGGGGTATGAAAGCCGAGATTCAATTCTTCTGGTCGCGCCTTAACGCGAATTACTGGTTTTACCCGTCGGGTTTTGCAGCGTTCTGCGCTGTACTAGCTCTTGTAACTGTGTGGCTGGACCGAAATGGCTATGCTTCCTTTGTTGAGCAAGGCGGCTGGCTGGTTGACGTTTCCCCTCAAGGCGCGACTGACATTCTGACAGTGATCGCCGGTTCGATGATCGGGGTTGCCGCGACTGTGTTTTCGATCACGCTGGTTTCGGTAACCTATGCCAGCAGCACATATGGCCCGCGGCTGCTCACCAATTTTCTGGAAGACAAAGGCAATCAGGTCAGCCTGGCCGCGTTTATCGGAACCTTTGTCTATGCTCTGATAGTCTTGCGGGCCGTCAGGGTTGGTGGGCCTGCCGGCGCTGCTGATCCTGTCGGATTTGCTCCCCAGATTTCCCTGATCGTTGCCTATGTTCTGGTGGCGTTTTGTGTGGCGGTGCTTGTCTTTTTTCTCAACCATGTGCCCTCTTCCATCAGGATCAACGTGGTGTTGGAGCAGATCGGCAAACGCCTGATGGCTGCGGTTGAAAAGACCTATCCGATTGAAGACGAACGACACGATGCCCGCGAAGGTCAGGGTGGTGAGACACTGGAAGCCTGGGGCGCAGGCTATGTGCAGATGATCTCTTTCGACAGTCTTCAGGAGGTGGCGGCTGAAACAGAAAGCGTCATTTCATTGAGGGTCCGGACCGGCGATTTCGTTCATCGCGGTCTGCCCGTGGCAGACATAAAGGGCGCTGCCCCTGATGATCTGTGTGACACAATCAAAGAGAACATCACTCTCGGCCCGGTCAGGACGCCTGAACAGGACCCGCAATTCCTGATCGACGAATTGGTCGAAATCGGCCTGCGCGCGCTTTCACCTGGCATCAATGATCCTTTCACTGCTATCACAGTGCTCCACTGGCTGGGCGCATGTATCTCAGAGGTGGGTCGCCGTGATCTTCGCAAGGACATTTGCGACGGCGACGCCGATGACTGCCCTGTCATACCGCTTCCTGATACGTTTGAGCATTACCTTAATCGCAGCTTCGGTTCGATCCGCAACGCAGTTTCAAGCAGCCCGAGCGCGTCCGTCGTCATGTTTGATACTATCGCCAATGCAGCGCTGCCGCTGAAGGGCGATGAGAGACGCGCAGCACTCCGCCATCAGGGCGAATTGCTGATGCGGCAGGTTGAGCTTGCCCTCGATGGGCCGGACCTCGAACGCGTCAGGGAATGCTTCGGGCGGTTTCAGGAGGCTTTCGATGGTGCTTCGGGGTAAGCCGGTTTCTACGCCTTTGGTTCCTCGGGCCTGGCCGCTGTAGCGCGCGCCACGACCAATGCGCTGCCCAATAATGCCATTCCGATCACATCCAACGCGCCTAATGCTTCGCCATAAACGCTCCACCCGATAATCGCCGCAATTGCCGGTTGCGTTAGCAGTGCCAGCCCGATCACCAGCGGTGGGAAATGGCCAAGAGAATAAACCAACAGTCCCTGCCCGATCAGTTGGCTTGTAACGAACAGGATCACCACCGGTGTCCAATCCTGCGAGCCCGTCTGGCCGCAGG
>JAXHVK010000195.1:0-3457 GCA_034211135.1 Pseudomonadota bacterium
GTTGGGATGACCCGCCTCTTCCAGGAGGACGGACGGCACGTGCCCGTGACTGTTCTCGCTCTGGAAGATTGCCAGGTCGTCCCAACCTTCTTTGCGATCACGCCTGTGCGCATCGTCTTTACTCCTTACAGAGGCACCCAAGGGACCATCCCAGAGGTGCGTGCGGAACGCTGTTACACGCTCCAACCAACCCAAATTTTATGCTGCAACCCCGTCCGGGCTGATGCCACTCCCCGCGATTGCGAGATTTGGCGAGACGGAGGACGCAGCCCGGCGTAAAAACCGGCGGTATCCAGATGTCTTGCCGATCACCGGTCCAGTAGACTTTCGGATCGACGGGGCCATTGGAGCCCCAAACTTTCTGACCAGTTTAACGTCCCGCCAGAGGGACAGTCGCGATCCGCGGCTTAGGCCAGCTTGATCTCGACGTTGACGCCTGCCGCAAGGTCAAGCTTCATTAGAGCATCCACCGTCTGGGCGTTCGGCTGAACGATGTCGAGCAGACGCTTGTAAGTGCGAACTTCGAACTGCTCACGCGACTTCTTGTCGATGTGAGGGCCGCGGTTCACGGTGAACTTCTCAATGCGCGCCGGGAGAGGAATGGGACCACGAATAAGAGCGCCCGTGCGACGGGCTGTATCTGCGATTTCTCCAGTTGCCTGGTCGAGAACGCGATGGTCAAACGCCTTAAGGCGAATACGAATATTCTGTGCTTCCATTACCTACACCGATGCGAAAGAGCCAAAGGACTGTTGCCAATCCTCAAAAACAAAAGGCCGGCCCCGTATCAGTTCCCATCAACGGGCGGCCTTACAAAATTGCGTGTGCGAGAACGAATCCCGCTGCTTCGGGGGCGCGTATACGGAGGAGATAGGATTCTTGCAACCCATAATCCGTAACCGAACCGCCACAAATCTTGAAAGCCCCCTCCCCTGCCCAAACAGGCCAGAAATGGAGCTTACATAAATTGGGGCCCAGCTCTCATTCCTGAGAACCGGGCCCCGAATTTTTGAGTTACTTCCCTAAGGAAGCAGACCGATTAGGCCTTGATCTTGGCAACAACGCCCGAACCAACCGTACGGCCACCTTCGCGGATAGCGAAACGCAGACCTTCGTCCATAGCGATCGGAGCGATCAGTTTGACGTCGATCGTTACGTTGTCGCCCGGCATAACCATCTCGGTGCCTTCAGGAAGGATCACTTCGCCGGTCACGTCGGTGGTGCGGAAGTAGAACTGCGGACGGTAGTTAGCGAAGAACGGCGTGTGACGGCCACCTTCGTCCTTCGAAAGGACGTAGACTTCTGCGCTGAACTCGGTGTGCGGATTGACCGAACCCGGCTTTGCGAGAACCTGGCCACGCTCAACTTCGTCACGGCCAACGCCGCGGATCAGGGCACCGATGTTATCGCCAGCTTCACCCGAGTCGAGCAGCTTGCGGAACATTTCAACGCCGGTGACGGTCGTCTTGGTGGTGTCCTTGATGCCGACGATTTCGACTTCGTCGCCAACGTTGACTTTACCGGTTTCGACACGGCCGGTGACAACCGTACCACGACCCGAGATCGAGAACACGTCTTCGATCGGCATCAGGAAGTCCTGATCAACCGGACGATCCGGCTGCGGGATGTGCTCGTCAACGGCAGCCATCAGTTCACGGATGGAGTTTTCGCCGATTTCCGGGTCACGGCCTTCGAGAGCGGCCAGAGCCGAACCCTTGACGATGGCGATGTTGTCGCCGTCGAAGTCGTAGTCGCTGAGCAGTTCACGAACTTCCAGTTCGACGAGCTCGAGGATTTCCTCGTCGTCGACCTGGTCAACCTTGTTCATGTACACAACCAGAGCCGGAACGCCGACCTGACGGGCGAGCAGGATGTGCTCACGGGTCTGCGGCATGGGGCCGTCTGCAGCGTTCACAACGAGGATGGCACCATCCATCTGTGCGGCGCCGGTGATCATGTTCTTCACATAGTCAGCGTGGCCCGGGCAGTCGACGTGCGCGTAGTGACGTGCGTCGGTTTCGTACTCAACGTGTGCGGTCGAGATGGTGATACCACGCTCACGCTCTTCAGGAGCTTTGTCGATGTTGGCGAAATCAACCGCCGAACCCATGACCTTGGTGATCGCAGCCGTCAGCGTCGTCTTACCATGGTCAACGTGACCGATGGTGCCGATGTTGCAGTGCGGCTTATTGCGCTCAAATTTTTCCTTCGCCATTTCTCTAAATTACCTTCTCTTGAAATGATATCGTAGCGGGAGAAAGGGCGGCCCGCTGAATCAGGCGCCGCCCCTAGCCTTGCTTGCGCTCTTAAGCAAGCTTCTCCTTAACCTTCTGTGCCTCGCTCGACGGGACTTCGTCATAGTGCGAGAACTGCATCGTGTACTGTGCACGGCCCTGAGTGAACGAACGCAGCTCGTTCACGTAACCGAACATGTTGGCCAGCGGCACGAAAGCTTCGACTGCCTGGGCGTTGCCGCGGCTGTCGGTACCCTGGATCTGACCACGGCGGCTGTTGAGGTCGCCGATCACGTCACCGAGATAGTCCTCGGGGGTGACAACTTCCACCTTCATGACCGGCTCAAGCAGCTTGATGCCGCCGCGCTCTGCGGCTTCGCGCATCGCACCCTTACCGCAGATTTCGAACGCCACGGTGGACGAGTCGACATCGTGGTAAGCACCGTCAGTCACGTGGATCGTGAAGTCGATGATCGGGAACCCGATGAGGTAACCGCTATCGGCCTGTTCACGAATGCCTTTTTCAAGCGACGGGATGTAATCCTTCGGGATGTTACCGCCCTTGATGCTTTCTTCGAACACGACGCCCTGGCCGCGCTCACCCGGGCTGAAGGTCGCCTTGGCGCGGGCAAACTGACCCGTACCACCCGACTGCTTCTTGTGGGTGTAATCGACTTCGATTTCACGGCCGAGCGATTCACGATACGCAACCTGCGGCGCACCGACGTTTGCTTCGACCTTGAATTCGCGCTTCATACGATCAACGAGGATGTCGAGGTGAAGTTCACCCATACCCTTGATGATCGTCTGACCGCTTTCGTGGTCAGTCGTAACGCGGAAGGACGGATCCTCGGCGGCCAGACGGTTCAGGGCAACGCCCATCTTTTCCTGGTCGGCCTTGGTCTTGGGCTCCACCGAAAGCTCGATAACCGGCTCGGGGAATTCCATACGCTCAAGGATGATCGGCGCGCTCGGGGCACAAAGGGTATCACCGGTGGTGGTTTCCTTCAGACCTGCGATTGCGACGATGTCGCCTGCGAATGCTTCTTCGATGTCCTCACGGTTGTTGGAGTGCATCAGCAGCATACGGCCGATCTTTTCCTTCTTGTCCTTGACCGAGTTCAGAACCGAACCCTTGGCAAGTTTACCCGAATAGATGCGGGTGAAGGTGAGCGAGCCGACGAACGGATCGTTCATGATCTTGAACGCGAGAGCCGAGAACG
>JAXHVK010000196.1:0-1511 GCA_034211135.1 Pseudomonadota bacterium
GCTGATAGCACGTTTGGCCCCGGTGATGCCTATGCCGTCGACCATTCCTGTATCCCCAGCGCTGTTTTCAGTCACCCTCCGATTGCGTCGGTCGGATTGACGGAAGGGGAAGCTCGTAATTCGCTTGGCAGCGTGAAGGTCTATCAGTCCGATTTCCGGCCGATGAAGCATGTTGTTGCTGGCAGGAGCGAGCGCGGCCTTTACAAGATGATCGTCGATGCGGCGAATGACAAAGTGGTCGGCATTCACATGATCGCGCCTGAAGCGCCCGAGATCATGCAGGCTGCCGCAGTCGCGGTGAAGGCCGGGCTTACCAAAGCCGACTTTGATGCGACGACGGCAATTCACCCGACGATGGCGGAAGAGCTGGTTCTGCTGAAGTAATTTGCCTCAAAATCCCTTCGGCGATAGCTTTTATCGCCGAAGGAGAGGGCAATGGCACAAACAGTACTCGTCACGGGTGGCACCGGCTATATCGGCGGAGAGTTGATCGATCAGCTTCTGGCAGCTGGAAAAACTGTCCACACAACGGTGCGCAATGTCGCGAAAAGTGAACCGCGATTGCGATCTCGCTGGCCCGATGCGGGAGAGCGGCTGAAAGTGTTTCAGGCCGATCTGATGAGCGATGATGGCTGGGCGCAGGCCAACGCTGGATGCGATGGTGTAGCGCATGTCGCATCCCCGTTCCCGCTCGCCACACCCCGCAACAAGGATGAGCTTGTCATTCCCGCGCGCGAAGGAACGTTGCGCGCCCTGCGCTTTGCCAAAGAGGCCGGTGTTGAACGGTTCGTCCAGACCAGCTCTGCTGCGGCAATCGCCTATGGCCATCCTGCAAAAGATCACTTCGACCACACGGACTGGACGAACATCGATGCGGGCGTTGCACCCTATATCGAATCGAAGACTGTTGCGGAAAGGTCCGCGCGTGACTGGGTTGAGGCGAACGCCCCAGAAATGGTGTTTTGCTCCGTAAATCCGGTCGCGGTGTTCGGTCCTGTGGTGAACGATGATCTGTCCACCTCCATCGAAATGGTGAAGCAGATGGCGAATGGTACGATCCCGGCAATGCCGAATATGGGCATTTCGGTTTGCGACGTGCGCGACGTTGCAAAAGTGCATGCGATGGCTTTGGATGCGCCTGCTGATGATATTCGGGGGGAGCGTTTTCCGTGCGCAACTAAGTTCATGTGGATGGCGCAAATGGGTGACGTTTTGCGTGCCCGCACACCCGAACTCGCAGGCAAGGTTGCAACCCGCAAAATGCCCGATTTTGTAGTGAGAATGCTCGCCCCGTTCGTGCCCGCGATGAAGCAGGTGAAGAACGAGTTGAACAATGTCCGAGACGTATCGGGCAGGCACACGGAGGAGGTTCTCGGATTTACCTTCATTTCGCCGGAACAATCGCTCGAAGACACTCTTCGCAGCCTCGTCGATCTGGGCATCGTGAAAGTCTAGCGCGCCGGTTTATCCATGATTGCCGGACAGCGAATGCCTATGATCCGTTGACGCTG
>JAXHVK010000196.1:1521-3437 GCA_034211135.1 Pseudomonadota bacterium
ATGTCCAAACAAGAAATGTCAGAGGGCCCTGAATGTCTGCCAATATCGCTGAAATGGAACGCCGCCGCGAAGCTGCCCGGATGGGTGGCGGGCAAAAGCGGATTGATGCCCAGCACGCAAAAGGCAAACTGACCGCGAGAGAGCGGCTTGATGTGCTGCTGGACGAAGGGTCCTTCGAAGAAGTGGACACCTATGTCGAACATGACTGCGTCGATTTCGGCATGGAAAACCAGAAGATACCCGGCGATGGCGTTGTCAGCGGCTCCGGCACGATCAATGGCCGGCTGGTTTATGTCTTCAGTCAGGACTTCACCGTCTTTGGCGGGTCATTGTCAAAGCGTCATGCAGAGAAAATCTGCAAGGTCATGGACATGGCGATGCGTGTCGGAGCGCCCGTTATCGGCCTCAACGATTCCGGCGGCGCGCGTATTCAGGAAGGCGTCGCCTCGCTGGGCGGCTATGCCGAAGTGTTCCAGAAGAATGTGCTGGCAAGCGGCGTCGTTCCGCAGATCAGCCTGATCATGGGGCCATGCGCTGGCGGCGCTGTATATTCGCCCGCGATGACCGATTTCATCTTCATGGTGAAAGACAGCTCATACATGTTCGTGACCGGCCCGGATGTGGTGAAAACGGTGACGAATGAAGAAGTCACGCAGGAAGAACTTGGCGGCGCGATCACGCACACCACCAAGACAAGCGTTGCCGACATCGCGTATGAAAACGACGTTGAGGCGCTTCTCGCAACGCGGCGTTTCTTTGACTATCTGCCGCTGTCCAACCGCCCGGAATCGACCGGAGAAATGGGTCCGGTCATCCCGACCAATGATCCGTGGGACCGCGAAGAACCCAGCCTCGATACGATCATTCCCGACAATGCGAACCAGCCTTATGACATGCATGAGGTGATCGCCAAAACTCTGGATGAAGGCGACTTTTTCGAAATCCAGCCAACCCATGCCGCCAACATCATTTGCGGCTTTGGCAGAGTTGAAGGGCGCACCGTTGGCGTTGTCGCGAACCAGCCAATGGTGCTGGCGGGCGTGCTCGACATTGCATCGTCGAAAAAAGCCGCTCGCTTTGTGCGCTTCTGCGACGCGTTTGAGATTCCTATTGTGACCTTTGTCGATGTTCCCGGCTTCCTGCCCGGCACGGCTCAGGAACTTGGCGGGATTATCAAACACGGCGCGAAACTGCTGTTCGCCTACGCCGAGGCGACCGTGCCCAAGATCACGATCATCACCCGTAAAGCCTATGGCGGCGCGTATGACGTGATGGCGAGTAAGCACCTGCGCGGCGATCTGAATTACGCTTGGCCGACAGCAGAGATCGCGGTGATGGGCGCGAAGGGTGCGGTGGAAATCATCTTCCGCCAAGACCGCGATGACCCCGAAAAGATCGCCGAGAAAACGAAGGAATACGAAGACCGTTTCGCCAACCCGTTCGTGGCGGCACAGCGAGGCTATATCGACGAGGTCATCCACCCGCATGCGACGCGGCGTCGGGTTGCGCTGGGACTAAGGAAGCTACGTTCCAAGCGGCTGGAGAACCCCTCGAAGAAGCACGACAATATTCCGCTTTGAGGTGACATATGAAACTTGTTTTCATCATAGCCCTCGTCGGCCTTTTCGGCTTTGCTGCGGTAGCATTCCTCCTGAATAAGGCGCGAGGTGCCCTTGCTAAGGAACGTGAAGCCGAGAAAATTACCTTAAGCAACGACGAGCGTATTCGCGAAACCGCCAATTGGCTCGGAGCCTATGTTGGTTACTATGAGTATGATGGGGGGTTGTTTGTTTTCTTGGATGAGATGCGAGTGAATGAGAGCGACACCCCGATCGATAAAGTCTATGCGGCCTTGGAAGAGGTTGGTGCTGGAGCTTTAGTTCCGCCCTTGCAAAGAATGGCGGCTGCCTACCAAG
>JAXHVK010000197.1:0-3437 GCA_034211135.1 Pseudomonadota bacterium
ATTGAGGGCAGCGAAGGCGGCGCGCTCCATATAAACTTCGCCGCGCACTTCGAAGACCTCTGGTACTCCATCAGGCAATTGCTGCGGGATGTCGGAGATATGCGCGACATTTGGCGTCACGTCTTCACCAACCTGCCCGTCACCACGCGTTGCCGCTCGCACAAGCTTCCCGTTCTCATACCGCAGCGAGCAAGACAAACCGTCGATCTTGTCCTCGGCTGTAAAGGCCAGTTCAGCATCGGCATCTAGGCTCAGGAACCGGCGCATCCGAGCCGCCCAATCCCCGACTTCCTCGCCGTTGAAGGCATTATCGAGGCTCATCATACGAACCTCATGCTTCACTTTCGACAGCGGTGAGGCGGCGATCTGATGGCCTACATTTCTTGAAGGAGAGTCCGGCCGAACCAGATCGGGGAAAGCCTCCTCCAGCTCACGGTTTCGCCGAACCAGCGCATCATATTCCTGATCGGTAATCTCAGGCGCATCGTCCGCGTGATAAAGCTTGTCGTGCTTCGCGATCTGCCGCGCGAGGCGCATCAATTCGTTGGCGGCTTCAGCTTCGGAGATATTCACTGTCAGCCCCCTTCCAGCAGCCGGTTTGCCTGCGCCCTCGCCTCTGGCGTGACCTCAGCTCCTGAGAGCATTCGAGCAATCTCCTCTTGGCGCCCTTCCAATGACAGTTTCACAACGCCGGTTTTGGTAACCGTCCCGCTTGAAGCTTTTGCGATCAGATAGTGTTGGGACCCGCGTGCGGCGACCTGGGGCGAGTGTGTGACGGCGAGCAGCTGCCCTTCCTCGCTCGCAAGACGCGCTAGCCTTTCGCCAATCGCACTGGCAACCGCTCCGCCAACGCCTCTATCGATTTCGTCGAATATGATCGTGCCTGCGCCACCCTTTTCAGCGAGAGCCACCTTAAGAGCGAGGATAAACCGCGACAGTTCACCGCCAGACGCGATCTTCGCAAGCGGAGCGAAATCCGCACCGGGATTGGTCGCGATTAAGAACTCGACCGCGTCCGAACCGGCAGCCCCCCAGCGGTCTTCCGGCAGAACCGTAACTGAAGTCAAAAACCGCGCTGCATCCAGTTTCAGCGGGGCAAGCTCAGCCGCCACCGCTTTGTCCAGACGCTTGGCCGCTTTCAGACGACACTCATGCGCTTTCTGCGCAGCTTCCATGTAAGCTTGGCGCCCATCTGCCGCAGCCGCTTGCAAGGCATCGAGTTGCGCTTCGCCCCCTTCGATAGCATCAAGCTTGCGCCGCATCTCACGCATCAGTTCCGGCAGTTCATCCACTTCGCAGCGGTGCTTCCGGGCGAGCGCACGCAGTTCAAACAAGCGGGTCTCTGCGGCATCGAGGGCGGCTGGATCATGCACCAGTGCCTCCGCAGCTGCCTCCAGCCTTTCTTCTGCTTCGCCAGCTTCGATCACGGCGCGGTCAAGTGCGCTTAGCGCTTCAGCCAAGAGCGGGTGCTGGTCGGCAATGCGATCAAGTTTGCGGGCAGCAACTCGCAAATTGGCCAGCGGGGAATCAGAACCCTCCCAGACATGGCGCAGCTCTTCCAATTCACCGGAAAGCTTCTCGCCCTTCTGCATGTCGGCACGCTGGGCAGCGAGGCGAGCTTCCTCACCGGCTTGCGGCTCAAGCGCGGTCAATTCGCTCAAATGCGCTATCAGTAGGTCCTGATCCGCCTTCGCCTGATCGACCTCTGCCCGCGCCTCCGCCAATTGCGCTTCGGCTTTGGCCCACGCCTGCCATTTGCGACGTATGCCATCGACATCAGTCCCGCCATAACGATCAAGCAGCGCCATATGCCCACGCGGGTTTACAAGGCCGCGATCATCGTGCTGTCCGTGAAGTTCCACCAGCGCCGGCGCCAATTCACGCAGCAATGCGACACTAACGGGCTGATCATTGACGAAAGCCTTTGACCCGCCATCCGCTTTGACCTGACGACGGATCAAAAGCGGCTCTCCCGCCTCCAGATCAATGTCAGCGTCGTCAAGCGTTTGGCAGACCAATGTCGGCATCTGAGCAAAGTCAAAGCTTGCCGTAACGCTGGCTTTGGGCTCTCCCGCGCGCACGAGCGCGGTTTCAGCGCGGTCGCCTAAAATCAGACTGAGCGCATCAAGCAGGATCGATTTTCCCGCACCGGTCTCTCCGGTCAGCACGCCAAGCCCATGCGCGAAATCGAGATCAAGCGCTTCGATTAGAACGATGTTACGTATGGATAGCCGCGTCAGCATTACGGCTAAGCTCTAGCGCCCAAAATCGGGCGCGTCACCAAAGGTTAGCTGGGTTTCACACCGCTTGCGTGATCATCCACAAGCTCAAAAGCGCGCTCATACCATTTAGAGCCCGGATAGTTCGCACCCAGCACAGCGGTGTATTTCACAGCTTCCTCGGGAATGCCAAGTGCCAGGCTGCTTTCGGTAAGGCGATACAGAGCTTCGGGGGTGTGGCTGGTGGTCTCGAACTTTTCGACGACATTACGGAACCGCAGCGCAGAAGCGAGCCATTGGCCGGACCGCTGATAGTGGCGCCCGATCTCCATCTCCTTACCCGCGAGGTGATCCTCCACAAGGTCCATCTTCAAGCGAGCATCCGCGGCATATTCTGACTGAGGAAAGCGCCGGTTGACTTCACGCAGCGCAGTTTGCGCCTGCTCGGTGATTTTCTGATCGCGGTTCACATCGCTGATCTGCTCGTAATAGCTGAGCGCGATGAGGTAATAGGCGTAGGGCGCATCCTTGTTGCCCGGGTGGATCGACAGGAAACGCTGCGAATTCTGGATAGCCTTGTTGTAATCACGGGCGATGTAATAGCTGAACGCGCTCATCAACTGGGCGCGGCGCGCCCATGGCGAATAAGGGTGCTGACGCTCGACTTCGTCAAACAAAGCAGCAGCGAGCAGCGTGTTGCCTTTATCAAGGCGGCGTTGCGCCTCAGCGTAAAGCGATTCGACATCACGAGCGACGTAAGCAACGTCCTCATTTGCTGAGCCGCCACCACAAGCAGCAAGGGTGGCGAAGGCGCCGCCCAGGAGGGCGGCTCGGGAAATTGCTTTACGAAGACCAGTCATGGTGCGCGGTATAGCCAGCGCGCACGTGAACGCCAAGTGAAGTTGAACAGGTTTTGCGCCACGATTTGCCGCAATCTCGGCAAGCCGTCGCCTCAGAACAGATATTCGGTCAGCCCGCTTTCAGCAGAGTATGTGAAGGCAGCCCGGTTCTGCTCGAAATCCGGAGCAAATACTGGCGCACTGGACGCAGCCTTTTCCGGCTCGGCCCCGTCCGGGAACCAGTCGGCATAGGTTTCAGGTCCGAAGCCGTTATCGGTCAGGAACTGGATGACCTGCTCCTGGCTCTGGTAATTGGCGTAACGGATATTGCCATCCGCCTCCATCACAGCGCGCAGGTAAGCGGTCCCATCGGTCAGCG
>JAXHVK010000198.1:0-3285 GCA_034211135.1 Pseudomonadota bacterium
ATCAGTCTTGCCGATCTCGACGCCCAGATGACGTGCAATCGAGTAGGCGGCGCTGGCGTGGAAATAGAAGTTGGGTTGCGCGAAGCTGAGAAGGAAATTCTCGACTGTGAAGTCCATACGCGCGGTCTTGAATTCGAAGCGCATGTCGCGCCCGATCCAGCTTTCCATTTCATCTTCGCCCAGCGCTTTCATCACGGCTTTTGCGCTGTCGAGTTTTGCCCTGAGATCATCGAAACTGTTTGGCGGCGGGTTCAGGTCCGGACTGTAAACGCCCTCTCCGACAGCTTCGATCGCGCCAGCTGTATGCTCAGCAACGCTTTTGATCTGGTAGGTGAAGGGCAACATGTCATCGATCAGACGTGCGTGCAGGATGGTGCTGTGATCGCAATCCTGTGCTGAACACCATTCCTCGGTCTTGTTGAGCAGGTGGGAGGCCGTGCCAAGCATTTGCAGGGCAGAGGGGACGAAGCTTGAATGCAGAGTAAGGGGCATAATCCTGGCTCCTTAAACGGAGGTGCGAACAAAAAGAAGGCCCGCTGATGAAACCAGCGGGCCGTCTATTTCAAGTATCTTAATGTGTCGCGCTAGCTTGTTATCGCACGCGCGGACCACCAAAGGGCA
Organism: Pseudomonadota bacterium; assembly: GCA_034211135.1. Taxonomy (GTDB): domain Bacteria; phylum Pseudomonadota; class Alphaproteobacteria; order Sphingomonadales; family Sphingomonadaceae; genus Erythrobacter. Next base: position 622 of record JAXHVK010000198.1, read on the forward strand.
GGGGCGGCGGGGGACGGCGCGCGCCACGCGGCAGCTGTGCCTGATAGGCCCGGCCGCAATGTTCGACACAATAGGGGAAGCCGGGGTTCACCGATTCGCCGCAGAAGTGGAAATCGGGTTCGCCCGGATGGCCCATCGGCCAGCGGCAGACTTTGTCTGACAGATCCAGAAGGCTGGTTTTGTCTGCGATTTCAGGGCTGGGCTTTGCCGGAACAAGACGGCGCGGCGGAGCCGGAGGGATTGGTGCCTGCTGATCACCAGGGCCCTGACGCAGAAAGCCGCCGGGGCCGACAGAAACCACCTTGGGCAGATCGGGCGTCGGGTTCGGCACGGGCTGCGAAGGGATACCGCCAGCATGCGCGGCTGGTTTCGGAGCGGCAGGAGCAGGCGCTGCGGGCTTTTCAACCTTCGGCGCTGGCTTGGGCTTCGCCGCTGCAGGCTTCGCTGCCGTTTCTGCAGGCTTCTTGGCCGCGGTGGTTTTCGTAGCCGTCTTTTTCGCTGCTTTCTTCTTCTCGTTCGCTTTCACCGGTGAAGGGCGCGATTTAAGGCCCAGGCGGTGCGCCTTGCCGATCACAGCGTTGCGGCTGACCCCGCCGAGTTCTTCTGCGATCTGGCTGGCTGTCGAGCCGCCTTCCCACATTTTCTGGAGCGTTGCGATGCGCTCATCCGTCCAGCTCATAAATCTCTATCCGTTCCTGTCGCATCACCGAATCCGGCAGACGCGTCTTGTGTGTTCTTCCCTGCTCGCCTAGGCGGCTAACCATGGCCGAGCAAGCTTCTGATCACTCCATTGGTGCAAACTCTTCCGGTTCCGCGGCATCTGCAACGGGGTCTTCTGAAAAGACCCGCTTTGCCCCGCGTGGTGAACCGCAGATCGTGGGAGTGAACCGTATTGGCCTGTGGAGCCTCTATATTAAGGAGGTCCGCCGTTTTCTCAAGGTCCAGACGCAGACTGTGTGGGCGCCTGCGGTCACAACTCTGCTGTTTTTGATCATTTTCACGGTCGCGCTGGGCCGTGAAGGGCGTGAAGTGCTGGGCGTGCCGTTTGCAAGCTTCGTTGCACCGGGCCTGATTGTGATGGGAATGATGCAAAATGCCTTCGCCAATTCGTCTTTCTCGCTGCTGTCGGGGAAAATTCAGGGCACCATTATCGATCTGCTGATGCCGCCGCTTTCGCCGGGGGAATTGATGGGCGGCATCGTCGCGGCTGCGGTCACGCGCGCAATTGCAGTCGGCTGCACTGTCGCGCTGGCGATGGCACTGTGGCCCGGCGTCTCGCTGGCTGTTGCCCATCTGTGGGCGGTGATCTGGTTTGCTCTGATGGGATCGGTGATGCTGGCGCTGCTGGGTCTTGCGACATCTGTCTGGGCGGAAAAGTTCGATCACAACGCCGCCATCACCAATTTCGTGATTGCGCCGCTCTCTCTGCTTTCAGGCACGTTCTACGTCATCGACAACCTGGCACCGGCGTTTCAGGCGGTTAGCCGGACCAACCCGTTCTTCTATGTGATTTCAGGCTTCCGCTATGGCTTCCTCGGCGAAAGCGATATCGGCGGGGCGGGCGATGTCATGGTAGCAGCCATCGGCATTGGTTTGTTCAACCTTGCCATGGCATTTGCGGTTTATCGTCTGCTAAGCTCAGGCTGGAAGCTGAAGAGCTAAGTCCGATCAGAGCGTTTGCTCTGGCCGGGATCAGTGCGTTAGCGAACGCCGCATTTGATAGCGCCCATCCGAAAACTGTTCGAACAGTTGCGGTAACGTCGGATGCTCCACCGGACCTCCAGCGCCATCGCTGATCAGGTTCTGCTGACTGACATAGGCAACGTAGCTGGAATCCTCATTCTCAGCGAGCAGATGATAGAACGGCTGATCACGGTTAGGCCGGATTTCCTCAGGGATGGATTCGTACCATTCTTCGCTGTTGGCAAAGACGGGGTCGATATCGAATACAACTCCGCGAAAATCGAACAGGCGGTGACGCACCACCTCACCAATGCCAAACCGCGTCTTGGTCTGACGCGGCGCATTGATAGTGCGGCCTGCATGGCTTGAGAAAAATTCAGCGCGATCCATAGGGAGAAGAATATGGACCCTCGCAGGGCCAAAACAAGCACGAAGTCGCATTCGTACAAAATTATGCCCCGCTTTTCGCCATTCGGGTGCCTTGAGGCGCTTTCAGGGCTTGGCAAGATCAGGCCGCTGCGCTAACGGGCCGCTTCCCACGGAACGCGCAGCCTTTCATCGACCGATCTGAAACGCGCTTTTATGTTCTGTAAAATGCGGAGAGATGCCGGAGCGGTCGAACGGGGCGGTCTCGAAAACCGTTGTGCTCTCACGAGTACCCAGGGTTCGAATCCCTGTCTCTCCGCCATCACTTCCTTTTGACCCTGAAAACCTGCCAAAACCGCGTAAATCTGCGATGTTTGCGGGGTTCGAAAACCTTCATTCCGGCGATATGACAGTGGCCCGTCAAAGGCGATTTTGAGCAGGGTTTTCTTCGCTGCTAGCGAGCCTTTTCCCCAGAGTTTCTGCGGGTTTGCGAGTGTCGCGAAAGCGAGTTCGAACACTTCAGCAAAGGGGCGCTTGGATTTGCCTATTTGCGAAGCTTTTTCAGCCATAACAAGCTTTTCGCGTCCAAGCTGTTCGATTTTGGCCTCGTACGCG
>JAXHVK010000199.1:0-3260 GCA_034211135.1 Pseudomonadota bacterium
TCGTCAACGACCAGAGTGTTGTGCGCGACGGTCGTTGACGAGAAAAGCCATTTCGACGGCAAGGTCGGGCCTGCCAGCGCCAAATGGCCGACACAGCTATACTTCTCTGATAAAGCCGGATTGCCGGTCAGCAGTGCCGAGATTGCGGATGTCTATCCAGGGGTGAATATCCGTCGGACGTTGCTGATGCCGGTTCTTGACGGTCTCGAAACGCCGCTGGTGATTGATCTTGTGCACGCAAACGGACAGGCCGCGCATCAATATGACCTGCCGCTGCATTTTAGCGGCCATATCATGGAGCACAGTTTCACGCCGGAGCGTTATGTCTCAGCCCGTCCTGTGCTGGGAGAGGCCAACGGTTACCAGCACATCTGGGTGGACGGCATTGCCCGTGTGAAAGGCGATGGTGGAGCGCTGACGTGGATACTGGATGGCCGGTTCTACACTTATCGTTTCGCCAGCACTTCTCCTCTGGACGTGATTCTGGGTGAAAGCGGGGCGAATGATCCCGACTTTAACCTGCGGCGCGAACCTTTGCTGATGCTGCGCGGCAAGACCGCCGCTGCCGGCGATATAAGCTTTGCCAGCCTGCTTGAGGCGCATGGAAGCTATGATGGTGCGGCGGAGCAGACACTCGATAGTCGCAGCCTAGTCTCCGGTTTCGAACACGCCCGGATCGAAGGCATCGACCTGATACGCCTGACCCTGAAATCGGGGCAGCGTTACGCCATTGCCGTTTCACACAATCCCGATCCCGATGCTGAGCACAGCGTTGTCGCGGATGGACGGAGCATCACCTGGAAAGGGTTCGCAGCGGCAATCGCACTCGACGGAGAGGGAACTACACAATGACCGCAACAATCAGCGCCACAAGCGCGCCGTTCGTAAGGGCAGAAGACGTCGAAAGAGAGGATCTGGGTGACGGCATTTCGCGCCAGATCCTGGGGTACGGCCCTGATTTGATGGTTGTCCGCGTCTGGTTTGGGAAAGGGTCTGTCGGATCGGTTCACAGCCACCCGCACAGCCAGTCGACCTATGTCGAAAGCGGCAAATTCGAAGTGCTGATTGATGGCGAAAAGCGCGTTCTGGAAGCTGGCGACGGCTTCTACATCGCTCCGCATCTGGATCATGGTGCTGTCTGTCTGGAAGAAGGCGTGCTGATCGACACTTTCAGCCCGGTTCGCGAAGACTTTTTGAGCGCGGAGGGCTGATCATGAAAACACAAGGTCTTCGCTGGTGGGTTGTCGGGCTTGTCGCCGTCGCCACTATCATCAACTATATCGACCGGCAGACGATCAACGTCCTTTGGCCCGAACATATCGCTCCGGATCTGTTTCCGGACATGGATGCTGACGGGCACAAGCAGATACTTGGCATCATCAGCACGGTCTTCATTTTTGCCTATGCTGCCGGTCAGGCGATCTTCGGAAAGATATTTGACTGGATCGGCACAAGGCTGGGCTTTGTGCTTTCGATCGGTGTCTGGTCGCTGGCGACAGCGGCCCATGCTCTTGCCAAAGGCGTTGTTTCCTTCAGCATCTTCCGGGCCATTCTGGGTATGGCAGAGGCCGGAAACTGGCCGGGCGCGACCAAGGCGAACGCCGAATGGTTCCCAACCAAAGAGCGCGCTTTGGCGCAGGGTATCTTCAATTCCGGCGCAGCCATTGGCGGTATCATTTCAATCCCGCTGATCGGTTATCTGGCAGTCATCCTCGACTGGAAACTGATCTTCATCATTGTCGGACTTGTCGGTCTTGTCTGGCTGGTGCCGTGGTGGTTCATCGTGAAGGCTCCGCCTGCTTCGCATGACTGGCTTTCCGATGAGGAACGCGAATACATCCTGACCGGCCAAAAAGTGGAAACGCCCACCGATGGCGCGGCTGAAGACGAATACAATCCGAGCACAGGCGAATTGCTGTCCCGCAAGGAAAGCTGGGGCGTCATTATCGCTTCCGCAGCGATTGACCCGATCTGGTGGCTCTTCATCATCTGGATCCCGACATATTTCTTCGAGGTCCACAATTTCGCCATCAAGGACGTTGCCGCGTCGGCGTGGCTCCCGTTTGTCGGCGCCATGCTGGGCGCGTGGTTCGGCGGCTGGCTCGCGGGTGACCGACTGAAAGCGGGCTGGAGCGTGGACAAGACACGCAAGTTCGTAATCACTCTGGGCTGTCTGATCATGCTGCCAGCTTTGATTGCCCTGTCCGCCGCATCATCGCCATGGATTGCGCTGTGGCTGATGTTTGCGATCCTGTTCGGCTTTCAGGTGGCAATCGGCAATGTCCAGACGTTGCCCAGCGACCTGTATGGCAAGAATACGGTCGGCACCCTGGCTGGTGTTGCGGGCATGGCCGCAAAGCTTAGCGCGGCAGCGCTCACCGCACTGGTCCCGATCATGACCGCTGGCGCGAACTACTATTCGGTCTTTGTTCTTGGCGCTGCGCTCGCACTGACGGCGATCGCCAGTGTCTGGTTGCTGTGCGGCACCATACGGCCGCTCAAACCCAAAAACACCTGAACTCTCCAATCACAAGATCTAAACAAGACGGGAAAAACACGATGAAATTTGCAGGCAAAGTTGCAGTCGTAACAGGCGGGAGCCGTGACATCGGCCGTGCTGTCAGTGTCAAGCTGGGAAGCGAAGGCGCAAGCGTGGTCGTCAATTACAACTCGAACGAAGCAGACGCGGATGCGACAGTCGCAGCGGTCGAAGCCGCCGGAGGCAAAGCGATCAAGGTAAAGGCTGACGTTACCAAGCCTGCTGAAGTCGACGCTCTGATCGCAGCCACCACCGAAGCATTCGGCAGCGACATTCACATCCTCGTGAACAATGCAGGCGGCCTTGTTGCGCGCAAAACGCTGGCCGAGATGGACGAGGAATTTTTCAACTTCGTCATGCAGCTGAACGCGACTTCGACTTTCCTCGCTTGCAAGGCTGCTGTCCCGCATATGAGCGAAGGTGCCGCAATCGTGAACCTAGCGTCACTGGCCGGGCGTGATGGCGGCGGCGGCGGTGCGATTGCCTACGCAACGTCAAAGGGCGCCGTGATGACGATGACCCGTGGTCTTGCCAAAGAGCTTGGCCCCAAAGGTATTCGCGTCAACGCGCTGTGCCCGGGCATGATTGCGACGACATTCCACGATACCTTCACCCCGGACGCAGCGCGCGAAAACGTTGCCAATGCAACCCCGCTCAAGCGTCAGGGCAAGGCCGAAGAGACGGCTGATCTTGTGGCATATCTCGCATCTGAAGAAGCGTC
>JAXHVK010000200.1:0-3244 GCA_034211135.1 Pseudomonadota bacterium
TTTGCCTTCAGCCAGCAGGGCATCAATCGTGTAGAGCAGCTCTTCCTGAGCTTTCGCCTTGCCGATGATGAACTGGATATCGTCGACCAGCAGCAGATCAAAGCTGCGCAGACGCGCCTTGAACTCGATCATCTGGTTGGCTTTGAGCGCCTGCACAAACTCGGTCATGAACCGCTCGGCACTGCAATAGAAGATACGCGCGCGGGGATGCGCCTGCAGATAACCGTGGCCGATGGCGTGAAGGAGGTGCGTTTTGCCCTGGCCGGTGGCGGCTTTCAGATAAAGCGGTGAGAATTGCGGCTGCTCGACAGCAGCCATGCGCTGGGCCGCATTGCAGGCCAGCACGTTTGCTTCGCCAGTGACGAAGGCCGCGAATGTGAGCGACGGATCGAGGCCAACCGAGCTGGTGAAGCCGGCATCGCCAATCGTGCCTGCCGCGACAGCAATTGCGCTTGCACCGTCATTGGCAGGGCGGCGGCCATCGTCGAGGCGCAGTTCGGGGAGCTGGCGACGACCGGGGTGAACCTGAATTTTGACCTGGCGCACTTCGGGGCGCGCAATCGTCCATGCAAGCTGAAGACGATCTTCGAAACGGTCTTTGACCCAGTTGGCTGAAAATTCGGTCGGCAGAAAAAGGTCGAGAACGCCGGTTTCCTTGTCGAGGTTGCCAACCTGAATCGGCTTGATCCACTGGCTGTGCAACTGGTGGCCCAGATCTTTGCGAAGGCCGGTGCTGATGTCCGACCAGTCAGCGGCAAGATTTACGGCTTCTGCATCTTCCATCAAATCGTCATCATTGTTGCGGCGCGCTGTCCGCGCCTTGTCCATCTTGTGCACCATACATTCCCCACTACTTCCCCGCTCCCGGAATCACATTCCGTGACACGTGCTCGACAATTCGACAGATACTAGCCTCCCATCCCTCGGAATCTTGGATTCCGAAGGGGCCCTCCATCGACCTAGTTATTTGAACCCGGCCTGTCCCGCGCCGGGTAGGCCCACAATAAAGGCTCGAAAGGCTTTCGACGCAACAGAGGAATTTTCATTTTACTGAAATATTCCGGTTGACTCAGTGTAGCCCGCAGAAATGCGTGCAAGTCATTGGATTAACACAATTTTAACGATCTAAGCGTGCGAATCGCGAGGAATCCTAACCTTTCAAGTGAGTTAATCGGTCACATTTGTCGCAAAACAAAAGGGCCGCGCCTTTCGGCAGCGGCCCATGATACATTTGATAGGGGAAAACCCCTGCAAACGCTTCGAATCGGAGCTCTTAGAGAGCGGCGACTCGCTTCGTCAGGCGCGACATTTTCCGCGCGACAGTGTTCTTGTGCATTACGCCGCGTGCAACGCCGCGGGCCATCTCAGGCTGTGCTGCCTTGAGAGCGGTTGCGGCTGCTTCCTTGTCGCCGGCTTCACAAGCCGATTCGACTTTCTTGATGAAGCCGCGGATACGGCTGACGCGCGCGCCATTAACTTCGGCGCGGCGGTTGTTGCGACGGATACGCTTACGGGCTTGCGGCGTGTTGGCCATATTTTTGTCTGTCTCGCGTTTGTTTCGCGCCGCGATTGCCGCGGCGGGATGTGACTGGTTATCTCGAAATATCGGGACGCACGGGGCTGCCCACACGTCGGAAAGCGCGCCACATAGGCTGCGATGCCCGAATCGTCAAGAATTCCCTCACTTCTGGCATTTGGGGCAATACCATGTGCTACGCCCGCCTTGAGCGATGCGGCGAATCTTTCCGCTATCACTACGGTGGCAGGGCTCGGCAGTGCGACCATAGACATCGAAGCGCGTGGCGAAATAGCCCAGCTCCCCGTCAGGCTGCGCATAGTCCCGAAGGGAGGAGCCGCCATCTTTTATCGAGGTTTCGAGAACGTCGCGAATGGCGGGCACCAACCGCTCCAGTTGTGGCCGTGTTACTTTGCCGCCTGCCTTGAGCGGGTGAATACGCGCACGCCACAGCGCTTCGCAAACATATATGTTGCCAAGTCCTGCGATGATGCGTTGGTCCAGCAGGCACAGTTTTATGGACTGGCTCTTACCTTTAAGCGCAGCTTTCAGATAAGCGGCGTTTAACTCCGGCCCGAGAGGTTCGGGTCCCATCGCTGCAAATTGCGGCCAGTCTGCAAGGCCGCTTGTCGCGACCATATCGACAGAACCGAAGCGCCGGGGATCACACAGCGCAAAGCGGTTATTCGCAGTCTCTATAATCATGTGATCGTGCGTGTCCGGTTGCTCCGGATCAATGCGCCAGCGGCCGCTCATGCCCAGATGGAAGATGACGGACTGCTCCCGATCAAGATGTATCAAGCCATATTTGGCGCGTCGGGACAGGCTGGTGACGGTTGCACCTGTCATGACCTGGACCAGGTCATCGGGAAAGGGGCGGCGCAGATCGGGGCGGTTCAGGATCACGCGTTCGATCCGCGCCCCATCCAGAAAGCGCGCCAGGCCGCGCACCGTGGTTTCGACTTCGGGTAATTCAGGCATTGCCCATCCACTAACACCCTTTGCCTCAGGCTCAATTCCCTCTAGTGCGCTTTTCATGAGCGAAAGCAGCACAGACACCGTCTCCTTTGGCTACGAGGAAGTAGCACCCGAGGAAAAGACCCGCCGCGTGGGACAGGTCTTCTCCAGCGTCGCGAAGAAATACGACATCATGAACGATGCCATGTCTTTCGGCATGCATCGTGGTTGGAAGGACCGCTTCGTCAAGCGCGTGAAACCGCAATCGGGTGAACGCATTCTCGACATGGCGGGCGGCACGGGTGATATTGCCTTCCGCATGGCGGATCGCGGTGCCGATGTGACGGTGGCCGATATCAATCAGGAAATGCTGGATGTCGGTGCAGAGCGTGCAATGGAACGCGATGAAGCCGAAGGCGCAGGCAGTCTGGTGTTTACGCAGCAGAACGCGGAAAGCGTCGATTTCGCGTCCAACAGCTTTGATGCCTACACGATCGTGTTCGGCATCCGTAATGTGACATTCAAGGACAAGGCGCTGGCAGAGGCGCACCGTGTCCTTCGTCCGGGCGGACGGTTTTACTGCATGGAGTTTTCGACCACGGAATGGTCCGGCTTCCGCGAGATATATGACCTGTATTCCAACCAGCTCATGCCGCGCATGGGGCAGGTGATTGCGGGTGATGCGGACAGCTATCGTTATCTGGTCGAATCGATCCGCAAATTTCCACGCCCGCCCGAATTTCAGCAGATGATCCGTGATGCTGGCTTCGT
>JAXHVK010000201.1:0-3221 GCA_034211135.1 Pseudomonadota bacterium
CAGAACTACTTCCGCATGTATCCCAAGCTTTCAGGGATGACCGGTACGGCTGCGACCGAAGCCGCCGAATTCTGGGACATCTACAAGGTCAACGTTGTAGAAATCCCGACCAACCTGCCGGTCGCGCGCATCGACGAAGAAGACGAATTCTACAAGAACACGATGGACAAGTTCCAGGCCATCGCAAAGACGATCAAGGAGCATAACGAGAAAGGCCAGCCGATCCTTGTCGGTACAGTCTCGATCGAGAAGTCCGAATTGCTCAGCCAGTTCCTCGACAAGGAGGGCGTGAAACACGAAGTTCTCAATGCTCGCCAGCACGAACGTGAAGCGCACATCGTTGCGCAGGCAGGGCGGTTGGGCGCCGTGACGATTGCCACTAACATGGCTGGCCGCGGCACCGATATCCAGCTTGGCGGTAATCTCGATTTCCGTATCGATGATGAGCTTGGCAGCATGGAAGATGGCGCAGTCAAGGATGAAGCCGTCGCCAAACTCAAGGCCGAAGTGGCCGCAGAAAAGCAGCAGGTGATCGAAGCGGGCGGCCTGTTCGTTTTGGGTACAGAACGCCATGAAAGCCGCCGTATCGACAACCAGTTGCGCGGACGTTCGGGCCGTCAGGGTGACCCTGGTCTGTCGCGTTTCTATCTTTGCCTCGAAGACGATCTGCTCCGCATCTTCGGCCCGGATACGCTGTTTGCCAAGATGATGAACTCGAACCTCGAAGACGGCGAGGCGATTGGATCCAAATGGCTGTCCAAAGCGATTGAGACTGCTCAGAAAAAGGTCGAAGGGCGCAACTACGATACCCGTAAGGAAGTCGTGAAGTACGACGATGTCATGAACGACCAGCGCAAGGTCGTCTATGAACAGCGCGCTGAAATCATGGATTCAGAAGCGGTTGATGATGTCGTCGTGGATATGCGCCATGACACGATCAACGCTATTGTTGGAACAGCGTGCCCACCAGGATCCTATCCGGAACAGTGGGATATCGCCGGCTTGAAGGAGCGCGTCGAAGAAGTCTTTGGTCTTCAGATCCCCGTCGAAGAGTGGCTCGAAGAAGATCAAGTCGAACCTGAAATCATCGAAGAGCGTCTTCGCACCCAGACCGACACGATGATGGAAGAGAAGATCGCAAAGAACGATGCAGCAATCTGGCGCCTTGTCGAAAAGGACGCGCTGCTTCGCCAGCTCGATTACCACTGGAAAGAACATCTAGCGACGTTGGATGCGCTACGCCAGGTGATCTGGATGCGGGGTATCGCTCAGAAACAGCCTATCAATGAATACAAGCAGGAAGCATTCGGCTTGTTTGAAACCATGCTGGATACGCTGCGTGAGGAAGTGACGAAGCTGCTGTTCAAATCCGAACTGCGCATCGCTCAGCCAGAGCCGCAGGAACTGCCGGATCTGCCCGATTTCCTGACCGGCCATATCGATCCGCTGACGGGGCTTGATAATTCTGCGGATGGAGATGGTTCCGAAGATCGGCCTGACCTGTTCGGTTCGCTTGCAGGCGCGCCTCGTGCTGAAGTCGGTACAGGCGGAAAGATCACGGAAAATCCGTATGCCAATCTCAATATCAACCGAAACGCGCCGTGCCCGTGCGGCTCTGGCAAGAAGTACAAGCATTGCCACGGCGCTGTGGGAATTCCGCCGGTGGCTGCTCCGGTCTGATCCGGCGTAAAAGGTGATCGCGATGGTCGGCGTCATTCCGATAGCGTTGGCCATCGCCTTTTTTGTCACCGCACTGCTTTACGCAAGCGTAGGGTTCGGCGGGGGATCGACCTATGCTGCGCTGCTTGCGTGGTTCGGGCTCGACTACCGTCTCATTCCGCTGATTGCGCTTTCCTGCAACATCATCGTCGTTCTGGGGAGCACGATCCGTTTTGCGCGGGTCGGGCTTGTCCCATGGCGCAAAGCACTGGTGCTGACTGCGCTGGCAGCTCCTGCTGCCTTTCTCGGTGGATTGACGCCCATCGACCGCCCCGACTTCATGGCGCTCCTTGGTGCGAGCCTTGTGCTTACAGCCGTGACGATGCTTCTGCCCGTACGACGGGGAGATGATCCCACGCCAACGCGTTTTGCGAGGGCCATGCCTTTTGTCGCTGCGCCTATTGGCTATCTTGCCGGTCTGGTCGGAATTGGAGGCGGGATATTCCTTGCGCCTCTCCTCCACCTGACCCGCTGGAGCGGCGCGAGAGAGGTCGCTGCAACAGCAAGCATATTTATTCTGATAAATTCGTTGTTCGGCCTCGTCGGCCAATTGCTGAAGCCCGGTGCGGTTCCGTACGGATCCATAATGGCCTCGACTCTGCCGCTCTTGGTGGCGGTTGTTGTCGGTGGTCAGATTGGAAGCCTGATGGCCGCCAAACTGCTTCCCACGAAGTGGGTTCGCTGGACAACAGCAGCGCTAGTGATGGTGGTGGGTGCTCGATTGCTAGCCGGTCTTTAAGACGGTTGCGCCGAGAGCGCATGCATCAGAGCCATCGATGAAAATGAATGGCTCCCCGAGTTGGATTCGAACCAACGACCAAGTGATTAACAGTCACCTACTCTACCGCTGAGCTATCGGGGAGCAGCACGCCGGGTTTCTCTCCGTGTGCGGAAGCGCGCGTATATGAGTCGTCGCTGATCATTGCAAGAGGCTTTTGTGGAAAATCAATCAACAGCGAACTGTTCAGCCACAATCCGCTCTTCCAGCGACTGCCCGGGATCGAAAAGAAGCTCCAATTCGGTGTCACGCGCAATGGTCATCGTGACTTCAGCAATATCGCGCAGCTCTTTCTGATCGGCCACCGCCGAAACGGGCCGCTTGTCCGCGTCGAGAACGCGTAATCTGATTCGCATCGCATCGGGCAAAATTGCTCCACGCCAGCGGCGAGGGCGGAACGGGCTGATCGGGGTGAGGGCGAGCAGTTCGCTATCAAGCGGCAGAATAGGCCCGTTTGCGGAAAGGTTATATGCAGTTGAACCTGCTGGCGTTGCCACCAGCACTCCATCGCCAACCAGCTTCTTTATCCGCACGCGGCTCCCGACAGTCACTTCTATCCACGCTGTCTGGCGGGTCTCGCGCAAGAGCGACACTTCGTTGATTGCCCATAGCTTATGGCATTCACCGCCTTGCGTGACTGCCTCCATGCGCAAAGGCGCGATGGATTTGCGTTTCGTGCGGGCCAGCCGTTTCATGACGGCAGCACGCTTGTCATACCGGTTCA
>JAXHVK010000202.1:0-3141 GCA_034211135.1 Pseudomonadota bacterium
GCACGAAGTCACCGGATGAAAGCGATGCACAGCCCAGGAATTTGGGATGGCGTTCGTCGATCACGCCCTTGCCCATTTGCGTGGTGAGGAAGGGGATGCCTGTCTTTTCTACAAACTGCTCCAGCATACGCCCGCACAACTTGCGATTGGCACCCGCCCCGATGACAAGCACAGGGTTCTTCGCCTCCTCGATCGCCTTCACCGCGGCCCGCACGGCTTTTGCTTCGGCAGAGGGGCGGCGTGCCACACTTTTGGGCAGCGGCTTATAATCCGTGGTCGGCTCTTCCGCGATATCCTCGGGTAGCTCAATCAGGGTCGCGCCCGGCTTTTCCTCTTCGGCCAAACGATAGGCCTCGCGAACGCGGCTGGGAATATTGTCACCCGCAGCAATCTGCACCGCATATTTGGTGATCGGCTCCATCAGGGAGACGATGTCCACGATCTGGAAACGGCCCTGTTTCGACTTCTTGATCGGCTTCTGGCCCGTGATCATCAGCACCGGCATACCGCCCAGCTGCGCATAGGCACCGGAAGTGACGAAGTTCGTGGCCCCCGGCCCCAGCGTCGCGACACAAACGCCTGTCTTGCCTGTGTGGCGGCCATAGGTTGCGGCCATGAAGCCGGCGCCTTGTTCGTGGCGGGTCAGGATCAACTTTATCTTTTTCGACCGGCCCAGTGAATCGAGGAAATCGAGGTTCTCTTCTCCCGGCACGCCAAAAATGTATTCGCAGCCCTCTGCCTCCAGACAATCAATGAAGACGTCCGATGCTTTTTTGGTATCGCTCATTTCAATTCCCCCCAGTCATCAGGCCGCCCGCTGATATCAGAGGCCTGGCCCAGTCTTAGCACCCAAGCGCACTCACGACCCCCAACGCGCGCCATACAACCCAGTTGTGACTGCGCTGTGATGGCCCGCAACATGATGCGTGTATTGCAAGAATGCGCCAACCCGCCTCAGGGTCCGTGCGACACCAAACTGGGTGGCGATCAATAACCGCGCGCGGGATCGAACACGGGCGCAACCGGTTCGCCGCGCAGATATTTGTTCAGATTATCGAGGAACCGCTCCGCACTGCGCACAAACATCTTGTCCTGCGCCCTGCCGGACAGGTGCATGGAGATGTGCGCGTTATCCAGCGTCCATAGCTTGTGATCCGCCGGAAGCGGCTCTGGCGTGGTCACATCCAGAAATGCACCTCCGATAGCCTTGGCCTCCAGCGCGGCGATCAGGGCATCTTGTTCTATCACGCTGCCGCGTGCGATGTTCACGATGACCGCATCGCTTTTCATGGCGGCCAGTTCGGCCTCGCCTATCATACCTTCGGTTTCAGGCGTTGCGGGCACGGCGAGGATAATCCAGTCGAAATCGCCGATGTGATCGCGCCATTCATCCGGCCCCAGCACACCCTCTCCGCCCGAACGGCGCACGACCGTTACGTCAACATCAAATGCCTCAAGCCGTGGCTGGATCAATTGTCCGATCGCGCCATAGCCCAGCAGTAGTGCTTTCGAGCCCGAAAGCTCCTTCTTGCCCGGTGAATCCAGCAGCCATTCACAGCGCTCCTGCGCGCGAACGACGTCGCGATACCCCTTGGCGATATTAAGCATGCCCATAACGACATATTCGGCAATCGTGATTGCGTTGATCCCGGCACCATTGGTGACTGTGATCCCGCGATCGATCAGAACATCCATCGGCAGGAAATCGAGGCCGGCATAAATCGAATTGAGCCATTTCAGCTTCGTAGCCGCCCGCAGCGTTTCAGCCATCGCATCATGCTCATACATATCGAACCAGCCGATTTCCGCATCCGGCACAACCTCCAACGCTTCCTCTTTGGTCATGAACCATCTGACGTCGAGATCATCAGGAAGGCGCGGTTCGAGCAGCGGGCGGATCAGTCCGGAAAGAGCAAGTGTTGTCATGCCAGCAGATGTTAAGCGGGGATTTGCCGCCGCGCTAGCCCTGACGCGCTCGTATTGCCGTGCGCGCTTGACTTCGCGGCATTGCTGGCGGAGCATCCCGTATGCTTTTGCCCGTCGCCATTTTCGACGACTTTCTGAACGCCAAACAGGCGGGCGCGCTGCTTTCCTTTGTGCAATCAAACGAAGACGGATTTGCCCCGTCTGGCGTGCATGTGGCGGATAGCGATGCTCCTCAGGAATTGATGCGCAGATCGCTCTCCATGACAGACGGCTACGATGAGGCTCTTTGCGAATTTCATGCTGCGCTAGACGATCATTTCGACGATCTTTGCGCCACAGCCCACGTCCCGCCGTTCAAAGAGTGCGAACGGGAAGTCGATCTGGTCGCGCATCTCGACGGGCATCACTACCGCCGCCATGTGGATACGCTGACGGAGGATGCGCGCAGCGATACCAGTGCCGATCGCATGATCAGCCTGGTCTATTACTTCCACGCTGAGCCAAAGGCTTTTTCAGGCGGCGAACTCACGATGCACCCGATTGGCGGTGGTGGTCAGCATGTCGTGGAGCCACGCCATAACCGGCTGGTCGCGTTCTCCTCAATCTCTCCGCACGAAGTGCTTCCCATCAGCCTTCCGGGAAACCGGTTTGCCGATGCCCGCTTTTCAGTGGCCTGCTGGATGTGCCGCGCCCGAAAGTGAAGGCGTCGGGCCTTGGGGCAACGCTATGAAAGCTTCCATTCCCAACCCAGCGGATCACCATCCATCACGTCTACGCCCTTTGCGGTAAGCTCATCGCGGATCTGGTCAGAGGTCGCGAAGTCCTTCTCCGCGCGAGCAGCCTTGCGGCGGGCTAGCGCGTCCTCAATCTCCGCCTCGGTGATTTCGGCAGACTTGGGCCGAATACGCAGATCGGTGCGGGCAAGACCGAACAGACCCAGCCCCAGAACGCCGTCCATATGCTCGACAACGGCACGCTTGATACCGGCGTCGACCTTCTTGACCGCAAGAGCATCCTCCAGCGCAGTCAACGCAATAGGCGTGCCCAGATCGTCCGCCATTGCCTCTTCGAACTTGGCGAGGGGCGCTGCGAATTTCTGATGCTCGGCCACGGGCTGCGAAGGCGCGTCAGCCAGCCTCTCGGCCGCCATCGCCATACGCTTGAGCCGGGTTAGAGCCGCCTCGAGCCCCTCCCAGCTGAACTCGAGCTCGCTTC
>JAXHVK010000203.1:0-3103 GCA_034211135.1 Pseudomonadota bacterium
GAACCATTTGGCATAGGCTTCACCCGCTTGCGCCCATCCCTTGTCCTTTTCGAAGATTGCGAAACGCATGAAGACTGTCTGCGGGAAGGTGATCGTGGCGTCGGCATGATAGGTAAAATCGCAATATTCAGCGTAATCCGGCTGACCCGGAGCGATGGCGAGGTCTGTGTAACCGTCCTTGGTCGCCAGATAATGCGCGATGGCGCAGCTTTCCGTCAGCCGCGCATCGCCGTCTATCATCATTGGCACTGTGCCCAGCGGGTTGACCTCAAGATATTCCGGCGCGAGATGCCTCGGGGGAAAGGGAAGGATATTCAGATCAATCTCAACGCCCGCTTCCTCAGCGGCCCAGGTCGTTCTTAGCCCTCTGGAGCCAGCGCAGGTGTAAAGCGTCGGTATGGTCATGCGGCGCCGTCGGCGTGGGTTTCCTCGGCATGGCCGAAGCCGATGATATTGTGCAGCACGTAAGCGATGACCGCGCCAATAATCAGCCCGATCACGCCGGAGATCGCCGCAACCGTCAGCCAACCAAGAAAGCCGGAAAGCGGACCAGTCACCGCTTTGACAGCATATTCAGCCCCGTGGACGAGATCATAGATCGGGTGAAAGCCCAGTTCGTGCGTGCCGTGAACGATGATCCCGCCGCCGACCCACAGCATTGCAACCGTTCCGATCAAGGACAGCGCCACCAGCAGTTTGGGTACGAACGCAACCAGCCCTTCGCCAAATTTGCGAGTCGCCGCACTGCTGCTTTTGGTAAGCGACAGGCCGATATCGTCCAGCTTCACAATGATCGCGACCGCACCATAAACCACCACGGTGACAGCGACCGCAACCAGCGCAAGGGCAAGACCCCGTTCCCACCAGGTCGGCAGGTCAAGCTCGTTGAGCGTGATCGCCATGATCTCCGCTGACAGGATCAGGTCTGTACGAACTGCTCCCGAAATGCGCTGCTTTTCAAATTCTTCCGGATTTTCGATCACATCTTCGACCGTTTTGCCGTGTTTGGCCCCGCCGAATTTCTCGATCACCTTTTCAGCGCCTTCATAACAGAGGAAAGCGCCGCCCAGCATCAGAATGAAGATAATCAGCCCGGGCAAGAACTCCGATAACAGTATGGCTCCCGGCAACAGGATCACAAGCTTGTTGAACAGGCTGCCCTTTGTGATTGCCCAGATGATCGGAAGCTCGCGAGCCGGGGAAAGTCCCGTGACATAGCTCGGCGTCACCGCAGCATCGTCAATCACCACGCCGGCGGTTTTCGACCCTGCCCTGCCCGCGGCGGCTGCGATATCATCCACCGACGCCGCCGCCGTGCGGGCGATCATCGACACGTCATCCAAAAGCGCGACCAAACCTGATGGCATTTTGCCTGTTCCCCTGTAAAACTCGCGAACGGTCCTAGCGCTTGTGGTTTCCCGCTCACAAGCCCAAAGAACACCCCGTGCCCCGCGCATCCGGACAAAGATGCACTTGCATTAAAGCACAAACCCGCTATGTGCGCCGCTTCCGCAGGGCCGACGGGCCTTGCGGAAACCGAAGAAAGCCGGAGGGGCCCCGCAATCCCGCGGACAAGTCAGCGATCGGCATTACAATTGAAGGAACGCGAGATGGCTCTGTATGAGCATATCTTCCTCGCGCGTCAGGACCTTTCACAGGCCCAGGTAGACGCGCTGGCGGCCACGGCGACCGAAATCGTCGAAGCGAACGAAGGCAAGGTCACGAAGACCGAAACCTGGGGCCTCAAGTCCCTCGCATACAAGATCGACCGTAACCGCAAAGCACACTTCGTGATGCTCAACATCGACGCCCCCGGCTCGGTTGTTGAGGAACTCGAGCGTCAGACGCGGATCAACGAAGACGTCATCCGTTACATGACCATCCGCGTCGACGAGCACGAAGATGGCCCCAGCGTAATGATGCGCAAGAACGAACGCGACCGTAAGCGTCGCTCTGACCGTGAGGAGCGTGACTGATGGCCCGCCCGTTTTTCCGCCGCCGCAAGTCGTGCCCGTTCAGCGGCAACGACGCCCCCAAGATTGATTACAAAGACGTACGTCTGCTCCAGGGCTTTATGTCCGAGCGTGGCAAGATCGTGCCGTCGCGCATCACCGCCGTTTCTGCAAAGAAGCAGCGTGAACTGGCCAAGGCCATCAAGCGCGCCCGTCACATCGGCCTGCTGCCGTACATTGTGAAGTAAGAGGAGAAAGAGACATGGATATCATTCTCCTTGAGCGTATCGAGAAGCTCGGCACGATCGGTGACGTTGTCACTGTGAAGGACGGCTACGCCCGCAACTTCCTTCTCCCGCAGAAGAAAGCCCTGCGCGCCAACGAAGCCAACAAAAAGGTCTTCGAAGCCAACCGTGAGCGTCTTGAGAAAGAAAACGCCGAGAAGCGTACCGTCGCCGAAAAGGCTGGTGAGAAGGTTGAAGGCGCAGAGGTCGTTCTGATCCGTGCCGCTTCCAATGCCGGTCAACTTTATGGTTCGGTCAACGTGCGTGACATCGTTGCAGGTCTTGTTGAACAGGGCCACGACATCGACAAGAAGCAGGTCATCATGGGCGCACCGATCAAGACGATCGGCATGCACGACGTGACTGTTGCTCTGCACCCCGAGGTGCACGTCACTGTCAAAGCCAACGTTGCACGTTCGGACGACGAAGCCGAACTGCAGTCGCAGGGCGTCGACGTTCTTGCGCAGATGTTCGAAGACGAACAGCGCGAGATCGAAGAAGCCGCAGCTGACACCCGCATCGACAATAGCGGTCTTGAGCCGGGTGAAATCCCTGCCGAGCTGCTCGAAGACGGTGTCGCCGAAGCTGACGACGCTGGCGAAGAGAATGCTGAGGGCTAGTCCCCGAACGCAAGACTTCTCAAACACGAAATAGAAAGGCCGGTATCCAATGAGTTTCGCTCAGGATGCCGGCCTTTTTGTCTATCAGGTCGACGTGAATGCTGACCGACTGCTGCTTATGCGGATGAGCGAAGGCGATTTCCGCGAGGCAAGCTTCCTTGATCAGCGGCTGCTTCAACCCGCCGCAGGGCAAGCGCAAAGAGCGATGCAGTGGGGCGATTGGTCTGTCATTGCTCCGCAAACCGAA
>JAXHVK010000204.1:0-3099 GCA_034211135.1 Pseudomonadota bacterium
GAATCTTTCCAACGGACAGCGAACTTAGACACTTTCCGAGAGGAAGACGAAGTCAATAGGATCGAAGCAGAGTACGGTGGGGTATACGCCCAGGCTGAAAACGAAATCAGCCGATCCGGTCTTCGTGTTTATGACATCTTACAAGCTTACGAGAAAGAGCATGCAGACGTGCTCAATAAGGCAAGATCATGAAACTAGGCCGCCTAAACCACATCGGGATCGCAACCCCCTCCATCGCGGACTCAATCGCGCATTATCGAGACACGATGGGCGCGACGCAGATCACTGAGCCGTTCGACCTGCCGGAACAGGGCGTGAAGGTCTGTTTCGTCGACACACCCACGGACAGCGGTATGAACGGCACGCAGCTTGAGCTGATCGAGCCGCTGGGTCCTGACAGCACGATCAACGGTTTTCTCGCCAAGAACCCGCTGGGCGGCCAGCATCATGTTTGCTTTGAAGTGCCCGATATCGAGGCTGCTCGCGCTGAGTTCGAAGGCATGGGCAAACGCATCCTTGGCCCCACGCGCATCGGTGCGCACGGCACGCCGATATTCTTCCTGCATCCCAAGGACATGCAGGGCATGCTGACCGAGATCATGGAAACCCCGAAAGAGGCGCATTGACTCTCGCACCGGCTTGCTGAACTAGTTTCAGTATAAAACTTATCATGCGTTGTCCGCCTTAGGGGGCTACCCGAAACGGCGGACCAAGGGAGAGAGAAGCGCACATGACCTTTGAAACCATCCGTGTCGAAAATGACGGCCCGCTCACCACAATCACGCTCAACCGGCCTGACCGTTTGAACGCAATGCCGCCGCAAATGGCGGATGAGATCGGGCAGGTGTTTTACGATCTGGGCGATGCGCGGGCGGTTCTTATCACGGGAGAGGGCAAGGGTTTCTGCTCTGGCGCGGACCTTGCGGCGCGCGGCGATGGCGATGCCTTGGGCAGTAAGGGCGGCAGCCATCAGGCGCTTACCCGCCACTACAACCCTGCCATCAGCCAGATTTTGCGCGCAGAGGTTCCCGTGATCTGTGCGGTCAACGGACCTGCGGCGGGTGTCGGCTGTTCGCTCGCGCTCGCAGCGGATTTTACCATCGCTGCGGAGAAAGCGTATTTTCTTCAGGCGTTTGTTAATATCGGTCTTGTGCCCGATGGCGGATCGACCTGGATGCTGACGCGCGCAATCGGTCGGGCACGCGCGACGCGTATGATGATGCTGGGTGAGAAGATCAGCGCCAGGCAGGCCGAAGAGTGGGGCCTTATCTACAAATGCGTCGACAGCGCGGCACTAATGGACGAAGCGCGCGCTCTGGCGGAAAAGCTGGCTAACGGTCCGACTGTTGCGATTGCCGCGATGAAGCGGAACATCACCAATGCGCTGGATGCAGACCTGAATTCGGTCCTTTTGCAAGAGGCTGAAGGCCAGCGCATGGCCGGCGCGACCGAAGACGCCCAAGAGGGGGGCAAAGCCTTCCTGGAGAAGCGCAAGGCCGTCTTTAAAGGGGCCTAGGCCACTCTAACCGGTATCGAGTTTCCCCAACGCGTTCTTGCTATGGCAGGGACCGTCTATGCTTGTATAGGCTCCAACATGACTGACAAAACCACTCCATCAGATCGTCCCACTCCCGCCGACTGGGAGGCTCTTGCAAACAAGGAAAGCAAAGGCCGCGATCTGTCTTGGGAAACACCTGAAGGTTTTGCGATCAAGCCGCTTTACACAGCGCAAGATCACGCCGGATTTGATCCGGGCCTTCCCGGTTTTGCGCCGTTCACTCGCGGCGTGAAGGCCAGCATGTATGCGGGGCGTCCGTGGACGATACGGCAATATGCGGGTTTTTCGACCGCTGAGGAATCCAACGCATTCTACCGCCGCAATCTCGCCGCGGGCCAGAAGGGTTTGAGCGTCGCTTTCGATCTTGCCACCCACCGTGGTTATGACAGCGATCACCCGCGTGTGGTGGGCGATGTCGGCAAGGCGGGCGTCGCGATTGATACCGTGGCTGATATGGAGGTTCTGTTCGATCAGATACCGCTTGATACCATGTCCGTCTCCATGACGATGAACGGCGCGGTTATTCCGGTAATGGCGTTCTACATCGTTGCGGCAGAGCGGCAGGGTGTTGGTCAGGACAAGCTTTCGGGCACGATCCAGAACGATATTCTCAAAGAGTTCATGGTTCGCAACACGTATATCTATCCGCCGGAACCCAGCATGCGGGTTATCTC
Organism: Pseudomonadota bacterium; assembly: GCA_034211135.1. GTDB lineage: Bacteria > Pseudomonadota > Alphaproteobacteria > Sphingomonadales > Sphingomonadaceae > Erythrobacter. Next base: position 2,233 of record JAXHVK010000204.1, read on the forward strand.
AGACATCATTGCATATACGTCCGCCAACATGCCGAAATTCAACAGTATTTCGATCAGCGGCTATCACATGCACGAAGCGGGCGCGACAGCGGTGCAGGAACTTGCCTTCACCATTGCCGATGGCAAGGAGTATGCGAAACGGGCAATGGCAACCGGCCTTGATATTGATGCCTTTGCCGGTCGACTCAGCTTCTTTTTCGGCATCGGCATGAACTTCTTCATGGAAATCGCCAAACTGCGCGCTGCGCGCACCTTGTGGTGGAAGGTTATGGACGATCTTGGCGCGAAGTCCGAGCGTTCAAAGATGCTGCGCACTCACTGCCAGACATCGGGGGTCAGCCTGCAGGAGCAGGACCCTTACAACAATGTTATCCGCACCACGGTTGAGGCACTGGCTGCGACTTTGGGCGGAACCCAATCGCTCCATACGAATGCTCTCGATGAAGCAATTGCTTTGCCGACCGATTTTTCCGCCCGCATCGCGCGCAACACACAGCTCGTTCTGCAGGAAGAAAGCGGCATCACCAATGTCGTCGATCCGCTAGGCGGCTCGCATTACATCGAAACGCTGACGGCGACCTTGGTCGAAGAAGCTGAAAAACTGATGGCCGAAGTCGATGCAGCGGGCGGGATGACTGCCTATGTCGATAGCGGCGCGCCCAAAGCCGCGATTGAACGGGCGGCGGCTGAAAAGCAGACCAGCGTTGATAAAGGCGACACGGTAATCGTCGGAGTCAATAAATACCGCAAGGATGAAGAAGACCCGATCGAAACGCTGGACATTGATAATGCGGCTGTTCGCAAGGGGCAGATTGCGCGGCTTGAGAAGGTTCGCGCGGCCCGTGATGAAACAGCCTGCCGCGCTGC
>JAXHVK010000205.1:0-2999 GCA_034211135.1 Pseudomonadota bacterium
CTGATTGTGAGCAAGTATCCCTATGGTTGGTCTTGGGCTTCGGCAAGCTTCCACCTACTGCCAAGGGGTGAGTGGCGCATCTGGGCCGATACGCCTGAATATGGCGATATCGTGATCCCGGTGCATCCCACCCGCGATGAAGATTACATCAAGCGTGTTGTCGCCCTGCCCGGTGACACTATCGAAGTGCGCGATGGCCGCATCATCCTGAACGGCGAAATGGTGAAGCGCGAAGTCGTACCTCCGGTGCGCATTCCGTTCGAACCCGAATTGCTGTGCGAAGGCCGCCCGTGTCTCAGCGGATTTGAAGCCTATCGGGTCAAAGGCGAAGACGGTCAGGAATATTTCGAACCGCCGACCTATCGCGAAACCCTGCCGAACGGTGCAAGCTATCTGGTGATTGACTATACCAATCAGCCGCTCGACAATTTTGCGCCCTATCTGGTGCCGGAAAACAATGTCTTCGTGATGGGCGACAATCGCGATCAAAGCGCTGACAGCCGGGCAACAATTGCGAATAGCGGTCTGGGTTATGGCGTGCCGTTGCAAAATATCGGCGGTCGTGCGGAGTTCATCACGTTCAGCCTGGACGGCTCGACCACATGGAACCCGATCAGCTGGTTCACCAGCATGCGCGGTGATCGCGCGTGGACGACGCTGCGGCCCGCTTTGGCAGAAACCGATAATGCGGAACAAGGCGGCACGTCCGGCGATTGATCGCAAGTTGCGCACAACGCATTAAACACATCGAACCGGACTGAGATATGGCCAAGAAGTTCCTCTATTTCATAGCAATCTGCATCATCGCCATTCTGGGCGCGGGCATCGCCTACCAGATGTTTGCCGAGGAAATTGCGGAAATCGCGCTGGTGCCGAGCACCGAGTTCGTCGAGCAGGAGCCGCTTGAACAGAACGCCTATCAGGATCCCGGCATGTGGATTTCGCGCCCCGGTATCGGCGTGAACGATCCCGCACGTTGGCAACCTGCCTACGCTGCGAGCACTCCTGATCCCGAAGCATCTTCCGCGTCGGATGGCGACGAAAGCGATGGAGGAACTGAAGGTGCCGCCCGCCAGCCGGTGAACACCACCACCGCGGGAGAAGCGCCCGACGCGCCGGACTTCGCCGTGTTCTTCGTCCACCCGACAAGCTATCTCAGCCGCAACAGCTGGAACGCATCGCTTGGCGAGGATGCCGATCCCGAAGCAGACCGCATCGCCCGCATCTATGTGCGCGGCATGGCCAGCCCGTTTAACGCAGCATCGGAAATCTGGGCGCCGCGTTACCGTCAGGCAACCATGGGCGCTTTCCTGACGGACAAACCGGAAGGTCAGGAAGCGATCGACGCCGCTTATACCGATGTTCGTGACGCATTCGCCTATTTCATCGAGTCCGTCGATGCCGAAACACCCATCGTGCTCGCCGGTCATTCGCAGGGGTCTTTGCACCTGCTGCGCCTCCTGCGTGAAGAGGTGAAAGGCACACCCATCGCCAGCCGACTGGTAGCTGCCTATGCAATCGGATGGCCTATTTCTGTGGACCATGATCTGCCCGCGCTTGGCACGCCTGCCTGTGCGACGCCCGCGCAAACCGGATGCCTGATTTCGTGGTCGAGCTTTGCCGAGCCAGCCGATCCGTCGAGCGTGGTCGAAACCTATGCCGAATCGATCGCGTATGATGGTGAAAAGCGCGGCAACAGCACGATCCTGTGCAGTAACCCGTTGACCGGCACATTCGGCGGCAGCGCCCCAGCCTCTGCCAATCTCGGAACGCTGGTGCCTGATGACAGCATCTCTAACGGGGAGCTTGTCCCCAATGCTGTCCCCGCCCGCTGTGACGAGCAAGGCATTCTGCTTATCGGCGATCCGCCGGAGCTTGGCTCTTACGTGCTGCCGGGCAACAATTACCACGTCTATGACATCCCCCTCTTTTGGGCGAACACACAGGCGGATGTGGCCAAACGCGTGACCGCTTTTGCAGGATCAGACAGCTGATAACCGACAACGCAATCGACTTTGGCGAAGCCCTGCCCGATGGCGGGGTTTTGCTGGGGCTGGACCTTGGCACCAAAACTATCGGCGTTGCTATTGCCGATGCGGGCTGGCGCTTTGCCACCGCAGGCAAGACGCTTGGCCGAGGCAAATGGGGCCGCGACAAAGAGCGTCTGGCGGCGCTGATAAAGGAACGCTCCATAGCAGGCATCGTGCTGGGCCTGCCCCGCAATATGGACGGCACGGAAGGGCCCCGTGCTCAGGCCAGCCGTGCCTTTGCCCGCAATTGCTCCGAAGCATTCGAATTGCCGGTTCTGCTATGGGACGAACGCTGGTCCACCGCCAGCGCGGAAGGCGCAATGATTGCTCAAGATATGAGCCGCGCAAAACGGGCCGAGGCGATTGACAGCCACGCAGCCGCAGTGATCCTGCAAGGGGCGATAGACCGGCTTGCGGGCGGCGTGATTTAACCCGTCGTTTCTAGCGGCCGCGCTGCCTGCGCCATTTTAGCAACCATCAGACTGCTGCAGGCTTCGGCCTCGCGCCACAGATCATCTCGCGCTTGTCCGCTGACCTGCCCCGCCCGCGCATCGAAGCTGGCCCATCGCACACGCTCGCTCGGGTGACGGCGCCCTGCCCATTCGGCAAAATCCAGCGCATCCTGATTTCCGCTCGCAACCGCGACGCGAAGAAACGCCTCCGTTGCATTGGGGCTGAGAACGCGGGCCACCTGCCCTTTCTCAAGGTCGAAAGCGTATTGGTCGAACCAGCATTGGGCAGGTTCGATATGCATGACGTTGAGCGAGACTGATAGCGCATCCGGCGGCATTTGCGCATGAACATCCACATGCGCGCGATACAGCATCAGCTTGCCCTCGCTCAGCGCGCTGCGCTCGATAAAGCGAAGCCCTGCATCTTCTCCCGCATAGCCTGTGACAGTGTCGTAATCATACTCGTAATAGTCACTGATGTAGCCCGGCCCGGAATATCCGCTCGTCAGGAAACTGA
>JAXHVK010000206.1:0-2963 GCA_034211135.1 Pseudomonadota bacterium
TGCTAGCCCTGCATCAAAGGGACTTTTCATTAACGGGGATCAAGCAATGGCATCGGCCGCAAACGCGACCAATCACGAAGGTATGACCGGCTTTCTGGGCTGGGTGGAACGCAGCGGTAACAAGCTGCCGGATCCTGTCTTTCTGTTTTTCTACCTCATCATCGCTCTGATCGCGGTTTCTGTGGTGTGTGAGCTTGCAGGCGTTTCCGCCCTCCACCCTACCAACATTGACGCGGCAACCGGACAGCCGGAACGGATCGTCGCAATCAGCCTGTTATCAGCGGAGAACATCCAGAAGCTCTGGGTCGAAATGCCCAAGACTTTCACCCACTTCCACCCGCTCGGATATGTGCTGGTGGTCATGCTGGGGGCTGGCGTGGCGGAGCGTTCAGGCTTCTTCGCCGCCGGTATGGCAAGCGCTGTGAAAAGCGCGCCGACTGCCCTGCTGACCCCGGTGGTGGCGCTGGTCGCAATGATTGGCAACCACGCGGCAGATGCCGGATATGTGGTTCTGATCCCGCTCGCAGGTATCCTGTTCGCCGCTGCGGGCCGTCATCCGATGGCTGGCATTGCGGCCGCTTTCGCTGGAGTTTCCGGCGGTTTCTCCGCAAACATCTCCCCCGGCCAGCTGGATGCGCTGTTGTTCGGCATTACCGAAGAAGCTGTCGCGGCAAGCTCCCTCGACCCAAGCTGGACGGCCAACCTTGCAGGCAACTGGTACTTCATCACCGCGATGACGGTGATCTACCTTCCGATCATCTGGTATGTGACGGATAAAGTGATCGAACCGCGCCTTGGCAAATGGACCGGTGGCGCATCGGCAGGAGCGGACGGCGAAAACCCCGACCCGACTGCGGAGGATAGCAAGCTTGTGTCCAAAGGCCTGCGCCATGCCGGACTGGCTGCGCTGTTCGTAGTCGCCCTGTGGGCAGCGATGGTCTTTGCACCGGGTACACCGCTCATCAACGAAGCTGCTTGCGAAGGACTGCCCGCGCAGGACTGCTCGATCCACAGCCAGCTGCGCCCGTTCTACCAGTCATTGGTCGCCGCGTTCTTCGTGCTGTTTCTGGCGACCGGTTGGGCCTATGGCCGCGCAACCGGCTCTATCAAGGATCACCGCGATCTGGTGAACATGATGGCGGAATCGATGAAGGATATGGGTTACTACCTCGTCCTCGCCTTCGCCGCAGCGCATTTTGTGGCGATGTTCAGCTGGTCGCAGCTTGGCCTGATTTCAGCCGTACACGGCGCAGCCGCGATCAAGGCGACGGGACTTCCCTTGCCGCTGGTTATCGGCCTCATGGTGATCTTTGCCGGAATGCTGAACCTGTTCGTTGGCTCTGCGAGTGCGAAGTGGGCCTTGCTGGCGCCTATCCTTGTGCCGATGCTGATGCTGCTGGGTATCAGCCCCGAAGGCGCCACAGCCGCTTATCGCGTGGGTGATAGCGCCACTAACATCATCACGCCTTTGATGGTCTATTTCCCGCTGATCCTAGTCTTTGCACAGCGCTGGCAGCCCAGCTTCGGCCTTGGCAGCCTGACTGCGATTATGCTGCCCTATTCGGTCTGGCTGCTGATTTCCGGCACCGTGCTGATCGTGCTGTGGTTCTATCTGGGCATTCCGCTCGGTCCGGATGCGGCGGTTGGCTATGTCCTGCCGGACGGTGGGCCATAGACGCACAAATCCGATCGCGGATGAAACGCAAACGGGTGTTGCAGCGTATTTAAAGGTGAAGGGAAACCGAATGACTACGCTGCTTCGCCTGATCCTGCTTTCGCTATTGGCGTTTGGAATGCCCACCAGCTTGGGCGCACAGCGTGATCTGACGCAGATCTATCGCCTGGACTCCAGCGCTAGCGAAGTATCTGCAAAAGTCCCCTTCTTCGGGTTGTCGAGCAAAACGGCACGCTTCCCGAAGATGGAAGGCACGGTGCGGATCGTGCGCAATGCACCAAAGGATGCGCGGATCGATGTGACTTTCGACGCAACCGAACTGGAAGCACCGGACAACGTCACGCTGAACCGCCTGCGCGGTGAGAAATTCTTTTGGGTCGAAAAATACCCTACTGTCCGGTTCGTCGGCAATTCTCTGAGCATGAAAAGCGCGACGCGCGGCACAGTGTCAGGCCAACTGACCGCACGCGGCAAATCGGTGGCGCAGACGCTGGACGTAACCTTCGACACGCCGCCGTTGACCGCAGCGCCTGGCCAGCCTGTCACCTTCACCGCGCGAACCACAATCGACCGGCGCGAATATGGAATGAAAAGCTATCAGCTGATCGTCGGCAACAAGGTGAAGATCACCATGCGCGCAAAGATGCTGCCGCGTTGATCATTCCTCTTCGTCGGCATCATCCAGATCGCGAGCGACCTTCGGATCGCGCAACAAAGCCTCAATCCGGTCGGCTTCGGCAAAGCTTTCATCCTTGCGAAACTTGAGCTTCGGCGCGAATTTCAGGCCCAGCCGTTTAGCAACTTCGCGTTGAAGGAAGGCGGTGTTCTGCCGCAGCGCCACAACCACGTCATCCTCACTCGCGCCAAGTAGCGGTTTCACATAAGCGGTCGCATTGCGCAGATCGGGCGTCATCCGGACTTCAGTGACAGAAATATTCGATGCGCTGACAACATCGTCATGCACTTCCTGCCGGGCGAGAAGCTCCGACAGGATATGGCGCACGCGCTCCCCCACTTTGAGAACGCGGACAGACTGTTGTTCGGCTGTAAATTCGTTTCGACGTGCCATTTATATTTACCTGCTTTTCAAACCGCCTTACCACCCTTTCGAAAAATGCACCAAGGGTCGCAAAAAATTCCAGAAACCAACATGATTGTTGCGCGTATATTAGTTTCATAAGAAACCATGAGAGGAAATGTCATGAAAACCCCGATTGCAATCGCAGTTGCTGCCACTCTTGCCCTCCCCCAGATGGCTATGGCGCAGCGCGTAACAACCCCGGGCACC
>JAXHVK010000207.1:0-2959 GCA_034211135.1 Pseudomonadota bacterium
CTTTCTGAAGGCGCCGAGCAACGTCCTGTGGCAAGACATTGTGCAGCATATTTTCGGTCTTTGCCCGCTCTGCCTCGAGAGCACGCTTTGCGGCGAAAGTCCTGCGCGCGCGTCGATCAATGTCCCAATTCACGAAACAAGCGAAAGTGAAAAATGTCGTGAAGTTTGTGAACGCGTACACCTTTGATACGATGCTGCGGTCAGCCTGAAGCAGGAACAAAGCATAAAGCAGTACGAGAACGGCTGCCCATCCAAGAAAGAGCCGTGTTGTTGCCACAAAGCCAACGCTGGCGAACACCATCAAGATGCCGAGGTTGATCACGGCCATCGACAGTCGACTAATGTTCGTCACAGCAGCCTGTCTGCCCAGCGCCTCTATCAAGAGCACCATCACAACGGCCATGATTGAGAAGACGATCAGATCGATCCAGGGCTTCTCGATATATAGTTTGGTGAAAGTCAGGCCGATCAGTCCCGTGAGCAGCAAGACGAACGGGCCGGCAGCCATATTGTACTCCAGCACACCTTCCAGCGGGAAGTGCATTGGATTGAAGCCGATGTAAGAAATCAGCGTGATCACGCCTATACCGGCAAGGAACCTCGTTGCCGGAATCCGCGCTTCACGCTCACTGGTAACGTAGGCGCTTTCTAAAGCGGGATCATCGAATCTACCGAGCATGCTCTTCCCCCCGAAGAGTTTTGTGCTCGCTAAGGCGGCGGCCCGCAAGCCGCCGCCTCAAACAAGATTAATACACGCGAGCTTTCGGTTCGATGTATTTGGCATCTTCGGTGAGCGTGTATTCGTGAACCGGTCGATAATCGATGCGGATGTTCGAGCCGCGCCCGCCCCAACCATCGAACCACGCGATTGTGTGCTTCATCCAGTTCTTGTCATCGCGATCAGGATAGTCCTCATGCGCGTGTGCACCACGGCTTTCCTTGCGGTTTGCAGCCGACGCCATGGTGACATTGGCTTGCGCCATCAGATTGTCGAGTTCCAGCGTCTCGATAAGATCGCTGTTCCAGATCAACGATTTGTCGGTGACGTGAATGTCTTCCATACGCTTGTTCTGGTCAGCCAGCTTCTGCACGCCTTCGTCCATCAGTTCCTGATCACGGAAGACGGCACAGTGCTTTTGCATGGCCTTCTGCATTTCCGAGCGGATTTGTGCGGTCGGCGAGCCACCCGAAGCATAGCGGAAGTGGTCAAGGCGTGTGAGCGCCTGATCCGCACTATCCTTCGGCAGCTCGGCCTGGGCGGCGCCTGCCACCGTGTTCTCTTTCAGATGCAGGCCTGTGGCACGGCCAAATACAACGAGATCAATCAGCGAGTTCGATCCAAGACGGTTTGCACCGTGAACTGAAACACAGGCAGCCTCACCGACGGCATAAAGACCGGGGATGACATGGTCCGGGTTGCCGTCCGGACCAAGCGTTACGACTTGGCCGTGATAATTACACGGAATACCACCCATATTGTAGTGAACAGTCGGTGTGACTGGCAATGCTTCACGTGTCAGATCAACACCAGCGAAAATCTTTCCGCTTTCGGTGATGCCCGGCAAACGCTCAGCCAATACCTTGGGATCAATGTGATCAAGGTGCAGGTGGATATGATCCCCATCATCACCAACGCCGCGCCCTTCGCGCATTTCCAAAGCCATAGACCGGCTGACGACATCGCGCGATGCGAGGTCTTTCGCGCTCGGCGCGTAACGCTCCATGAAGCGCTCACCTTCCGAGTTGGTCAGATAACCACCCTCGCCGCGCGCGCCTTCCGTAATTAGAACACCAGCGCCATAGATGCCCGTCGGATGGAATTGCACGAATTCCATATCCTGAAGCGGCAGACCCGCACGCAGGACCATACCGCCGCCATCGCCTGTGCATGTGTGCGCCGACGTAGCCGTGTAATAGCAACGCCCGTACCCACCGGTCGCCAGCACCACGCTTTGTGCGCGGAAACGGTGGATCGTTCCATCGTCCAAGCACATCGCCATGACACCAACGCACTGCTTTTCCCCGTCGCGCTCCGACATGATGAGATCAAGAGCGAAATATTCGATGAAAAAGTCTGCATCGTACTTCAGGCTCTGCTGATACAAGGCGTGAAGCATCGCGTGACCGGTCCGGTCTGCCGCCGCACAGGTACGCTGTACGGGCGGTCCGTCGCCCATATTCTGCATATGACCGCCGAATGGGCGCTGATAGATCGTGCCATCTTCGTTACGGCTGAACGGAACACCGGCGTGCTCCAGCTCATAAACCGCAGCAGGAGCCTCCCGAGCGAGATATTCGATTGCGTCCTGATCGCCGAGCCAGTCAGATCCCTTAACGGTATCGTACATGTGCCACGTCCAGTGATCTGGCGTGTTATTGCCAAGGCTCGCCGCGATGCCACCTTGTGCCGCAACGGTGTGCGACCGGGTCGGAAACACTTTCGAGATGTTCGCCGTCTTCAATCCGGCTTCCGCCGCGCCCATTGTTGCGCGAAGGCCAGAGCCCCCCGCGCCCACGACTACAACGTCGTAAACATGGTCGATGATCTTATAGGCGCCGTTAAGCTGAGGACCTGCGTCGTTTGCTGCTGCCGTTGCCATTATGCGGATGCTCCGAATGCGAGAGACGCGACACTAAAGATCGCGAATGCGCCGCCACCAAAGGCAGCGAGGTTGAGAAGGGTGAGAAGGCCGAACTTAGAGCCCGAATTATGGACATAGTCTTCGATCAGGACCTGAAGCCCCATCTTTGCATGCCAGAACAGGCTGAAAACCAGCAGGATCATAGCGACGGCGTTAATAGGCTGAGCAAGCCAGCTGACCATGCCTTCATAGCTGAAATCACTCAGAGTGAGCAGGCTGATCACCAACCAGCTCATCAGGACGAGATTGCTGATCGCGCTGACACGATGGACCAGCCAGTGATGCGCACCTTCATGCGAAGGGCCAAGACCGCGGAC
>JAXHVK010000208.1:0-2926 GCA_034211135.1 Pseudomonadota bacterium
GCGCTGGAGCGTGCAAGAGAGCTTGCCGAAGCCGAACGTGGCCGCGCCCGCACCCGCAGCTTTTTGGGAGCGAGCGACTAATGGACGTGATCGACACCTTCCTTGATACCTTTATCCGGTACATCGATAGTGGGTTCGGCCTGCTGGCTGGCGATGTCGCCTATCTCACGACCACGCTGATTGCCATCGACATCACGCTTGCGGGCCTATTCTGGGCGCTCAGCCAGAACACTGACGTGATCGCGAGCCTTCTGAAGAAAGTTCTCTATGTCGGTTTCTTTGCCTTCATCATCGGCAATTTCGCGCTGCTCGCCGGGATCGTATTCGACAGCTTTGCCGAGCTCGGCATAAAAGCTGGGGGCGGCACAATGACCGCTGCCGACTTGCTGCGCCCTGGCTATATTGCAAGCGTGGGCTTTGAGGCCGCCCAGCCTCTGCTGGCAGAGATCAGCGACATGCTGGGGCCGATCTCCTTCTTCCATAACTTCATCATGATTGCGGTGATGTTTATCGCCTGGGCGATCATCATGGTGGCTTTCTTCGTGCTGGCCGTGCAGCTCTTCATCACCATTCTGGAATTTAAGCTTACGACGCTTGCTGGGTTCGTGCTCGTGCCTTTCGCCCTCTGGAACAAAACTTCCTTCCTCGCCGAGCGCGTCCTCGGCAATGTCATCACGTCGGGCATAAAGCTGATGGTGCTGGCCGTTGTTATTGGCATTGGTTCGACCCTATTCGCCTCCGTCACAGATGCCTTCCGCACCGGCGATGATGTAACGCTCGCCCAGGTCATGGGCACAGTGCTCGCCGCCATTGTCTTCTTCTGGATGGGCATCTTCGCGCCGGGTATTGCCAGCGGGCTGATTACCGGTGCGCCGCAACTTGGCGCAGGTTCAGCGGCTGGTGCAGCCGCAGGTGTTGCCGCGGGCACCTATGTCGCCGGCGCAGGTAGCCGTACAGCGATAGGCACAGCAGCTTCCGGCGCGTCCAGCGCGGTCAAAGCCGGTGCCTCAATGGCAGGCGCTGCGCGGACCTCTTACACGCTCGGATCAGTTGTTTCAGGCAAAAGCGGCGCAAGCGGCATTGCTGCAGGCATAGCAGGTGTCGCGCGCGCGGGCGGCGATGCCATCGCCCGAACCGCTGGCAAGCCAATTCAGTCTCTAAAAGCCGCCTACAGGCAGGGCAGCCAAGGGGCATGGCAAGCCACAGGCGGTTCAAGTCCGGGCAGCTCGACAAACCCGAATGAAACCCCCAACCAGAGCCCAAGCTGGGCGCGCCGGATGCAGGCTCGTCAAAATATCAGCCAGGCTGGACAGATGGCCGCCCACAGCTTGCGCGATGGAGATCGCGGCTCGTCTGGCGCTGCCCCACACCTCACTGACAAGGATGACTAGCCATGATCTTCAAACGATCTTCTGCGAGCTATGGGCCGAGCCCGTTTCCTGAAACGCCTTATCAGAAGGCGGGACAGATTTGGGACGACCGCATTGGTTCTGCCCGCGTGCAGGCGAAGAACTGGCGTCTGATGGCCATTGGCTGCCTCGGGCTGTGCTTTGCGACCTCAGGCGCATTGGTTTGGCGGAGCATGCAATCCACCGTCACGCCTTATGTGGTCGAAGTCGATGAGACGGGCGCCGTCCGCGCCGTTGCCCCGGCAACCGAACGATACACGGCCAATGATGCACAGATCGCCCATCATCTGGCCAACTTTATCGAGCACGTCAGAGGCCTCAGCATCGATCCTGTTGTCGTGCGCGAGAACTGGCTGCGGGCCTATGATTTTGTCACAGACCGCGCGGCGACCACCCTCAACGAATATGCCTCGGCCAATGATCCGTTTGCCGATGTCGGCCGCAAATCGCGCACGGTGGATGTGGTCAGCGTTGTGCGCATCTCGGATGACAGCTTCCAGGCCCGCTGGATCGAGAAGACCTACGAGAATGGCGCGCTCGTCCGGGCCCAAAGGTTCACTGGCAATTTCACCATCATCACCCAGCCGCCGACGGACGCAGAGACCCTGCGCGCCAACCCGCTCGGCCTTTATGTCCACGCCCTCAACTGGGGTCAGGACCTTGTCACAGGAGACTCCCAATGATCCGTATCCTTCTCACCGCATCCGCGCTCTCGCTGACCACGGCTTGCGCCACAACAGACACCAGCCTGCAGCCGATAGATGAAACCGCGTTTCAGGCAGCCATCGCTGTCACAGAGGAGGCTGAACGTCCCGTCGAGATCGTCGAAACCGCCGTCCCACTGCCATTGCCCGGCCAGATGATGCCAGTCGGCGCACGCATCACAACTAACCCGGATGGCAGCATTACGCGCACCTATACACGGCGCAGCGTAAGCACGCCCAGCCAATCGCCATCCGAGACCATCCGGCAAGGCCGCACCAGTGCTCTCATCGAACCTTCTGTCGATGGCTATGTGAATGCCATTCAAGTCTATCCCTATACCGAAGGCGCGCTTTACAGGCTCTATGCTAGCCCGGGACAGGTTAGCGACATTGCCTTGCAGCCCGGCGAAGAACTGGTCTCTGTCTCTGCAGGCGATACAGTACGCTGGGTGGTCGGCGATACGATGTCCGGCTCAGGCAACACGGCCCGCGCCCATGTTCTGGTCAAACCCATCTCGGCAGGCATCCGCACAAACCTCATGATCGCCACCGACCGGCGCACCTATCACCTGGAGCTGGAAAGCACGGATGGCGGCTATATGGCCGCCTTGTCCTGGCGCTATCCAAGGGACGAACTTGCGGAACTGACCAGTCGCAACACCCGCGCGGTTACCCGTGAAGCCAACTCGATTGAACGCGGGCTCACGCTGGAAGGTCTCGATTTCGATTATCGTATGACTGGCGACAGCCCGGACTGGAAGCCGGTCCGTGTCTTCGATGACGGCCGTCAGGTGTTCATCCAGATGCCCGAAG
>JAXHVK010000209.1:0-2899 GCA_034211135.1 Pseudomonadota bacterium
CCCGGCTTTGCATTCTCAAGCCGTTCGCGGCTCAGGATGTTGCGCGTCTCATCGGTCAGCGGCGTGTGCAGGCTGACAAAGTCCGCACGGCTCAGCAGCGTATCAAGATCGACCTTTTCGACACCGATTTCCACGGCGCGGTCTTCGGTCAGGAACGGATCGTATGCGATGACCTTCATCCGCAGACCCTGCGCGCGCGATGCGACGATGGAGCCGATATTGCCCGCACCGATCAGGCCCAGGGTCTTGCCGGTAACTTCGACGCCCATGAAGTCCTTTTTCGGCCATTCGCCAGCCTGCGTGCGCGTGTTGGCAGCGGGGATCTGGCGGGCGAGAGCCATTGTCATGGCAATGGCGTGTTCGGCGGTTGTGATGGAGTTGCCGAACGGCGTGTTCATCACGACAACACCTTTGCCCGATGCGTAGGGGATGTCGACATTGTCCACGCCGATGCCCGCGCGGCCGATGACTTTCAGATTGGTCGCCGCATCAAGAATGGCGGGCGTCACCTTGGTCGAGGAACGGATCGCAAGGCCGTGATATTCACCGATGCGGGCGGCCAGTTCTTCGGGGCTTTCGCCGGTGATCACATCAACATCGCAGCCGCGCTCTTCAAAAATACGCGCGGCGTTCGGGTCCATCTTGTCAGAGATGAGTACTTTGGGTTTGCTCATGGAAAATTCCTTCGCGTACAGGCCCAGCGTCTTTGGCTGGCCTGCTGAAAATTCGTCTGGGGAAAGCGGCGGCCCACGGTGTACGGGGCCGCCGGATAATCAAAGGGTCAGCCGTTCTTGACGGTTTCGTATGCCCACTCGATCCACGGCAGAAGACGTTCGACATCCTCGGCCTCTACCGTGCCGCCGCACCAGATGCGCAGCGATGGCGGAGCGTCGCGATACCCGTTGAAGTCATAGCCCACATGCCGTTCTTCCAGCATCTTGACGATCTTCTTGGGAACCGCGGCCTGATCTTCGGCTGAGAGGCTTTCATACCAGTCACCCTGGAACATCATGCACACGCCCGTATTCGTGCGCTGTGCCGGATCGGCAACCATATTGCGCAGCCACGGCTTTGCCTCGATCCAGTTCTTCACCAGATCGGCGTTCTTGGTCGCACGGTCGAACAGCGCCTGACGGCCACCGATCGACTTCGCCCATTCAAGCGCGGCGATATAGTCTTCGGTTGCCAGCAGCGAAGGCGTGTTGATCGTCGCGCCTTCAAAGATGGCGCGGTTGATCTTGTCGCCTTTCTTCAGGCGGAACAGCTTGGGCAGCGGCCATGACGGATCATAGCTTTCGATCCGCTCAACCGCCTTGGGAGACAGGATCAGCATACCGTGCTGCGCCTCCGAACCCATGATTTTCTGCCAGCTGAATGTCGTCGCATCCAGCTTGTCCCACTCCATCTCCATTGCGAAGATAGCGCTGGTGGCATCGTTGATCGTGATCCCTTCACGCCCCGGCTCCAGCCAGTCGGTGTTGGGGATCATCGCGCCGCTGGTCGTGCCATTCCACGTGAACACAACATCGTTGCGCTGCGGGATGGTCGAAAGATCGGGGATCTCGCCGTAATCGGCGGTAAGCGTCTGCAGGTTCGGCAGTTTAAGCTGCTTTACCGCGTCCTGAATCCACACATTGCCAAAGCTTTCCCACGCAGCAACCGTTGCCGGGCGCGCAGGATCAAGCATCGTCCACATGGCCGCTTCGAGAGCTCCGGTATCCGATGCCGGCATGATGCCGACCAGATAATCATCAGGCACACCCAGCAATTCGCGCGTCAGGTCGATCGCATATTTCAGGCGACCTTTCGCATAGGCCGAACGGTGCGAGCGGCCCAGAGAATCAGTGCTAAGTTTTTCGAGGGACCATCCGGGGAACTTTACAGTCGGACCGGATGAAAATTGAGGACGCTCAGGTTTGAGCGGCGGCTCGTGCAAGAGCCCACGTGCGTAGTCAGTCATGTTATTCTCTCCTTGCAGAGAGCTCGCGCGGCGTTGGGACCGCGTGGCCCGAAGCCGCAGATAAAGATGTGAGTTGAAGAGTCAATGAATGAAAGCGCGTAGTTATCCCGAAAGCTGCCGCCATTTCCCAAAAGACCTGCCCGACCGTCAGATCGCCCGTCGAATGAATTGCGGTGCGTGGTGGTCAGCGCGCAACCTTTCGCCTAAGGGAACGCGCAATGAATTTCGCTGACCTTCGGATCGCCCTGTTTAGCGGCAACTATAATTACACCCGTGACGGGGCCAACCAGGCGCTTAACCGCTTGGTCGGCTCGCTTCTGGGCAAAGGCGCCGCTGTGCGCGTCTATTCCCCCAAAGTGGCAGAGCCCGCATTCCCTCCCACCGGCGATCTGGTCGGCACGAAATCGGTGGGAATGCCGTTTGGCCGCGGCGAATATCGCATTCCCCTTGGTCTTGGCGCGAAGGTCCGGCGCGATCTTGACGCGTTCAAGCCGAACATCGTGCACCTGTCATCGCCTGATCCTTCCGGCCACGCCGCATTGCGCTGGGCGCAGGATCACGATCTGCCCGTGCTCGCCAGTGTCCATACCCGGTTCGAAACATATCCGCGCTATTACAATATGGCGTTTCTTGAGCCGGTGGTGATCAAACTGCTGCGACGGTTCTACAATCGCTGCGATGCGTTGGTCGCCCCTTCGCAAAGCATGATTGACGAATTGCTGGCGATGGACATGCACGATGATATCGGCCTGTGGTCGCGCGGGGTCGACCGCACGATCTTTTCCAGTGAGAAACGCGACATGGAATGGCGGCGTTCACTGGGCCTTGCCGATGACGATGTGGCTGTCGTTTTCCTTGGCCGTCTGGTCATGGAAAAAGGGCTGGATGTGTTTGCGGAAACAGTTGTCCAACTGCGCAAGAAACAGGTGCCGCATAAAG
>JAXHVK010000210.1:0-2884 GCA_034211135.1 Pseudomonadota bacterium
GCAAGCGGCGGCGCGGCGATCAATAGCGCCGCTGCACCGGCCCGTGCGACCAGCATGGCGACAAGAATGCTGGCACCCAGTATCAGCGCGTAATCAGTCCAGAACGCACGCAGCCAATCGCGCGACTTGCTGGCAAGGTTGATGGCGGCAAGCAGACCAATCACAGGGGTAATGGCGTATTGCAGCGCCTCTTTCACGCCCTGATGCCAGACGGGCATGCCCTCTTTCACATTGATGTACCAGAACGCCCGAACAAGCGGATCGAGATCGGAAAATCCTCCGCTGGTTGCGCATTGCGGCGCGGCTGCGAACAGGATGCCCAGGGCCCCTGCACCTGCGATAGCGAAACCGGCGAGGCGCAGCCCCACAGGCAGTGGCTCAAATCGGGAAAGCGCCGTCAAAGTGACCGCGCCGAACGCAAACATGGCGATGTGCAACGGGCTGATCGTGTCGCAATAGGTCGCGAGATTACCATCGCCCTTCGTCGCAAGGAACACAATCATGCTGCCAATAGCCAGAGACTGGATTGCGTTGACGAGCAAATCGCGCTGCGTCCGGTCACGCAACCAGCGCAAAGCCAGAACGGCAAAGATCGCTGCAGCCAGTGGCAGCCCTTCTATCGAAATGGAGAGCCAGACCGCGCAAGCCGCCCCGATCACGCGCCCGCCCACAATCTGTGAACGAGCCATCAGGCCGTTCACTGCCACCAATGCGCACACCAGTTGCCAGCCATGGTGATCAATCCGCATTGGCGCGAGCTGGAAAACGATGGGAACGCTGACTGCCATGATTAGCGCGGTAAAGGTCGTCTCTTCATCGCCCATCAGTCGCCACGCGATACGCGCAGCCAGCAGCATCGCGATGCCAAGCGTCAACAACGGCACAACCACCAGCGCCACGCTTTCCGCAGCGGCGCTGCCAATCAAAGGCGTGAGAGCAAGGATGACGAGCGCAAGCGGCACGTCCACCAGACGCGACCAGTGCATCGGCACCCCGCCTCCGGGGGAATCCACGCGGTATTGCGTCACATCAAACCAGGGCTGCCCTGCAACCAGATCGCGCACCTGGATAAGGCGCATCGTGTCATCAGGATCAGGAAAACGCAGCGTTGTGATCGCGCCCCAGTTCACAACCAGCAACAGGGCGCTGACGACAGCCCAGGCCGCTGCAACACGCAGCAGGAAATCCACCGGAAAAGCAGATCGGCGGCGTTCCACCAGCATGGGATCAGTTGCCCTCGCGAAAGACGATTTTGCTACGCAGCAGCCAGGTCGCCGTGAAAGCGACTACGATGGCAAAGCCTTTGGCAATACGCGGGTCGACACCGCTATAGTCGCCTGCCCCCACAATGGCCGTAGTCAGCGCGAGCCCGACAAGAGCCGAAATCACGAACAGCGCCTTTTGACGGGCGCGCGCCATGCCGGATGCTGCGACAGTGTCCTGAAAGACCGCCCGGCTCGACATGATCCAGTGCGCCAAAATTCCAAGAGAATAACCGAGCGCCGAAGCCGGCGCAGCGGCAATGCCCAGCGCCATACACGCAAGGAAGCTGCCCACATCAACCGCCAGCGCGCCTACGCTGGCAAGGATGTAACGCACCAGACGCACATCGCGCAGCTTTTCAAGGACGGAAACCATCGCCTGTGTCACCCCTGATCCTTCCTCTGAATCTTATGCGTCCGATGAATGCTCGGCAAAGACGAGCAGCAGACGCGTCAGCCAGACGCTTGTGAATGCGACGCACATCGCCGCGAATTTCGCCGCGCCGGCGCTAGCCCCGATCTGCACTGCCAAGGTCACCACGCAAACGGTCACGACCAGCCCCATAATTGCCGAAGCCAGAAACAGCGCTTGCTGGCGCATCCGACCCCTGCCCTTGTTCGCCAGCCGGTCTGCAAAGACGAACCGGCTCGAAACCTGCCAGTGCCACAAGGTCCCCAGCGCATAGCCGCAAGCCGCAGCGATACCCGCTGCGATCCCGCCGCTTACCAGCAGACTGAAAGCGGCAAGGTCGATCAGCGTGCCCGTAAGGCTGGCAAAGCCATACCGCACAAACCGGCCCGAGAGAGTTCGCGCTCCCAGCAGGCCGATTGTGCATTGGGATGACCGTGCGGTCTCCAGCATCAGGCGCGCTTCCGGATCTCTTCTTCGGCCGTTTCTTCGGCCTTGATCCGTTCGGGCACACCGCGCAGCGAAGTGAGCGCGGCGACCTGATCTTCGTTCAGCGGCTTGGTTGCTCCGTCACCGTCGCCCGAAACTTCGCGCGCTGCAATCTTGGCTTCTTCGCCTTCGTCACCGGCTTCGTGATACTCGGCATCCTCATTAACGCACCACGTGTCATAGACGCGCTTGCCTTCAAGGATGTTCTCAACCGTCAGCATCGCTGTCATCATCGCGTGATCCTGATTGTTGTAGCGGTGCATACCGTTGCGGCCCACCAGATGAAGCGAGGGATGCTTGTCTTCCAGCTCAACACGCATGGCCTGCACGTTTGCTTCATAATCGTCATCATAGACCGGATAGGCTTTTTCCTGACGGACAACCGCACCGCTTACGACCATTTCGGGATCGCACAGGCCGAGGATTTCCATCTCGCGGGTTGCCTGCTTGACGAGGTCTTCGTCCGAGGAAGACCACAAGCCGTCACCCTCGAAACAGAAATATTCAAGGCCAACGCACGCCATATCTTCATCGGGCACCATTTCGGGTGACCAGCTGCGGAAATTCTGAACGCGGCCCACCTGAACACGCTCATCATGGATATAGATCCAGTTGTCGGGGAACAGGTCTTCCGACTTCACCATCAGAGCAACGGTTAGGAAGTCGCGGTAGCGCAGCTTGCTCGCGTCAATTGAGCTTTGCGGCAGCGGGTGGATGCGTTTGG
>JAXHVK010000211.1:0-2839 GCA_034211135.1 Pseudomonadota bacterium
CAGGACACGGGTATGGCTGCGTTATCGCCATAAGGATTGTTCGGTGCTGAGCCCTCTTGAAGCCAGAGACGGTCTGTGTCTGTTTCTTGGAAAAGTGTTAGACCTGCATCACGAAAATGAATTGGCGCGCCCTCCAGCAACCACGGTTCAAGCGCTTCCATGAGCCGTTCAAGTTCGGCTTTCAGGGCATCACCTTCACGGGCGTCTTTTGCCGCGCGCAGCGCGATTTCGGCACGTTCAAGGATGGGGACCAGCTTTGTGTTGGCAAACCGTGTGCGCAAGGTCTCGCCGAGACCTAAGGCCGGGTCGAGGAAATAGGGGTCGATCTTATAGCCGTCCGTCAGCGCCTCGTGGAAATAGAGCGCCATGTCCGTGAAATGGTCGATCTCGGCGAGCGTGCTGGCGTCAACAGGAAGCTGGGCTAGCGGCGTGTCAGGCCCGGCTGCAGTCGCCACTGGCACCTGAAGCTTTGAAAAGCCTTCGCGCAGGTTCACCTCACTATCGAGCATGAACTGACCGCTCGCAACAACCAGATCACCAGACTCCAAACCGGCAATGATTTCTGTTCGGCCATTAGCTGCGATACCGGTCTGGACGCCGCGCCCGGCAAACCGGCCTTGCCCGAGAGCCACAATCACGTGCGCGCCGCGGCTGTCTCGAAGAATGGCTTCGGTTGGGACAGAAAGGCGCGCTTCACCGCCAAGATCCAACGAGATGTCAGCATAGGCCCCTGGACGCAGATATCCGGCCGCATTGTCGACTTCAATCCGCACTTCGCCGGTTCGCGTTCGCGGATCGATCGTGGGGTAGATGTAATTGATCCGGCCCTCCGCTGGCGCGCCTGGGGCGCTCGGAAACTCAAGACGGACAGCAAGCCCGGTATCGATCAGCGCCAGGTCCTGTTCAGGTACGCGGGCGATGATCCAGACGCCGGCATATGATTGCAGGCGCAGAATCGGCGTGCCAGGTTTGATATAGTCGCCTTCGCTAACCTGAAGCTCAGCAACCGTTCCGCCTGATTCCGCATATACAGGAACACGCTCTATTATGGTGCGCGTCTCAGTCAGGCGCTCTATCGCCGTATTCTGCATGCCGACCGAGCGAAGCCGTTGGCGAACCGCTGCGACACGGTTCTCATTGCCGATCGTGAGCGAGGCGAGATAGTCTTTCTGCGCAGCGATGAGGTCCGGGCTGTAGACGCGGTACAGCAACGCGCCGGGGCGAACGGTGTCGCCCTCGGCCCGGACGCGCAAGTCATCGATCCAGCCTTCAAGCCGCGAGACGCTGACATTTTCCAACCGTTCATTTGTTTCAACGGTGCCAAAGGCGCGCAATGACCGCCCAAAATTGGTGACGCTGACGGGCGCGGTCCTGATGCCCATGGTCTGGATCATTTCTGGTGCCACCGCGATCGCGCCATCACCAGGCGTTGCGCTTGCGTTTACGCTCACCGGGACCAGGTCCATGCCGCAGATCGGGCAGGAACCATCCGGGTCGGTCGAGATGTAATGCGGATGCATCGGGCAGGTGTATTGGGCCGTTTCAGCTGATGACGCTGACGATGCCGTCAAAGCGCCTGAGCTTGAACCGACGGCGGCAGGTTCGCCGCAGGCCGTCAAAAGGGCGGCTGAGGCCGCCAAAAGAAAGAGAGACTGTTTCATGATTGCACCAAGAGCGCGTTCATACGGGCAATCGCGGCGGCCATGCGGGCCGCCTCAGTGGCGATGTCAGAACGCAGTTTGAGGATGGCGATTTCGCCGTCGATAATCGGCGCGTAGTCACCGACACCGGATTCATAAGTGGTCAGTTGCGCGGCCATTTCGTCTTCAACGGCGGCGATATTGCGCTCGAGAACCGCGATATTATCCTGTGCAGCGCGCCAGGCGGCTGCCTCACTCGCAAAGCGAGCAGCCGATGTGCGCGCAGATGCCTGATAGCGCATTTCGGCGCTCGCGCGATCTGCTTTTGCGGCGCGAAGACTTGGCGCCTGACTGCGCTCTGCCCAAAGGGGGACACTGAAGGTGACCATGCCGGAGACCCAGTCATCGCCAGCGAAATTCACGCCGGACTCGCGTTGTTGATAAGTCAGCTGTGCGCCCCAGTTTGGTCGCCATGCCGCTTCAGCTCCATCAACTGACTGGTCTGCGACACGGATACTGGCTTGCGCGACACGTACCGCATGAAAGTCCATGGCTTCACCTGTCCAGTCCGATGGGATTACCGGCGGCGCGGGCGTGACTGGCACCAGGCCGACAAGATCAATCAGGCGGGCGTCAATTTGTGCGGTCTCGCGATCAAGATCGACCAGAATGCGGGAGACGCTCGTGCGCTCTGATTCAATTTCAGCAAGCCTGAATACCGCTGGACGTCCGGCATCGATTTCGGTTTCCACCACTTGGGTCAATTCGTCATATTTAGCATTGCGGAGCTCGGCCAGCGCGCGCTGCTTTTCGATACGGGCTTTTTCATGAAGCAGCGAGATGAGTTCGCCGCGCAAGGCCGCGAGCTGCGCTGATCGGACAAGATCTGTCTGGGCTGCAAGGCTGCGCGCTTCTCCCGCGCGCGCTTCGCGGCCGGCCCGGTTTGGAAATTCCTGGCGCACGCCAATCGCCTTATTGGTGGGCAGGAAGTCCGAAAATGAGGGGTCGAAGATCGGAAAGTTATTGATCCCGACCGATACCACTGGGTCGGGCAATGCCGTGGCGGCTTGACCGCGTTCCCGGTTGGCGTCCGCCTGATAAGTGAGCGCGGCGAGACTTGGATGGTCGGAGAGACGCGATTCGAGTTCATCCATGGACTGCGCAGCGACAGACATCGCCAGGAGGGGCGTTGCCAGGAC
>JAXHVK010000212.1:0-2817 GCA_034211135.1 Pseudomonadota bacterium
TTCCTCTCCACCAAACAGGTGAGCAACCGCAGTAACATCCACCAGCACGCCATCAGGCGCATCCAGCGCACTCCACGGCCCCCAGCGCTGCGCCCACAGCGCCAGCTGCTCCAGAAATGCAAGATCGCCTGCCGGGTCTGCGGGCACCGCCTCTATCTGAGGGCACAAGGTGCGCGCATCTGCCAGCATGGTGCCCGTTACCGCGCCCGCATCGCGCGCTGCATCATTAAGCGCTTCGATACGGGGGCCGTGTGCGGTTTCGGTGATCAGCGCGACAGGATTTGCATCAGCGCCCTCGCCCCGCTCACACCCTTGCGCAAGCCGCCAGCGATCGACCGACAGTCGCGCGCACCATATGGCGAGCACCCGCCGCGCCTGTTTTGCCTGTCGTGTAGCGTTGGCGGATTTGCCGGGCGAGCGCGGTTCCCAATCCCCCTGAACAGTCGCCTGCCCCACCGCCTGACCGGAAGCTGTCATTGGCATCTCCGGGCTTGCGCGCTCGCAGGGTGGTGTCGTCATCGTCCAATATCCATTCACCGGGCGCGTGACTGCGCGCGCGGAACAATTCTGCCTTCCAGTTGGGGGCTCCGAGTGCTTTGGGATTCCAGCGCGGATGGGGAGACGGCGCAGGCTCCACCCGCCAGCGCATGCGGGCAGAGGAAAGCTCCGCCTGCGCATCAAGCCGCACCATCCAAAGCGCCACATCATGCTTTTCCGCAGCAAGGCTAAGCCGCCGTGACGCGGTGAAATCCAACGCTTTCGGATTGCCGAGAATCTCGCCGATCACGCAGGCAAGATCGCGGCAGCGCAGCCCTTCTTCCAAAGCGAAGAGAGCATCCTCCGGCGTCTTTGCCTCAACGTGGATCAGCCGCTCCCTCAATTCAGGCGGCAGACCGTGGAGATAAGGCCGGCCAGACCGCTCAATTGCGCCGCGTTCCTGCACCCACAGCACATGCCGCCGGTCTTCCGCTTCGCTAAGTGGGTCATCCTTTTCCGCTGCGACACGCAAGGCATCGCGGGCCAGAGCCAAAGCGACGCTGGCCCCGCTTGCATCGCTGGTATCGGCGAAAATCTCACTATGCAGCGGCTGATTGGAAAGACCGGGGCGCCAGCGGCCCTCACGCGCTTTCGATATTTCGGCGATTTCCTGCGCTGACAATGTCGGCAGGGGCAATGCCGGCAGAGGCGGTGCAGTCAGATGCGGTTTTGACGCCTGCACGCGCACAGATGCCCCTGCCCCTTTGCCACGGGAGACAAAAGGCAGATCGGCAAGCGCAGGCGCGCTGGGGGAAAGGGCAGGCTGTGGCATGTAAACACTCAAAGGAACGACTCTCGCGAGTCCCGTTTGTTCCCACTATGTTCCACATTTACAGAATCATTGCAATGGGCGGGAACAGCCTCGTCCCGCCCGCTGCAACCGGCTGATCAGCTGCCGAGAATACCCGGAAAAAGACCCGTCACGAAAATAATACCCACAGCAAGCGGGCACAGCCACGCAATCAGGAAGCGCCATACAGCCAGCCAGCCGCCGCTAAGCCCGGTCATCTGTTCGACCAGACGCTTGTCAGCACGCCATCCGACAAAGACCGCCGTGAAGAACGCCCCAAGAGGGAGCATCACAGTGCCGGTAAAGCCGTCCACCGTATCAAGGATGTCCTTATCCGCGAACAACGGCCAGAAACTGAGCAGGCGCACATCCGACCAGACATTATAACCCAGCAGGCAGGCAATCCCGACAAGGAACGCCGAAATGCCGAACACCAGCGCAGAAGTCGTCCGGCTCCAGCCCATTTCGCCAATGCCCCACGCTGTCGGTACTTCCAGAAGCGAGATCGAGCTCGTCACCGCAGCGACAAGGATAAGCAGGAAGAAAAGAAAACCGATCAACGCGCCCGCAGGCATCGTCTGGAACGCAAATGGCAGGGTCTGGAACACCAGCGTAGGCCCGGCCGCCGGGTCAAGGCCAACAGCAAACACGATCGGGAAGATCATCAGACCCGCGATCAAGGCAACGCCCGTGTCGGCAAAGGCGATTGTCAGAGACGTCGGCCCCAGCCCGTCAGACCCTTTGATATAAGAACCATAGGTGATCAGTCCGGCAACGCCCAGCGAAAGGGAGAACAGCGCCTGACCCAGCGCGGTGTTCATTGCTGTCGGGTCAAGCTTGCTGAAGTCCGGAGTGAAAAGGAATGCGAGCGCCTGCCCCATATCACCCACAAACGCGCCATAAATCGTGATGCAGATCAGCAGGACGAAGAACATCGGCATAAGAATGGTGGCCGCCGCTTCGATGCCTGAACCGATCCCGCGCGCTACGATAAACAGGGTCACACCCATAAAGGCGAGATGCATGCCAAGCAGCAGCATCGGATCAGCAAACAAAGCCCCCATCCGACCCTGAATCGCTTCCTGACTTTCCCCGACCAACGCCGATGAAAAGGATAAAAAGGATGCTGATGATGTTGAGATGAAGA
This sequence comes from Pseudomonadota bacterium, assembly GCA_034211135.1. Classification (GTDB taxonomy): domain Bacteria; phylum Pseudomonadota; class Alphaproteobacteria; order Sphingomonadales; family Sphingomonadaceae; genus Erythrobacter. The sequence goes on from JAXHVK010000212.1 coordinate 2,475, forward strand.
GAATTAGAAATTATTTGGCATCAAAGAGAAAAAGATTAGAGAATATTCGAGGACAAGGAAGATTGATCAAGACCAAGTTTATGACACATCTCACAAGTTTGGTGTATGATAAATACATTCCGTTGTGATTGGAGATTTTATACATATTTTTTGTTTCTCAGATAATCACAAATGGATGTTGAAGCAAATAAAATCGGCGGGTCATGCAAGGAAGAAAGTGGTGAAAGAGAAAAGAGATATTGAAGATGAAAAGGAAGATAGCATGGAATCGATTGTATTGGAGGATGATTCTAAAATTGATAGTGATGTGGTGTTGATGGAAGGTTATTTAGAAAAAAGATCA
>JAXHVK010000213.1:0-2813 GCA_034211135.1 Pseudomonadota bacterium
CTCCTTTACCCTTATCCTAACGGCTTGCATTTGCGCGCCAATGAATTCGCGCGGTCTTATCACCCGTCTATCTCAGCGGGGCGATCTGTTCATCAAAGTCATCTTCGGGTGTGATGATACGCCATTTTTCAGGGGTACGGCTGTCAATCACAACAACCCCTTTCTTGGGGCAGATATCCAGGCAGGAAACCTCAATCACGCCAACCGGTGCCTTGCGTCCTTTGCCTGCACCCAGGTCACGTTTCAATGCGGCGGACAGGCGCTTTTGCTCCGGCCCGAAGCCACAGCCTTTCTTGCTCTGCTTTTTCGAGCACTTCTTGCACACAAGGATAGCGTGCGACCAATTGGCGCGGATTTCGGTTTTCATGATGGGGTGTCTCTAGTCTCTGATCAGCGCCCTAAGCGCTTCGATCCGGTCTGCTTCGTGCACGGGTTTGTCCCAGCGGATGCGGTGGATGCGGGGAAAGCGCATGGCGAGGCCGGATTTGTGCCGTTTGGATGTGTGCACGCTGTCAAAGGCGACTTCGAACACCAGTGTCCGCTCCACCTCCCGCACAGGGCCAAAGCGGTTCAACGTGGTCTGGCGCACCAGCTTGTCGAGCTTTTTCAGCTCGGCGTCGGAAAAGCCGGAATAGGCTTTGCCCACAGGCAGCAGCTCCGCACCCTGATCGGGATCGCCGTCCCAGCAGCCGAAAGTGTAGTCTGAATAGAAGCTCGAACGTTTGCCGCTGCCGCGCTGCGCATACATCAGCACACAGTCGATCAGCAGCGGATCGCGCTTCCATTTATACCACAGCCCAACCTTGCGACCCGGCACATAGGCGCTGTCGCGTTTCTTCAGCATCAATCCTTCGATCGCGTCGTCACGCGTGCCTTCGCGGATCCGGGCGAGGTGATCGAAGTCTTCCGCCTCAACCAAAAGCGAAAGGTCGAAATGGCTATCGGGCAAGCGCGGCATCAGCCCCTCAAGTTGCGCGCGGCGACTTTGCCAGGGCTGTTCGCGCAGATCATTCCCTTCAAGGATCATGACGTCATACAAACGCACGAAAGCGGGCGCTTCGGCCAGCATCTTCTTCGAAACCGTCTTGCGGCCCAGCCTTTGCTGAAGCGCGTTGAAACTGGCTGCGCCGCCTTCCTCACCGCCCTGCGTCGCGCCGCGCACCAGCAGTTCTCCATCCAGCACCGCATCAAAAGGCAGCACGTCGAGCAATTCGGGGAAAGTCGCCGAGATATCGTCGCCCGAACGCGAATAGAGGCGCGTTTCGCCCGCCACCCGAACCAGCTGGATACGGATGCCGTCCCACTTCCACTCCGCCGCGTAGTCCTTCAGATCAACCCGCGTTTCTTCAAGGGGGTGGGCCAGCATGAATGGTCGGAAAAGCGGACGGTTGGAAACATCGGGCGGATCGGCGCCGTCCGCAGCCCATGCGAAAAGTTCGGAATAGGGCGCATCGAGAGCGTGCCAGTATTCCTCCACATCATCGACGCTGACATCGAAAGCCTGCGCAAAGGCAGTTTTCGCAAGACGGGCCGAAACGCCAATGCGCATCCCGCCGGTCGCCAGTTTGATCAGGGCATAGCGGCCTGATGAATCCAACTGGTCGAGCAAAACGGGCAATTCTTTCGGAGCGGTTGCACGGTTCAGGCCCGAGAGGCGTTTTACGACCAAGTCGAGGGTGGTTAGATCGCTCTCGGCCGGGTTAGACCCCGCCTTGACCGGTTTAGACCCTCCCTCGGGTTCGGGCCACAAAAGGCTGGCCGTTTCCGCCGTATCGCCGACAAAATCGCGGCTGAGCGACCACAGGACAGGGTCCACACGGTCCTTCATCAGGTTGCGGATCGTGCTGCTTTTGACGGCCGGAAAATCGAGCTCACCCGTTAACGCAGCCATCGCCCAGCCACGATCAGGATCAGGCGTTTCGCGCAAATAGGCGCTCAGCAAAGCGAGTTTGCGATTACGGCTGGTGGTATAAACCAGCGCGTCCAGCAGAGCGGCAAAGCGGTTCATCGCACCGCGCTCCAAAACGCTTCATCCCCGTGACATCTTGCCGCTATAGGAGGGTTCACAGGATCGCTGATAAAGGAATGCGCCCGATGAAAACCACTGCTCTTGCCGCTGTTCTCCTCCTTGCAGGAGCGTCCACTCCCGCGCTTGCCGATGCGCATGTCGAAAAGTCTGAAGCCAAGGCTGAGACGCTGACAGTCGACAGCCCGATTGAAAAGCTGATGGCCAATGCCAAAACGGCAGCAATCCTTGAAAAGCACTTCCCCGGCATCGGTTCGCATCCGGCTTTCGACCAGTTCAAATCCATGAGCCTTGTTCAGGTTCAGCCGTGGTCTGGCGGGCTGGTGACCGACGAGAAGATCGCCGCGGTCAAAGCCGATCTCGCCAAGCTTGGCTGAAATTTTCCGGGTGGCGGGGTGAGGTTCACTCATCCTCGTCCTCCCGCCCGACCAGAGCCAGAGCCTTTGCCTTGCGCTGATGCAATTCGCACCATCGCAGCAATGCCTCTTCGCGGCCGTGGGTGATCCATGTCTGCTGCGGATTAACTTCCTGAATGGTCCCGGTCAGCTCATTCCAGTCGGCATGGTCGGAGATGACGAGAGGCAGTTCCACACCCCGCTGGCGCGCTCTTTGCCGCACGCGCATCCAGCCGCTGGCCATGGCCGTGACAGGATCGGGCAGACGACGTGCCCAGCGATCGTTGAGCGCCGACGGCGGAGCGATGATGATGCTGCCGCGCATGTCATCTTTTGAATGATCGGCCACCAGCCGCAAATCGCCTAGCGCAACGCCGTGTTCTTCATACAAC
>JAXHVK010000214.1:0-2777 GCA_034211135.1 Pseudomonadota bacterium
CGGCACGCAAATCAAGTGAGATTTTTCCATGAAACGGTCCATAGGCGGTATCCTTGCCGCCGCCCTGATGCCGGCGCAGGTCGTGCTCGCGCAGCCGGTTGGCTATGAAGAAGCTTTGCGGGCAGCGCGCGAAGATCAGCCGCTGCTCCAGGCGGCGCAATTGCGTATCGACGGCACGCGAGATGCCTCGCAAGCCGCAGATGAGTTGCCCGATCCTATCTTGCGTGGCGGGATTGCAAACCTGCCAATCACCGGGCCTGTGGCGTTCGAGTTTGATCGCCAGCTTCCAACGCAGATTGCTGTTGGCATTGAGCAACCAATCCCGAACCTTGCACGGCGCAGAGCCCGTAGAGGCGTAGCGGGCGCAGATCTAGCCGTCGCTCAAATGCGGCTTGGAGTTGCGCAGCAGCGGATCGACATCGCCACATCAACCGCCTGGATCGACTTGTACTATGCCGAGGAGAAGCTCGCCTTCGCCCATACGGCGCTGAGCGATCTGCGCAGGCTTCAGCCGGTGGCAAACAGCGCTGTCGCGTCGGGTGCCGCCCGTCCGGCCGAAAGCCTAGCCATTCGCCGCGAGCTCCTTGTGATTGAAGATGCAATCACGAGAATTGAAGCCGAAAGAGATACCGCGCGCGCCATGCTCTCGAGCTACATTCACACAGACGACCCTACTATCGCGGGTAATGCGCCAGCGGCCGATGTCGACAGCGGCAGCCTCGAACAAGCTCTGAACCTTAACCCCGTCATCCGTCTTGCCGATGCTGCCACCGGACGCGCAGAAGCGAACGCCGACCTCGCGCGCGCCGACTTGCGCCCCGACTTCGGAGTGAGCGTAAACTATGGCCGACGCGACCCTGCCTTCGGAGACGCATTCTCTGTCATGGGATCGGTTACCCTGCCCATCTTCACCGATCGACGTCAAAAGCCGCGCATTCGTGCCGCCGAGGCAGAAGCTGCTGCGGCGCAGGAAGAGCGCGACGATCGGTTGCGGGCACTGCGTGTGCAATTCGAATCCGATCTCGCCTCATGGCGCAGTGCGAAGCGTCAATGGGAACGCGCGCGCGATGAATTGCTGCCGCTGGCCCGGCAAAGGGTCGAACTGGAAACGGCAAGCTTTGCTGCTGGAAACGCAGACCTGATCGATGTGATTGCAGCGAAGGCGGATTTGGCCTTGCTCGATCTTGAAATCTTTGAACGCGAAGCGGTCACGGTGGAATGGGCCGAGATGCTTCGCTTGACCTACGGGGAGCAGCAGCCATGAGCAATAAAGTCGACAGCTCGGACCCTTCAAAGCGAACCTATGCAATCATCGCAGCCGTCGCGCTTGTCAGCCTCGGCGCCGGATACGCGCTCTCGCTGCTAGGAGGTGAGAGCGAGGGTGGGATGTCGGGCTCCGCCGAGACGGAGTGCGAAGACGTACTCTACTGGTACGATCCGATGGTGCCCGGCCAGCGTTTTGACGAGCCTGGCAAGTCGCCCTTCATGGACATGATGCTGGTACCCAAATGCGCGGGAGAAGCCGCCGAAGCGGGCGTGCGGATTGATCCGGGCCTTGTCCAGAATTTCGGCATTCGCACGGCAGCGGCGGAGTTCGGAGTTCTCGAGCCGGAAATCACCGTGACGGGCGTCCTGGCCTACAACAGCCGAGATGTTGCCATCGTCCAGCCAAGAGCGGGCGGATATGTCCAACGCACCTATGGCCTAGCACAGGACGATGTCGTGGGTCGCGGCGCTCCGATAGTCGACATTCTCGTCCCTGACTGGGGCGGTGCGCAGCGTGAGTACATTGCCGTGCTCGATACCGGCGATCAGGCACTTGCAGATGCGATGCGGCAGCGCATGCGCCTGCTCGGCATGACCGACGCAATGATCGCGTCGGTTGAACGCACACGCAGAGCGCAAAACACGATCACTGTCACGGCTCCGGTAGGCGGCGCTGTCACCATGCTCGGTGTGCGGCCAGGCATGACGGTGATGGAAGGTCAGACACTGGCCGAGATTACAGGCTTTTCCCCGATATGGCTGGAAGCCTCAGTGCCCGAGGCACAGGCCGCAAACGTACGGCAAGGCCAGACTGTCAGCGCCGCTCTGGCAGCGTTTCCCGATGAACGATTTGCAGGACGTATCACGGCCATTTTGCCCAACGCCGATACTGCAAGCCGGACGATCACCGTACGGGCTGAGCTGCCGAACCCGCGCGGCAGGTTGAAACCGGGGATGTTCGCGCAGGTGTCGCTTTCACCCGACACTCGGCGTGCGCTGCTGGTACCGTCGGAGGCGGTCATTCGAACCGGACGCCGAAATCTTGTGATGCTCAAGCAGGATGAAGGCGCGTTCCTGCCTGCCGAGGTCGAAATCGGGCGCGAAGCGAATGGCAGGACAGAGATACTCGCAGGCCTTGCGGAGGGCGAGCAGGTCGTCACTTCAGGTCAGTTCCTGATCGACTCCGAAGCAAGTCTTGGCGGGATCGACGTCAGGTCGATCGATGGGACCATGAGCATGGCGTCGGATGGCTCGGCAAAGATGAGGACGTACACCGCCACGGGACGGATCACCAAGATTACAGGCGGTTCCATCACTCTCAATCACGCTCCGGTTCCCGCTCTCGAATGGCCGAGCATGGTCATGCCCTTCGCTCTCGCCGATGCCGCTCTAGTTGACGGTATTGAACCGGGCGACAAGGTCGAGTTTACCTTCTCGCAGCACGACACCGGTCCGCGTATCGAATCCATTCGGAAGACCGACCGATGATCGCGCGCATAATCGATGCCTCG
>JAXHVK010000215.1:0-2714 GCA_034211135.1 Pseudomonadota bacterium
TGTGAAGTCCTGACCACACTGGTTGCAGCTGGATTTGAGTTTGAGGAAACCCTCAAAGAGCTTGCCTTCGCCGCAGACGCCGCAGCGTCCGCGCAGCGCGGCCTTTAATGGAACAGATACTGACATGGGCAGGCCTCCGGGCAGGCGTGCGCCGGATCATTTAAGACCCAGCGCACTGTGATGGCTTATTTGACTTCGGTGAACCGCAAATAGGGGCGCAGTTCGTCCCAGCCCTGCGGGAATTTCACGCTGGCCTGCTCATTGGTCACCGATGGCGGGATAATGACTTTGAGGCCCGGCAGCCAATCTGCGGGTGTTGCGATCCCGTGCTTGTCACCGGCCTGAAGGGCATCGATGACGCGCAGGATTTCGTCAAAATTCCGGCCAACGCTCATCGGGTACGTCATGGTCAGACGGATTTTCTTGTTCGGGTCGATGATGAAGACGGACCGAACCGCGGCGGTTTCACTCTCGCCGGGATGAATCATGTCATAGAGCTGCGCCACTTTGTGATCGGCATCGGCGACGATCGGAAATGCCAGATCGGTGTTCTGTGTGTCATTCACGTCGTCGATCCACTTGATGTGCTCTTCGACCGTGTCCGTCGAGAGACCCAGCGGCTTGGTATTGCGATTGACGAATTCCTGAGAAAGTTGCGCTGTGCGGCCCATTTCCGTGGTGCAGACCGGGGTGAAGTCCGCCGGGTGGCTGAAGAAGAAGACCCAGCTATCGCCAATCCAGTCGTGGAAGGTGATCTCACCCTTTGTGGTCGGGATGGTGAAGTTTGGGGCGGTGTCGCCAATTCTGAGAGACATTATTTATCCTTTCTGGGAGGCTTGGTTGATTTGATTAGGGGGTTAGCACCAGCTTGATCAGGCCGCCGACGGTCAGGATGGCGGCGACGCCCAGAGCCCAGAGCCCGACGAACCAGGCGAGCTCTTTCGGGCCGGTTTTTTTGATCAGTGGGCGGTTGTCTTCGGGCATCAGTGATACCCCGCGTCCGGATCGATTTTTCCGCGGAAAATCCAATAGGTGAAAGCGGTGTAGCCGATGATGATGGGAAGCAGGATTAGCGCGCCGACCAACATGAAGAGCAAACTCGACTCTGGCGCCGCCGCTTCTTGGATCGTGATCGCGCGCGGGACGATATAGGGAGAGATACCGATACCGAGGCCCGCAAAGCATAGCGCGAACAGACCGATGGAGGTCGGGAACGCGACTTGATCCTTTTTCTTGAGAAGTCCCCAGGCGAGAAGGGCGGCGAGGATCGCTGTCAGGGTTGGTACAGGCAGCACGAACAGAAGCTGCGGGAAGGTGAACCAGCGCTCTGCGATCTCTGGTGACAGGAAGGGTGTCCAGAGGCTGACGATGCCGACAAAGCCGAGCGTCGCGAGCGCAGAGACTTTCGCATAGCGATAGGCTGTCTCGCGCAGCTCTCCTTCAGTCTTCATGATGAGCCACGTGGTTCCGAGCAAGGCGTAGCCCGCGACCAGCGCGATCCCGCAAGTGATGGTGAACGGGGTCAGCCAATCCCACCAGCCGCCGCCATAGGCGCGCCCATCAACTTCGATGCCCTGAACGAATGCGCCGAGCACAATGCCCTGACAGAAGGTTGCGATCAGAGAGCCATAGAAGAAGGACCGATCCCAGATTTTCTCGTGGGCCTTGTCGCGCCAGCGATATTCAAATGCGACGCCCCGGAAGACCAGCGCCAGGATCATGATGATGAAAGGCGCGTAGAGCGCTGGCATGACCACAGCATAGGCAACTGGGAACGCGGCCATCAGACCACCGCCGCCGAGAACAAGCCATGTCTCATTGCCGTCCCAGACCGGCGCGACAGAGTTCATGGCAACATCGCGGTCGCTGTCAGATTTCAGGAAGGGGAAGACAATCCCGATCCCGAGGTCGAAGCCATCAAGCACCACATAGATGAAGATGGCGAGGGCAAGGAGGCCGGCCCAGATGGTGGGTAGATCAAACATAGCGGCGGCTCCTATTCAGCGGGCAGTACGTCAGGACGTTTGGCAGCTAGCTGCGTTGTCCCGGCCGTGCGTGTTGGCGTTTCTGGAAGTGGGCGAACTTCGCCGGGCTCCTTGTTCATCATCTTTAGGATGTAGAGTGTGCCTGCCCCGAAAAGGGCGAAGTAGACCACGATGAAAGCGATCAGCGATGCCGCAACAGCAGGCGCTTCGACTGGCGCGATTGAGTCTGACGTCATCAGATGGCCGTAAACTGTGTAAGGCTGACGACCGACTTCGGTTGTGATCCAACCTGCGAGCACAGCGACAAAGCCGGACGGTCCCATGAGCATGGCGGCGCGGTGGAAGAGCGGTGCGTCATAGAGCTTGCGGCGCCAGCGCAGGAACAGGCTGATAAAGCCGACCAGCACCATCAGCATGCCGATGCCGACCATGATCCGGAAACTCCAGAACACGATTGGAACAGGCGGCTGCAGCTCATCCGGCACGGTGTCGAGGCCCTTCATCGGAGCATTCAGATCGTGCTTAATGATCAGCGAGGAAAGCTTGGGAATACCCACGGCATAGTCGAGCCGCTGTTCTTCCTCATTCGGAATGCCAAACAGATAGAGCGGCGCGCCTTCAGGATAGCTGTCATAGTGGCCTTCCATGGCCATGACTTTGACTGGCTGGTGTTCATAGGTGTTGATGCCATGAAAGTCGCCGGCGACGACTTGCAGCGGCGCGACAATT
>JAXHVK010000216.1:0-2705 GCA_034211135.1 Pseudomonadota bacterium
GTCCTTTTGGTGGTTCAGGCAATCAACTGGTTCGCGCCGCATCCGGAAAGCGCAGGTCTATTCATCTACATTCAGGCGCTGATTGCGTTCGGAATTCTCACGATTATTGCCGCCTGGGTCGGGGAGAATCGCAAATTTGTGCGAAGCGGCGGGTTGGCGGCTCCGAGTGTCTGACCTAATGGCTCTCGCATGAGCGAGATTACACCCGAAGTCGTCGAGTCCCACGGACTGTCCCCTGAAGAGTATGAGCGCGTTCTGGCTGGCCTTGGACGCGAGCCGAATCTTGTCGAGCTCGGCATCTTTTCCGTCATGTGGTCAGAGCATTGCTCCTACAAGTCGAGCCGCCTGCACCTTAAAAAGCTGCCAACCGAGGCACCTTGGGTAATCTGCGGTCCGGGTGAGAATGCCGGCGTGATCGACATTGGCGATGGTCAGGCGGCTATCTTCAAGATGGAAAGCCACAACCACCCCTCTTACATCGAACCCTATCAGGGTGCGGCAACGGGCGTTGGCGGGATTCTGCGCGATGTCTTCACCATGGGCGCGCGGCCTGTGGCGAATATGAACGCATTGCGTTTCGGGCGCCCCGATCATCCGAAGATGAAGCACCTTGTACAAGGCGTGGTCGCGGGCATTGGCGGCTATGGCAACTGCGTCGGCGTGCCGACCGTTGGCGGAGAGACGAACTTCCACCCTGCCTATGACGGCAATATCCTAGTCAATGCGATGACCGTCGGTGTCGCGGATGCGGACAAGATTTTCTATTCCGCCGCCACGGGCGTGGGCAATCCGATCGTCTATGTCGGCTCGAAGACAGGCCGCGACGGCATCCACGGCGCAACCATGGCAAGCGCGGATTTCGAAGAGGACGCAGAGGCCAAGCGCCCCACTGTTCAGGTCGGCGATCCGTTTACCGAAAAGCTGCTGATCGAAGCATGTCTGGAACTGATGGCAACCGACGCCATCGTTGCCATTCAGGATATGGGCGCAGCAGGCCTTACTTCTTCCAGCGTCGAAATGGCGACCAATGGCAAGGCGGGCATCCGGCTCGACATGAACAAGGTGCCCTGCCGCGAAGAAGGCATGACGCCCTACGAAATGATGCTCTCGGAAAGCCAGGAGCGGATGCTCATGGTGCTGAAACCGGGCAAGGAAGAAATGGCAAAAGCCATTTTCGAAAAGTGGGAACTGGACTTTGCCGTCATCGGCGAAGTGACCGACACCCAGCACATGGTTCTTGAATGGAATGGCGAAGTCGTATGCGACATTCCTCTCGGCCCGCTGGCCGCCGATGCACCGGAATATGACCGCCCGTACATTTCCAAGACGGAATATGCCGACTGGGCCGGTATAAAACCGATGACCGATGTGCCGGACACATCCGATCCGGGCGCAGACCTGCTGAAAATGATGGCAAGCCCTGCGCTCGCCTCGCGCCGGTGGATTGCCGAACAATATGATAGCCAGGTGATGGCTGATACGCTTCAGACAGGCGGCGATGCCTCCGTTGTGAAGGTGCACGGTACGGACAAAGCGCTGGCAATCAGCACCGATTGTACGCCGCGTTATGTCTATGCTGATCCGTATGAAGGCGGAAAACAGGCGATTGCAGAGGCCTATCGCAACCTGTGCGCTGTCGGGGCAAGGCCGCTGGCTGTCACCAACTGCCTCAACTTTGCCAATCCGCAGCGCCCTGAAATAATGAGCCAGTTTGTCCATGCTCTGGAAGGCATGGGCGATGCCTGCCGTGCGCTCGATTTCCCGATCGTGAGCGGCAATGTCTCGCTCTACAATGAAAGCAAGGCGACCGGCGGCGGCTCTGCCATTTTGCCAACGCCAGCCATCGGCGGTGTCGGTATTCTGGACGACGCCTCCAAAATGGTCACCAGCGCCTTCAAATCGGAAGGCGATGCGATCTATCTGATCGCGCCGGAATTCTGGGCACGGCCTGATCCGACGCGCTCACATCTCGGTAAATCGCTCTGGCTTGATATCGTGCATGGTCGCGATGAAGGCCGCGCGCCACCGGTTGATCTGTCTGCCGAGCGTGGTGCCGGCCAGATCGTTCGCAAGCTGATTAACGCTGGCTTGTTGAGCGCCGTGCACGATCTTTCGGACGGCGGCCTCGCCGTTGCGCTGGCGGAAATGGCGCTTTCCGGAGGGATTGGTGCGGAAGTGTCCGCAAACGATGCCTACACCACCGCGCAATGGTGGTTTGGTGAGGATCAAGCGCGTTACGTTATCACCGTCTCGCCCGACAATGCCGAAGCTTTCAACAAGATCGTCGCCGAAGGCCCAGACATTGCCGAGGCGGAAATGGTCGGCTTCCACCGTATCGGTACAGTCGGTGGTGACAGTCTGCTGGGCGCATCTCTTGCTGATCTTCGCACCGCGCATGAAAGCTTCTTCAAGGACTGGATGGAAAGCTAAACCCGCTTTCCGGTTCGCCTGAAATGGAGATTATCCAGCCAGTTCTGCACTATAGCGGGCACTGGCTGGCGCCGTTCCTGATCGCTTTCGTCGTGTGGCGAAGCGATTGGGTGCGCGCTGGTTTCGTCATCGCAGCGGCCAATCTGATTGATCTGGACCATCTGCTCGCCACGCCGATCTTTGATCAGCAGCATGGCGCAATACAGTATTGCCGCTTCCCATCCGTGGAGCAGGTGAAAGCCTATACTGCACCGCTGCGGATCAAAGATCGGCGT
>JAXHVK010000217.1:0-2628 GCA_034211135.1 Pseudomonadota bacterium
ACATAAACGAGGATCACCTTCCCATTGGCGTCCATCACGGCAGCCTGTCCAAAGAGGCGCGCCGCAAGGTCGAAGACGCCATGGCCGCGGGGGAGCTCAGGGCGCTTGTCTGCACGGCCAGCCTCGATCTGGGTGTCGACTGGGGTGATATTGATCTGGTGGTGCAGATGGGCGCTCCCAAGGGTTCCTCGCGCCTGTTGCAACGCATCGGGCGCGCGGGGCACAGGCTGGACGCGGCGAGCCGGGCCATTCTGGTGCCCGGCAACCGTTTTGAATTTCTCGAAGCGATGGCTGCAAAAGATGCAGTCGATGACGGTCAGCGCGACGGAGAGGAATTCCGCGCAGGCGGGCTGGATGTGCTGGCCCAGCATATCATGGCATGCGCCTGTGCCGCGCCCTTTCACGAAGGGGATCTGCTCGCTGAAATCCGCTCCAGCGTTGCTTACGCATGGGTGGATGATGCGGCGTTCCAGCGGGTGCTCGGCTTTGTGGAGAATGGCGGATATGCCCTTCGCGCCTATGACAAGTTCAAGCGCATAATCCGCAGCAAGGATGGCGTCTGGCGGCTTGCCCATCCTCAGCAGGCACAGCGGCACCGGATGAATGCCGGCATCATCGTCGATAGCGAGATGCTGGTCGTGCGGTTCAAGAACGGTCGAAAGCTGGGCAAGGTGGAGGAGCGCTTTGCCGCGCAACTTTCCGCAGGCGACACGTTCTTCTTCGCGGGCATGAGCCTGGAGGTGGAGAGCGTCAAAGACATGGACGTTATCGTGCGCGCGGCCAAGAAATCCGCCACGATCCCCAGCTATGGCGGCCTGCGCCTGCCGCTCACCACGCATCTGGCGAACCGCGTGCAGGAAATGCTGACAGATCGCGCGGGTTGGGGCCGCTTCCCAGATGATGTGCGCGAATGGCTGGAAGTGCAGGACTATCGCAGCCGCTTGCCTGCGCCGGGTGAACTGCTGGTTGAAAGCTTCCCCCACGGAGGCAAGCATTACACCACCTATTACACCTTCGAAGGCTGGAACGCGAACCAGTCGCTCGGCATGTTAATCACACGGCGTATGGAAGATCGCGGGCTTATGCCGGCGGGTTTTGTTGCCAATGATTATACGCTTGCGGTTTGGGGGTTAAAACCGGTCAGCGATCCGGCGCCGCTGCTGTCTCCCGATATCCTGACGCATGAATTTGTGGACTGGGTGACGGAAAGCCACCTGCTGCGCCGCGCCTTTCGCGAAGTCGCCGTGATCAGCGGTCTGGTGGAGCGCCAGCATCCCGGCAGACGCAAGACAGGCAAGCAGGTCACTTTCTCGACCGATCTGATTTACGATGTGCTCAAGAAATACGAACCCGATCACGTGCTGTTGGAGGCCGCATGGGCCGATGCCCGCGCGCGCATGACGGATGTGGGCCGTTTGGCAGACCTGTTGGAGCGATCCGAGCGCGAGCTGGTGCATGTGGAGCTGGACCGCGTCTCTCCCTTGGCTGTGCCGGTGATGACAATGATCGGGCGAGAGGCTGTGCCGCAGGGCGCTGTCGATGATGAGCTGCTTCTCGAAGCCGAAGGCCTGGTTGGCGAGGCAATGCGGATTGATCCGGAGGATGGCGCGTGCCGGCTCGAAGGGGACTGACTGTGCTCGCAATGGTAGACGGGCCGCGCGCTCGCAATGCTTCGGTGCGCGGCCCGTATGCGTTGTTTACCGCCCGAAATCCTTATGCCGGCCATTGCCGACAAAGGCGAAGCGGGTGGCGCCCGATTCCTTGATCAGAGCGATTGTGCGCGCCGAAATGTCATAACCCGCATTCGCATCCGGTTCGAAACGCAGCAGGGGTTCTTCATCCATGGCGCTGGCGGCGGCAATGCGCGCGCGCAGTTCGTCGCTTGTGACCGGGGAGCCATTCCAGAGCAGCCCGTCTGATGCGGTGATGAAGACCGTGTTCTGATCGTCATTGACCGGACAATTCACGCAGGGCTTGTCCGTTGGCAGATCGACGGTTGTTTCGTGCAGCTTCACCGGCACCGCCATTATCAGCATCACCAGCAGGACGAGCAGCACGTCAATGAAGGGGGTGACATTCATTTCCCCCTTGGGATGCGCGCTGGATCGTCGCATTCGGGGAAGACCGGTGCCGGAAAAGCGCCCGCGGGGTCGGTTGCGTGATGGCGCCTTGCGGTGTTTGAGCGAAGTGGGTGCAGTGATTGCAGTCATCGGGGTTCTCCTCTCTCAAAGGAAGGGCGATGATACACAGGCACCCAAAGGTTGCCTAACGCGTACCCGTATGTTGGTTGCAACCAAAGCGCTCCAACCATCTGACGCCGCAACAAAAAAGGCGCCGCAGTTTCCTGCAGCGCCTCTTTCGAAAGCCGTAACGGTGAAGTGATTACTTACCGAACTGGCGATACTTTTCGTTGCCGACAAAGCCGAACTTGGTCACGCCGCTGGCCTTGATGACCTGCAGCACCTTGGCTGAGAGGTCATAGCTTGCGAGCGCTTCGGGTTCGAACTGAAGTTCAGGCTCAACCGCAAAACGAAGCGATTCCTGAAGGTTCGTTACAAGCTGGCCCTGCGTGATCGGCGTACCGTTCCAGAGGATCTGGTCGGTTGCCGTCAGAACGAGCTTGTTCTT
>JAXHVK010000218.1:0-2620 GCA_034211135.1 Pseudomonadota bacterium
CGAGAGTTTCGCGATACCATGCCCGCGTCGCCTCCGGATCTTTCACAACGTAGAATATGCCGCCCAGACCCGTAATGCGTGGTGTGTCATCCGTGCTCATCGCCTGCCCTCCCGCTTTGCGTTTCACGGCAAGGATAGCATAGTCCGGCGGCGAGCGGCACTGCGCGTGGACGGTCAGATCGAGTTCATCACCTCTCGGCGCAAGGCTTCCGCGCCTGTCTGATTGACTGACCTTACGACTTCATCGCTGCCGTTGAAGACCAGAATGGTGGCGGGCTCATCAATCGCATTGTCGCGCACAAATTCTTGCTGCTCTTCGAAATCGACCTTCACGAAAAGAATGTCCCGGTCCTGCAACGCGCTTCGCAACTCGCTCATTGTCACGGCCTGCTGTTCACAGGCGGCGCAGTCATCGGAGTAAAGCTCGACAATGATTGTCTTGCCTTTTTCCTGAGCCATGACGAATTCGGCTACATCGTAGTCGCTCCAGCCGGAGCTCTCGACGCGTGCGGAAATCTGCATCGCGCCCATGACGAAGGCGCCGATAGCGGCGATAGTTGCGAATAGACGGAACATTTGTAACGGAACTCCAGAGGGTTGCGCCCCAAAGGCGGGGGGAGGGCGCTGTTACTCGGGAGTTCGGCGAATGGTTCGATCCGGTTACAGACCGGTTCGCAAAATCGCGGCTCAGGCCTCAGCCTGCACTGTGGTTGATTGCGTCAGACGGCTGACGACCACGATTGCGACCCATGCCGCGATGAAGCCAGGCACGATTTCGTAAAGGCCCGGCCCGCCCAGCAGCGCTTTATTCCAGCCAAGCGCGATCCACGCACCGACAACAGCAGCGCCCGTCACAAGGCCGGCAACGGCGCCCGATCCGGTCATCGGTTTCCAAGTCAGTGCCAACAAAATCAGCGGCCCGAATGCTGCGCCGAAACCCGCCCATGCATTCGAAACAAGGCCAAGCACCTGCGCCTCGGGATCGCTCGCAATGAAAATCCCCGCGATAGCGACCAGTGCGACGCACAGGCGACCAATGTTCACAGCCTCTTTTTCCGGACAGTCCTTGCGCAGAAACAGGCGGTAGCAATCCTCTGTCAACGAACTGGAAGCGACCAGCAATTGCGATGAAATCGTGCTCATGATCGCGGCAAGCAAAGCGGCGAACAGGAACCCTGTGATCAGCGGGTGGAAGAGGAGTTCGGAAAGGATGATAAAGATCGTCTCGGGGTCTTCCACCACAATACCGTTACGCTCCGCATATGCGCGTCCGGCAAGTCCCATACCGATTGCGCCCAGCAGCGATACAGCCATCCAGCCAAGCCCTATATTGCGAGCCGCTGCGACCTTCTCGACCGTGTCGATAGCCATGAAGCGAACGATGATGTGGGGCTGGCCGAAATAGCCAAGGCCCCATGTGACCGCGCTGATAAAGCCTAATGCGGTCAGGCCCTGTGTAAGGCTGAGGAAACCGTCAACCGGCACAGCCGAGATTGAACCGCCCGCATCACCGCCGCTGCCAAACATCACGACCAATGGCATCAGGACAAGGGCCACCATCATGATGATGCCTTGGACAAAGTCGGTCAGACTGACGGCAAGGAACCCGCCCACCATAGTGTAAGCCAGAACAATGCCGGCGGTGATCCAGATGCCGAGCATGTAATCGCTCAAACCCAGGCCCGGCAGCGCATTTGCGAATGCGGTTTCGAACAGCTTGCCTCCGCCAACAAGGCCCGCAGCGGTGTAGACGGTGAAGAAAGCGACAATAACGACGGCGCTGATCACGCGCAGCGTCGTCCCGCTTTCGGGGAAACGATTGGCGAGGAATTGCGGGATCGTCAGCGCGTTGCCGTACCGCTCTGTTTGTTCGCGAAGGCGCGGGGCCACCACGATCCAGTTGACCACAGCGCCCGCAAACAGTCCGATGCCAATCCACGCTTCGACCAGTCCGGCGGCGTATAGCGCGCCGGGAAGACCCAGCAGCAGCCACCCCGACATGTCGCTCGCTCCGGCAGACAGCGCCGCGACAGACGGCGGCAGATTGCGCCCCGCCAGCAGATACCCCTCACTATCGGCGGTGGACTTGCGCCATGCGTATAATCCGATGCCGATCATGGCGATAAAGTAGAGTGCGAGCGATGCGAGCGTTGCTGTATTCATGAATCCCCGGTGTCTGCTTGACGGGGCACCTAACAAAAGACAGCGCCACTCTCCACCGCAGTCCGAATTTCGCAGCGATGTGACGGTTCATCAGACCTTGCGGCACAATTTATGCGCTGTAGGCTCGCATACGAAATATCTGTTCACAAACAAGGAAACTGCCCATGACCCAATCCACCCGCTTCGCCGGAAAGACTGTAATCGTCACAGGATCATCGACCGGCATCGGGGAAGGGATTGCGCGGCGTTTCCATGCCGAAGGTGCAAATGTCATCATCAATGCCCGCAATGCCGAAAAATGTGCGGCGACTGCGCAGACGCTTGATCCGGCGCGCACTCTGGTTGTGGCGGGAGACGTCAGCAAAGCCGATTTCGCGAACGAGATTGTCGCTGCCGCGGTGGAGAAATTCGGACAGCTTGATTGCCTTGTGAACAATGCAGGCGTCGCCGATCAGGG
>JAXHVK010000219.1:0-2617 GCA_034211135.1 Pseudomonadota bacterium
TTGGGCGAGATGAATCCGGGCCAGCTGCGCGAAACCACCATGAACCCCGATACGCGCAGCCTGATCCGCATCACCCTGCCTCAGGAATTTGAACAGCGTGCGGGAGTTAAGGAGCTGGTTGATCAATTGATGGGCCGCAATCCGGAACACCGTTTCAACTTCATCCAGAACCGCGCGGGCGAAATGGACCGCGATATGATTGATGCCTGACGACGATAGATTTCCGGACCCGCGTGAGGAAGACATTATGGCAGGCGACCGCAGGCTGTCGCGGCCTGACAGCGCCCTGCCCGACTGGCATATTCCCGATGCCTCTTATCGGCCGATCCCGATTGCATGGTTCGCCGCCGCGTTCCTGTTGCAGATGATCGTGCTGTTCGGCCTGTTCGTGGTCTTGATCGGGCAATCCGGTTGGCTGACCATTGTGCTGTCGGGGCTTGCCACCGGCGCGCTCGGCATGTGGACATGGGATCGCGGCATGCGAGATGCGGGCACTGGATGGCAGGTCGCGACAATAGTGATGCTAGGCATCCAGTTCGGCTTCGTCTGCCTTGGCGCGAGCGCGCGAATTTGAAGGGAGCCTATCCCCGATGAGACTGTTTCATTGCGTGGTCGCAGCGGCGCTTCTGGCGCTTTCATTACCGGTAAGCGCGCAGGAAGCCTCCAGTACTGGCGAAGAGATTGCTGAAGAGAGCGCTCTCGAAACACGCGCCGCCGATGTCGTGCTGCTTTTTACCGATGAAGTGAAAGCGCAAGAGATTTTCACGCCCGGTTTCATCGCTGCGATACCCACCGAACAGATCGAAGCGCTGACACAACAGCTGACAACGCAATTTGGCAAAGCGGTTTCGGTAGAGCATCTTGCCCCCGTCTCCAGCACCCGCGCCGCGCTCCACATCCGGTTCGAACGCGCGATTGCCATTGGCGGCATCGCGATAGATCCGAATGACAGCAACCGGATCAGCGAATTGCGCTTCACCAGCTTTGATCCGGTGGACGACAGTCTGGAGCGTATCAAGACCGACCTTGAAGCCATGCCGGGCATTGTCAGCGCGTGGTTCGGGCCGCTCGATATGGCATCAGCGGATATCTCTATTGCCGCCGAGCGACAGATGCCGCTTGGTTCGACGTTCAAGCTTTATGTGCTGGCCACACTGGCCCGCGAAATTGCGCAAGGTCGCCGCGCATGGATGGACACGATCACCCTGCCCGAAAAGCGCAGCTTCCCCAGCGGCGCAATGCAGGACTGGCCGACGAAATCGCCGGTAACGCTCCACACGCTAGCGACGCTGATGATTTCAATCAGCGACAATACGGCGACCGATGTGCTGATAGAGGAATTGGGGCGCGACCTTGTGTTCCAGACCATCGTGGACAGCGGCCATTCGCAACCGGCGCTAAATTATCCAGTTATGACGACGCGCGATTTCTTCCTCCTGAAAAGCGGGCCCGAAGAGCGCTTGAAAGCCTATCAGAACGGTACGCCGGAAACCCGCGCCGCTATCATTCGCACAATCGAACAGGTTCCCGTGTCGCCGGATGCTGTGCAGGCGACCTTTTCGGGAGGACCTGTGGCGCTGGAAGTTGAATGGTTTGCGAATGCGGCGGACATGGCAGCATTGCTGCGTTTCATGCGCGAAACTGCCGATCCCGCTGCGTTCGATATCCTCACCGTCAACCGGAACACTTCGTCTGCCGTCGCCGCCCAATGGGATTTTATCGGGTACAAAGGCGGCTCTGAACCCGGAGTCTTGAACTACACTTGGCTGCTGCGTGACAGTCAGGGGCGCGACCGAGTGCTGTTCCTCAGTTGGTCGAACAAAGCGGCAAACCTTGATGAAGATGCCTTGAACATCATCGCCCAGCGCATCCTTTCGCGCACGCAATAACAGTCTCATCCCGATCGCCCCCTTGCGCCGCCGCGCTGTCATCCGTATCGCCGCGCACGAAGCAAAATACGTTTTAGAGGAAAACCGATGACAGATAAGACGCGCTTTGAAGGCACCAGCAATTATGTTGCAACCGAAGATCTGAAGGTTGCCGTGAATGCCGCAGTGACTTTGCGCCGTCCGCTTCTGGTGAAGGGTGAGCCGGGCACCGGCAAGACCGTGCTCGCCCATGAGATTTCCAAGGCTCTGAACGCCCCGCTGATCGAATGGAACATCAAATCATCGACGAAAGCGCAGCAAGGTCTGTACGAATACGATGCGGTTGCGCGTCTGCGTGACGGTCAGCTTGGTGATGAGCGGGTTCACGACATCAAGAACTACATCAAGAAGGGCAAGCTGTGGGAAGCCTTCACCAGCGAAAAGCTGCCTGTCCTGCTGATCGACGAAATCGACAAGGCCGACATCGAATTCCCGAACGATCTGCTTCAGGAACTCGACCGGATGAGCTTTGACGTTTACGAAACGCAAGAGCGCGTGGAAGCCAAAGAACGCCCGATTGTGGTGATCACTTCGAACAACGAAAAGGAACTGCCCGATGCGTTCCTGCGCCGTTGTTTCTTCCATTACATCAAGTTTCCTGATCGCGACACGATGCAGTCGATCATCGACGTGCACTTCCCCGACATTCAGAAGACTCTCGTCAAAAAGGCGATGGATATCTTTTATGA
>JAXHVK010000220.1:0-2549 GCA_034211135.1 Pseudomonadota bacterium
CCGGAGCGTTCTTCAATGATGGCACCGTGAAGGTGACCGCCATTGAGAACACGCATTTCGGAATTCCGATGCCGGGCCCCATTGCGAAGAACGGCGACTTCAGCTTTGCATATCGATTCGATACGCCGAGCGGTTCGGTGGTCTTTACCGGCGACAGCGGTCCGAGCGAGAACATCACGAAATTGGCGGAAGGAGCCGATGTTCTCGTCAGCGAGGTGCTCGATTTCAAGCTCCTGACGACCGAGTCCCGGGAGGGCGTTGGAATCACCAAGGCACCCAACCCGGAACAAATCAGATTCCGCATGGAACAGCAGCATTTGTCTCCCGAAGAGGTTGGGAAGATGGCTGCCAAAGCCGGTGTGAAGCTCGTGATCCTGTCTCACGTGGTCCCGGGAGATGTGTCGCCGAAGTACTTCGTCGAGTTCGTCGCGGCGGTCAAGAAGTATTTTTCCGGGCCGGTCATCCTGGGGCAGGACCTATTCCAGTACTCGATGGTCAAGCAATGAGTGACCGTTCGGGGTGTCCGTCATGAAGCATTTCCTCAACTACCGGGCAGCCCACAGATGCACCACCAAGCCGCCACTGAAACCCATCTGCCGAGAACAACAATGAACCTTCGCCACCCTGCCCCCATTGCGCTCGTTCTGAGCAGCCTGCTGTCCCTCGCAGCCTGTAGCACCACGAGCAAAGCCCCTCCTACCGACCCTGCCAGTATCGGTGAGGCCTCGCTGCACCACGGCCTGATGCGCGGCTACCTGCCCATAGAGAACCTGCCCGACAGCCTGGCGCTGCTGCCAGCGCCGCCGCAGCCAGGCACCCCGACCTTTGATACCGACGAACTGGCCTTTACCAGCACCCGCGTCCTGCTCGACCAGCCGCGTGGCGACCTGGCTCGCAGTGATGCGCGCCTGAAGTTCCCGCAGGCGACGGAAGCCTTCCACTGCGCAGCCGGCATTCCCCTCAACAGCGATGCGACGCCACACCTGGAAACCCTGTTGCGCCGCGTCATGACCGATTCGGCCCTCTCGACCTTCAAGGCCAAGGATCACTACAACCGCACCCGTCCCTTTGTTTATAACAAGCAGGCCAGCTGTACGCCGGAAGAAGAAGCGTCACTGGCCAAGAACGGCTCCTACCCCTCCGGCCATGCCGCCCTGGGCTGGGCCTGGGGCCTGGTGCTGGCCGAGCTGATGCCCAACCGTGCCGACGCGCTCTTCCAGCGCGCCTACGACTACGGCCAGAGCCGGGTCGTGTGCGGCGTGCACTGGCAAAGCGATGTGGACGCCGGCCGCCTGATGGGCGCTGCCTCCGTGGCCACCCTGCATACAGACCCGACCTTCCTGGCGCAGATGGCGCTTGCCAAGCAAGAAATTGCGGCGCTGGAAAGCCAGGGCACGGCCACGCCAGCGAATTGCAGCACGGCAAGGTCAGGCCAGTAAGCCTTCGCATCGTTCCGCCCTTTTCCTGCAACCACCCCGAGAGACGCTCAATGACGACCCCGCTTGCCGCAGAAATCATCGTGACACAGCCCATGCTGCGCGCCACGGCGATACTGGCCATGATCGACGCCGCGCAAGGCCAGGCTGAAGCCCTGGGCCTGGCGATCAATATGGTTCATCGCGCCTTTCCGGGGAAGGCGGCCTTGATCTTCAGGAAGAAATAGGCTGAATCCCGGAACCCGTAGGCCATACGCTTGATGACCTTAATGCGGTTGTTGACGCCCTCGAGAATGCTGGTGTTCAAGGGAAAGATGGCTGAGGCGAGGATGCCACGCAGGTACTTTCGCAGTCGCTTTGCAAAGGCGATCGCCGGCGCGATGCCGCTTTCGATCGCCAGGCGGTACCAGTCTTTCCATCTTCGGGCGCCGTCTCTGACCGATGGCGCAAACCAGATTTCCTTGATGGCGGTCTTCAGCAGATAGACGGTAGCCAGCGGTGCGTTGGCCGCCAGCAGTTCCTCGAGCTTGACCGCCTGCTCGTTGCCCAGGTTGTCGCGGTTGCGCAGCAGCAACCAGCGCGAGCGCTTGATGACCTGACGTTGTGCGGGCGCACTGCGCAAGGCATTGGCCTGATCGACGCGCACCCGGTCGACGACCTCCCGACCAAAGCGGGCGACGACATGGAACAAGTCATAGACGACTTCGGCGTTCGGGCAATGGGCGCGCACCTCCAGATCGAAGGCGGTGTTCATGTCCATTGCGACCGCCTCGATGTGCTGACAGCCCTCTTTGCCCAGCAATTCGAAGAAGGGCCGGATCGCCTCGCGGCTGTTGCCTTCGCCGACCCACAACACGCGCATACGTTCGGCATCCATGATCACCGTCGCGTAGCGGTGCCCCTTGTGCAGCGCGAACTCGTCCATCACCAACCGACGCACGCCCTGCGCATCGAAAGCGCCATACCGGGTCTGCAGACGCCGATGGTCGATGCGCTTGATGGTGTGCCAGTGCAAGCCCGTGAGTTGGGCGACGTGGGCGATCGGCAGGATCAGCACCAGCGCCTCGATCCAGGCGCGTAATCGGTGTGTGATGCGCTCACCCGTGTCGAGCC
>JAXHVK010000221.1:0-2539 GCA_034211135.1 Pseudomonadota bacterium
AATCGGCACCGGGCGAAGGCACGACCTTCACCATCACAATTCCTGAAAACTTTGCCGGATAACGATTTAGGCTGGCTCAGCGCGCTGACTTGGAAAGCGCATCTTTGACAAGGCCGTCGGCCATTGCCGCAAAGTCGGCTTCGGAAAAATCGCACTCTGTCGCGCTTCCTGTGCCGCGATAAACCATGGTGCTGGTGGTGCGATCATACAGGACAAGTGTCGCGCGCAGGCGTTTCGCTTCGCATTCGTCAAAGCGGCGCTTTTCGCGTGGCTGAGCGATCCAGTCCTCCGGAGCGATCTCGGGTTTGTCGCCTTTGCCGGACAGCACACCCGCCGCAGCAGGTGCCTGCGATACGCTGAAATCGGCGATTAACTGGCTGTCTTTCGCGACAGCAACAGATTGCGATGCGAAGGCAGTGGACAGCGCATCTGCGAACTTGCCTCTTGGCCCGCTGGCGCTTTCCGGTTGCTCAATCGTGACGCTCAGGCCCCTTGCTGCGCCCTCTCCGGTAGAAGAGATTGCAATCGGGCTGGAAACGGCACACGCAGCCAGCGGCAGCGCACAAAGCACTGCCGGAGCCAATTTGATAACCGAATTCAATCGGTTGGAAGCTGATTCGATCAGGATACGTCCTCGGGCTCTGAACATTTGTCCATACGATACCCGAAACCGAAGACAGTTTGAATCGCAAATCCGTGTTGCGGACGTAATTGCAGTTTTGAACGCACCCGGCTGACATGCAGATCCAGCGTGCGGCTTTCCACGTCGGCAACCCCGCCCCACACCTGACCAAAGATGTAAGCGCGTGAAAGAGGGCGGTTCAGATTGTCGAAGAACAGCGTTGCGAGTTCGACTTCCTTGTTGGTCAGTTTAACCGCGTCACCATTCCAGGTGATCTGTTTCAGCAGCCGGTCAATCTCGTAGTCGCCAAAGCGGGAGAAACGATCTGCCTCTGGCGGCCGCATCCGGCGGTTGGCCGCTTCGATCCGTGCAAGGATCACTTCCTTGCTTTCCGGTTTGACGACATAGTCGACAGCGCCAACCTCTAGCCCGCGAACCACGTCCGACTTTTCCGAACGGCTCGTGATCAGAATGAAAGCAGGCGGCTTTTCAAGCGTCTGGACCGCCCACTGGATCACATTAAGGCCGGTTTCCCCCGGCATGTTCCAGTCGACGAGAACGACGTCATAAGTCTCTCTTTTCAATGCGATAAGAAGCTCGCTTCCCGAACGGAAGCGGTCACATTGATGCTCTGTATCCGCGATGGCTGCGAAAAGGTGTTCCAGCAGCTCTGGATCATCATCAGCGATGGCAATGCGCATAATTTGGTCCCCGGTGTCCAGTCTGTCGGTTTTGGCGGGCTTTATCCAGCCTTACCGCTTGTTAAAATGTATCTTACACCGCGATATAGGCATGCCGATAGAGCTAGGTGTGTGATTCTTAGGGCTTTTTACAAGAGTTTACGTTTCCGACTTCGCGCTTGTCCGATGCCTGTTGGTGCCATAGCGTGCAGATTCAATCGGATAGAGCGCTTGGATCAGGGGAGGCGGCATGAACGATAAGACCGGCTCGACCGAGGCGATCCGTTTCGTGGTTGCGGGCGGAACTGGCTCGATTGGCCGTGCTGTCGTGAGAGAGCTTTGCGATCGGGGCCATCGGGTCAGCGTGATGGTCCGGCCGGAAAGCCTCCAAAGCGCGCGCACCAGCTTTGAAGACGAAAGTGTCGAGGTTCTGGCGGCCGATTTCGATGATCCGCCCGCTATTACTGCGGTGTTGGGCGGTGAGGCGCCCGTTATCGCCATATCGTGCCTGGCTTCGCGCAGCGGCGCACCGGTTGATGCGCAGCGGGTCGACTATGCGGCGAATTCGCATTTCCTCGACGCGGTGCAAAGGGCGGGCGCACGGCGGTTCGTCCTGTTGTCCGCCATCTGCGTGCAGCGGCCACACCTCGCCTTTCAGCACGCGAAACTGCGGTTCGAAAGTGAGCTCGCCGCCGCTCCAATCGACTACACCATCATTCGCCCCACAGCCTTTTTCAAATCGCTATCGGGGCAGGTGAAGCGTGTGGCGGCGGGAAAGCCCTTCCTGCTGTTCGGGGACGGCACTTTGACGCGGTGCAAGCCTATTTCGGATGCAGACCTTGCGCGATTTATCGTTGAGCGCGCGACGGATCCCGATGCGGTGGGCAAGGTGCTGCCAATCGGCGGGCCGGGTCCGGCGATCAGTCTGAAAGATCAGGGCGCGATGCTGTTTGCACTGACAGGTCAGCCGCCGCGCTATCGGTCAATCTCGCCACGAATGTTCGACGTCGCGGCAAGAGTGCTGTCATTGGGCGCGCCCTTTTCAGGCTGGTTCGCCGAGAAGGCCGAATATGCGCGCATCGCGAAATATTACGCAACGCAAAGCATGCTGCTGATCGACCCGGATGCCAGTTGGTTCAGCGTGGCTCATTGTCAATACAATCGATGAAAATGATCTTGAACAAGATATTGCATATATCAGAACAAGTTATTTTAATGATTGTTGTATGTACAAAAA
>JAXHVK010000222.1:0-2404 GCA_034211135.1 Pseudomonadota bacterium
GGCTGATATGTCCGATGTCGCTTGGAAGCTTGTGGCGATGAACCTGTCGGACCTTGCGTCGAAGGGCGCTGAACCGATCGGGGCGTTGCTGGGCGTATCACTTGGCAAGGATGATGCGAAATTTCTGTCCGGCCTGCGAGAAGCGCTGGGCGTGTATAACCTTCCCCTATTGGGCGGGGATACGATTTCGATGACGGGCGCAAGCACGTTCGGCATCACAGCTCTTGGCCGTGCAACGCATAGCCCGGTTCCATCCCGCACGGGCGCACAAGCCGGAGACGGCATTTTCGTTACCGGGACTCTGGGCTGCGCCTTGCTTGGGTTTGAAGGGCATCGTCAGCACCTTGACGCTTTCAACCGCCCCCAGCCAAGGCTTGACGAAGGCCGCGCCCTTGCGCCGTATGTGAGCGCAATGATGGACATATCAGACGGGCTATTGCTGGATGGCTGGCGCATGGCCTCTGCCAGTGAGGTCAGCTTCAGGCTGAACCCGGAATTGATACCGGTCGCCGATTCTGACCGGTTGGAAGACTGCATCCGCTGGGGCGATGATTACGAGCTGTTGTTCACCGCTGATCCGGAGGCAACATTGCCGGTACCCGCGACACAGATCGGCAAGGTCGAACCGGCCAAAGAAGCCCCGATCTTCCTTGGCGGGACTTCGTTTCCAAAGCCGGAAACGCTCGGCTACCGCCACGTCTGATTTCGTTAAATTGAGGCAAGAACGCCCCTGAATAGCCAGAAAAGCGCGCAAAAACGCGGCAAATGGGTTGTTTTGGCTATTGCCAGCCCTTTGCAACCCCGTAAGCTGTCCCCATCGCGCAACGGGGGATCGACAAGCGCGGAACCCGATGTGCGTCCACAAAAAATAACATAACGCGAGAGGGGATTTTCGTGGACCTGATCTTAATTTCAATCGGGCTTGGACTGCTCGCCGTGATCTACGGCTTCGTCACAAGTCGCCAGGTGCTGTCAGCCAGCCCGGGCAATGAGAAAATGCAAGAAATTGCGGGCGCCATCCAGGAAGGGGCGCAGGCATATCTGAACCGCCAATACACCACCATCGGGATCGTCGGCGTTGTCGTCGCCGTTCTTGTCGCGGTGTTTCTCGATATTATACCGGCTGTCGGCTTTGTGATCGGCGCGGTGCTTTCGGGTGTGGCGGGCTATATCGGGATGAATATCTCGGTCCGTTCGAACCTGCGCACTGCGGCTGCGGCGGAATCGGGCTTGCAAGCCGGCCTTACCCTTGCGTTTCGTGCGGGAGCGATCACCGGCATGCTGGTCGCCGGTCTGGCGCTGCTTGCTATCGCGGTGTTCTTCTATGTGCTGGTCGGACCGATGCAGCTGGAAGCAAACAGCCGCGCTGTGATTGACGGTCTTGTCGGCCTTGCCTTTGGCGCATCGCTGATCTCGATCTTTGCGCGTCTTGGCGGCGGTATCTTTACCAAAGCCGCTGACGTTGGCGCCGATCTGGTCGGCAAGGTCGAAGCGGGCATTCCAGAGGATGATCCACGAAATCCGGCGGTTATCGCGGACAATGTCGGCGATAATGTCGGCGACTGCGCCGGCATGGCAGCCGACCTGTTCGAAACATATGTCGTGACCGTTGGCGCAACCATGGTTTTGACCGCCCTGCTGTTTGGAGAAATGCTGGGCGATCTGCTGCTTCCGCTGATGACATTGCCGCTGCTGATTGGCGGCGCGTGTATCGTCACGTCGATCATTGGCACCTATTTCGTGCGTCTCGGCAACGGTACCAACGTTATGGGCGCGATGTACAAGGGCTTTATCGTCACAGCCGTTCTGGCCATCCCGCTGATCTATGTCGTCACGCAATACGCGCTGGGCGACATGACGCGTGCGCTCAATCCGGGCGACGCGGTCGAATTCAACGGCATGGACCTGTTCTATTGTTCGCTGATCGGCCTTGCGCTTACCGGCATCATCATCTGGATCACCGAGTATTACACCGGCACAGGTTTCCGTCCGGTCCGCTCAATCGCCAAGGCTTCGGAAACGGGCCACGGCACGAATGTGATCCAGGGTCTGGCTATCAGCCTTGAGTCGACTGCTTTGCCGACGATTGTCATCATAGCCGCCATCATCGGCGCCTATCAGATCGCTGGTCTGATCGGCCTTGCCTATGGTGCGACCGCAATGCTGGCGCTGGCCGGAATGGTGGTGGCACTGGACGCGTATGGTCCGGTAACCGACAACGCCGGCGGGATTGCCGAGATGGCCGGTCTGGACGACAGCGTCCGCGACAAGACCGACCTGCTAGACGCGGTTGGCAACACGACCAAGGCCGTGACGAAAGGCTACGCCATCGGTTCAGCCGGTCTTGCAGCATTGGTGCTGTTCGCGGCCTATACCGCTGACCTTAGGGAGTATTTCCCCGATG
>JAXHVK010000223.1:0-2400 GCA_034211135.1 Pseudomonadota bacterium
CCGATCTCTACGCGCCGGTGGATCTCGACATCGGCCATTGCCACTTGTCCGTTGCTCGCATGGCCGATGCGCCGGAAGACAGCGCAGCTGTCAGCCACCTGCGCGTGGCGACAAAATATCCCAACCTGACCCGCCGCCATTTCGAAAAGCAGGGCATTCAGGCTGAATGCGTGAAGCTGAACGGTGCGATGGAGCTTGCCCCGTCACTGGGACTGGCCAGCAGCATTGTCGATCTGGTCTCGACGGGGCGCACGCTCAAGCAGAATGGTCTGGTTGAAACTAGCAAGATCATCGACATTTCCGCGCGCCTGATCGTCAACCGTGCGGCACTGAAAACCGATCCGCGCATTGCTGCTATTGTTAATGCCTTCCGCGCCGATGCGGAGACACGGCGTACGAAGGACGCGGCCTGATGCAGACACTGACCACCCTTGATCCGGATTTTGAGCTCCGGTTCAATCGCATAGTCAACGCCCGGCGCGAAGCGGATCGCGATGTTACTGGTGCGGTGACCTCAATTCTGGCCGATGTAAAATCATCAGGCGACAAGGCTCTTATTGATCTGACCCAGCGTTTCGACGGCTATTCGCTTGGCGAAGATGCTGACTGGATAGTTACCAAAGACCGCATGGCGCAGGCTTACGAGGAACTGGACGCGGAGCTTCGCGATGCGCTGGAGCTCGCCGCCAAACGCATCCGGTCCTATCACGAAGCGCAATTGCCCGATAACCGTGACTATGTCGACGATACAGGCGTGCGACTGGGGGCGATCTGGCGGCCCGTTGATGCAGCCGGCCTGTATGTGCCAGGTGGCCGCGCAGCCTATCCGTCTTCCTTGCTGATGAATGCCATCCCCGCCCGCGTTGCCGGAGTGGAGCGGGTTGTGGTCGTCACGCCCACACCAAAAGGGCAATCCAATCCGCTTGTCCTCGCCGCGGCGCATGTTGCAGGCATTGACGAAATGTGGCGCGTTGGTGGTGCGCAGGCTGTCGGTGCGCTTGCCTATGGTACAGACAGGATTGCACCGGTCGATGTCATCACAGGACCAGGCAACGCCTATGTGGCAGAGGCAAAACGCCAGCTTTACGGCGTTGTCGGCATTGATATGGTCGCGGGTCCGTCTGAAATTCTCGTCATTGCGGATGGCGAAAACGACCCGGAATGGACTGCCGCTGACCTGCTGAGCCAGGCGGAGCACGATCCCACCTCGCAAAGCATCCTGATCACCGACGATGCCGCCTATGCCCGTCTGGTTCAGGACAGCATTGATGTGCTTCTCGCTCAGCTTGCAACGGGCAAGACTGCGCGCGAATCGTGGGACAATCACGGTGTGATTATCGTGGTCAATGATATCGCCGCCGAAGCGCCCGCAATCGCAAACCGTCTTGCAGCAGAGCATGTTGAGCTGGCTGTCGCGGATGATGTTGCAGAGCAATTGCTCAAGGATATCCGCCACGCGGGCAGCGTGTTCATCGGGCGCATGACACCCGAAGCGGTAGGCGATTATGTCGCAGGCCCGAACCACGTTTTGCCAACAGGACGGCGGGCCCGTTTTTCGAGCGGTCTTTCCGTGCTCGATTTCATGAAGCGTACAAGCTTCCTTCAACTTGATAAAAAGGCGCTTGACGCGATCGGCCCTGCGGCGGCAGCACTCGCCCATGCAGAAGGTCTGCCCGCGCACGCCAAATCTGTAGAGATTCGCCTCAAATGAACCAGAATCCCCGCTCTCAGGCGCGTTCAACCGCGCGCCTTGCTGCCGTACAGGCGCTGTACCAGATTCAGATGGAAGGCACGGCGGTAAACCGCCTGCTTGATGAATTTCATCAGCACCGCATCGGCCGTGAAATCGACGATGAGGATCACGGCGATGCAACCTATGCCGAAGCTGAGATCGAGTTCTTTGATGATATCGTGCGAGGCGTAGACGCGCGGCGCGAAGAAATTGACGAAGCGCTGTCTGCCCGCCTTTCCGATGGCTGGACTTTGACCCGGCTCGACAAGACCATGCTGCAGGTTCTGCGGGCTGGCGCGTATGAATTGATCGCCCGCGCCGATGTACCTACCGCGACGGCCATCAATGAATATGTCGACGTGGCAAAAGCATTTTTCGATGACCGCGAGGCCAAGTTCGTCAACGGCATTCTGGATGCCCTTGCGAAAGAAGTCCGCAGCTAGTTCGCCGTAACGGCACGCTCTCAAAATACGCTTTGTCAAATTCGAAAACGCGCTTATTCTGCTGCGCGGGATCACATGAACGAATTTGACTTCATACGGGCATTACGTTCGCTGCCGCTCCATGATGGGGCTCGCGGTTTGCAGGATGACTGCGCCATCATTGAATTTGGTGGCGAGACCCTGATCATCAATCATGACCTGATGGCTGAAGGAACGCATTTCCGG
>JAXHVK010000224.1:0-2373 GCA_034211135.1 Pseudomonadota bacterium
GTTACCGCCCGATGTGCAGCCAGCGGTAACGTGTTGGAACTCGCTGTAGAGGCCGCGCGCCATGATGCGACACTTGGCGAAATTTCAGCTGCGATGGAGCAGGTTTTTGGTCGGCATGATGCGACGCCAAAGCCTGTGACGGGCGTTTACAAGACCGCTTATGAATTTGATCAGCGCTGGGCCCAGGTGACGGATGGCGTGGATGCGGTTGAGCGTCGCCTTGGTCGCTCCCCGCGCATCATGGTCGCCAAGATGGGGCAGGACGGGCATGATCGCGGAGCGAATGTGATCGCATCCGCTTTTGCCGATATGGGTTTTGAAGTGATCTCCGGCCCGCTGTTCCAGACACCTGAAGAAGCCTGCAAGATGGCATTGGACGCTGATGTAGACATCGTTGGTGCATCCAGCCTTGCCGCCGGTCACAAGACCTTGATCCCCGAACTGATCCGCCTGCTGAAAGAGGCGGGCCGTGCGGATATCAAGGTCACGGCAGGCGGGGTGATACCGCCGCAAGATTACGATTTCCTGCGCGAAGCAGGTGTGCAGGGCATTTACGGGCCCGGCTCAAACGTGGTCGAATGCGCGGCGGATATCCTCACGCTACTCGGCCACAACATGCCCCCGCTTGAAAGCGTGACGGGCGAGGCTGCCGAGTAAGGCCGTCGCGCGGATCTGGCGCATCCCGATCTATTCCCCCGATATCATCAAGAAGTAGCCCGCAATGAACACCCCCCGCACTGACTGGACCCGCGAAGAGATCGCGGACCTGTTCGACCTTCCGTTTACAGAACTGCTTTTCCAGGCGGCCAGCACGCATCGTGAAAACCACCCGCCAGAGCAGATACAGCTGTGCACGCTGCTTTCGATCAAGACCGGAGGTTGTCCTGAAGATTGCGGATATTGTTCGCAATCGGTGAAGGCCGATAGCGGTGTTGAAGCGACCAAGCTGATGGATGTGCAAGCCGTTTTGCAACGTGCGGCACAGGCCAAGGATGCCGGTTCCCAGCGTTTCTGCATGGGCGCTGCGTGGCGCAACCCCAAGGATCGCGACATGCCCGCGATTGTCGAAATCGTGAAAGGCGTGCGCGAGATGGGGCTGGAAACCTGCATGACGTTGGGCATGCTGGAGCCGCATCAGGCCCAGATGCTCGCCGAGGCGGGGCTTGATTATTACAACCACAATATCGACAGCAGCCCGGAATATTACGAACGGGTCATCTCAACCCGCGATTTTCAGTGCCGTCTGGATACGCTTGATCATGTGCGCAGCGCCGGAATCAATGTGTGCAGTGGCGGCATTGTGGGCATGGGCGAAACGCGAGAAGATCGGGTGGGCTTCGTGCACACGCTCGCGACGTTGGAAACCCATCCCGAAAGTGTTCCGGTCAATGCTCTTGTGCCGGTGAAGGGCACGGTTCTGGGCGATATGCTGGCGGACACGCCCTTGGCCAAGATCGACGATATCGAATTTGTCCGCACTGTCGCAGTTGCGCGCATCACCATGCCGATGAGCATGGTGCGCCTGTCTGCAGGGCGCGAAAGCATGAGCGAGGCGACGCAGGCATTGTGCTTTATGGCGGGTGCAAATTCGATCTTCACTGGCGATAAGCTGCTCACAGCACCCAATGCGGGCGATGACAGTGACGGGGCGCTCTTTGCAAAACTGGGGCTCACGGCTCTTCGGGTTGAGGAACCGATGCGCGCTGGTAAGCTTGACAGGCGGGAAACAGAACCTGCGGAGTAGGCCCGCGTTGAGGGCAAAAAAGGGGGTAAAAGCATGATGAGGGCGAAGGAATGAACCTATCGGGTGACAGCTTCGCTGCTCTTGCGCTTTTGATGTTCCTCACCGGCATTGGCATTCCGATCATGGCGACTTTGAACGGCGGGTTGGGTTTGCAACTGGGCAGCCCTGTCGCCGCGTCGCTGATTCTGTGCTGTGTCGGCGGGGTGATTGCCGGTGCGATCCTGTTGGTTGTCGGCACGCCGTCCTCCACCGCGCTGACCCTTGAAAATCCGCATTTCTATCTGGGGGGTGTGCTGTTCCTGTTCTACATCCTCTCAATCACTTTTGCCGGACCGAAGATCGGTATCGGGAACGCGGTTTTCTTCTTTCTTTTGGGCCAGTTGGTCGCTGCTGCGGCGATAGACCATTTTGGTCTGTGGGGTGCTTTGAAGCATGAGATCACGCCGCGCCGCGTGCTCGGCATCGCGGTGATGGCCGTGGGCGTATATCTGGCGCGGCGGCCGGTTTGACATTGGGCTTTGGCGTCGAGGCATTGCTGCCAAAGGCGCGCGGAGGCGGGCAGTTGCGCATGGGCCTTTGCAAGCTGCGCGAAAGCGAATGGCTTCAGCCCGATCCCGACCTCGCCGAAC
>JAXHVK010000225.1:0-2368 GCA_034211135.1 Pseudomonadota bacterium
TGATTTGGATTACCTTTATGTCCTTTGATAATGTGCAGATAGCAATAAATATTGAATTTGAAGCTAAATCAAGGCATAAATACATAGATTGGAGATATATCATTATGGGACACGGCAAACTCATCATTTGTGAGTAAACGTGGCGATGATGAGGAAGCAGCAAGATATGGAACAGTTGAAAGAAACTATAATTACAATGATAGATATCAAGATTATGGTATATATGCATCAAATTCAAGTCATAACAGAGATCCACGAATGATGCATAAATTACAACGAAATAAAGAAAAATCACAATCACCAAACTCATCAGATGATACTAATTGTTTACTGTCAAGACCTCTTGTCAGTCAAGAGCTCTTGTCACCTGCGGTCCGTCGCAGGGCTGCGCATTTTCCTACTCTGCTGAAATATGCCTAATCACGCGGCCTCGAATCCCACCCCGCTCCGGAGGCTCCAATGCCCGACCAGACCAATCGCAAACCGATTTTTGACACCGTCCGTTCAATGCTGAAACGCGGCTTTCGCCAGAAGGAGGTTGATGCTCTCGATGCAGCGATTTTGCGTTCCGGCGCCCCTAATGCGGACCCCATCCGCCAGCCCAACGAGATCGGTCCGCGTGGCATTTCGCTTATCAAACGGTTCGAAGGTTGCGCCCGTCTGCGAAAGGACGGCCTGATCGAAGCCTATCCCGATCCCGGCACTGGCGGCGATCCCTGGACCATTGGCTGGGGGGCGACGGGGCACGGTTTTGAAGACGGCTCCCGCATCAGCGCGGGGACTGTCTGGACGCAGGCGCAATGCGATGCACGGCTGTCTCAAGACCTGAAACGCTACGCCCGCGATGTGGCCCGTGCCGTCGGGGATAGCCCGACCAGTCAAAACCAGTTCGATGCCATGGTCAGCTTTCATTACAACACCGGCGCGATCAGACGCGCGACCCTTACGAAGAAGCATATCGCAGGCGATTTCGAAGGCGCGGCAGCAGAGTTCCGTCGCTGGAACAAGGCAGGCGGCCGCGTCTTGAAAGGTCTGGTGCGTCGGCGCAGCGAGGAAGAACGGCTCTACCGGCGGGCTAAACCACGTCAGTAATCGCGGCTGATTTCGACACCGACACTGTCGCGCCCGATCGTTGTCACCGTGCCAAGCAGGGCGAGCCATCGCGTGACCTGATATTCCACCTGCGTTGCGGAATAGCCGCGTCCGTCTGTGATGATCTCGACATAGAATTTGCGGCCAAGGTTCTTGCCCAATGCAACACCGGTGGAACGGCCAATCGCAGGATCGGCGGAAACGATGCGCAGCTGGTCCAGCCCGATGGACTGACGCAATTTGCCAATCGGATCGAGCCCTCCCCCGCCTCCGCGCAAGGCCGCCAGAGCAGCGCCAAGCTGCACCGCATCCGTTGCGGAAAGCGTTGTGACCGATCCACCGAACAGCAGCTGTGCGAGGATCTCCTCTTCTGGCAGTTGCGGTTCTGAGGAGAAGCTGATTTCGGGTGCCTGACTGTTGCCGGTAATAGCAATGGTGACAGCGTAATCGTCAGTGTCGGTCTCCGCCGCGATATCGAGGCGTGGATCAATCGGAGCGTTGGCATCGAAGCGGATGCGTCCGCGCGTCAGTTCGAAACGGGTGCCTGCAAACGTATAGGCACCGCGAACAAGGTCGGCTTGCCCGCCGATACGCGGATCATCGACAGTGCCGCGCAGCTGGATGTCGGCGCCCCATTCGCTATCCAGCCCCAACCCGTCCACTGCGATGCGGCTGGGGGCGCTTGCATCCACCAGATAGCGCCACGAAGCGGCAGTCGCGCGTGTCGTTTCAACGCCCGTCTGCGCAGGCAGATTGATTTCGCGCGTGGTAATCTGCGGCAGCGCCATGTCCTCTGCCGCGTAGCCGAGCTTCCAGCTGGCTTTGTCGATGCTCACGCGTCCTGCAATCGTCCCGCCAACGCCGCTGGAAACAATCCGCAGCGGTCCGGTCAGGGTCGCATCCAGACCCGCCGCGTTCAAAAGCCTTGCATCTTTCGCAGCGATGCGCAGGTCGATCTTCGGCCCGCGCGTCCCGCTCATATCCGCAAGGTCAACCGTGCCACTGCCGCTGACTGTACCGCCGCCGCCTGTCTTGCCCGCGAACCGGCTTAGCTCCAGCCGCGAACCCGCAAAGCGCCCCCGTGCCGACACATTGGTTACGTCAGTGCCGGAAACCGCGCTTTGCAGGCGCAGATCGTCGCTGGCGAGTTGCCCCTTAATGTTCGGATTGTTGAGCGTTCCGGTGGCCCGTGCGGAAACCTTGATCGGACCGGTCAGATCAAACGTCTCAATCGCCGCCAGACGCCAGAGCGATTGCGCCGGTCCATCGTAGCCCA
>JAXHVK010000226.1:0-2297 GCA_034211135.1 Pseudomonadota bacterium
GTGTAAATCCTTCTTCCCTCCCCGCCAAACTCGCGAAAAAGGAAAAGTGGACGACTTTTGCGCCGCCCGCAGCAACACTTCGCCGCCGCTACCGTGGTCTAATTTTGCACCGCCGTTCTCACGAGCAATTCCTCAACACCAATGTTCGCAACCTTTCCCACAGGCAAGAGGACTTCTTCCTGGGAGCTGTCGCGTTCACCACGATCATTCTGGGGGGAAGGGGCAGCGCACTCTCACAATTGGTCGAGCAGTTCATCCCGCAGGCGTTTTTCCGCCTGCAATGGCTGTCGGATGTTTACGCTGAGCGCACGGGCTATCTGGTCGAAGCCTCCGATCGCTATCTCGAAGCCGCGCGGGCAAAGGACATGGAGGCGGTGCGGCAGGCGAGCCGCTCTTTCTTCGATGGGACCGCGCCGGCGCTGCACAAACTGGCCGATGAGATGGCTGCGGGATCATACCCGCCCAAAGACAGGCACGATGGATTCCATACGATCGAGCCGAAAATCACCGGAGCGCCGACCTATGCCGGTAGCGCAAGGGCTATGACTCCCCTTTTAAGCCCGCTCGGCGAGCGAGAGTTCGACGCCCACCCGTTCTAAGCAGTGCTTTAACATTGGGCGGCTTCTGCGATCAGCGGCTGCGCCGGATGCACTCGCATGGCGACTGCCGCCGCAGCGCAGGTCCTGACCTCGCTCTCGCCGATGTGACCAAACATGGCCTGCGCGGACTGGACCATGCCATCCAGATGCCGCTCGTCTAGCCTGTTCGAGTGGGCATAGATTTGTGCGATGCTCGCTCTCTTCGCATATTCTTCGAGCATGCGGCGCTCGCCGACTGCCGCGACAACAGCCATCATCATCTTCTGGTGAGCGAGGAGGGCAGCTAATGGTTTCCCGGACCTGGCGACGGTCTCGAACGCTCGAACCCGCTTGCGCAATTCAGGGATCGCAGGGGTGCAGTTCATCGAGGAGAGCCGGACGATGGCAGTCGCTTCTATCCCCGCAAGCGCAGTCTGTTCCTCCCACAGCTGTGTCTCTGTGGGGCGATACCATTCTAACCTGGTGATGTTTGTGCGGATGAACCCGAAGCTGCGCAGCTCGCCAAAGGCGTATTCACCCCAGGCGAAGTCTTTGTCTGCCGTTTTCGCCAAGGCTTCGGGGGAGGGGGTGAGCGGAATGCCTTCGCCTTGCGCAATTGCTCGCCTGAAGGTCTCGATCTCGGAATCTGCAGCTTTAGCCAGTTTCTCGATGGCGACGCGGTAAAGCTGATCGACTCCTTCACTCATGGTCGAATAATAGCAGCCTGAATGCGGTCATCAATTGGGCTTGGGCCAACTGCCGCCATTTACTTCCTTTTCGTACTCGCTGAACCGCTTCCATTCGATCGCCGTCTCATCGAAGGTGTCATTCTCTAAAATGCGCGTGCAAATTGCATCGAGCTCTTCGGCGTCCGCTGGGATGGTTCTCTTGGTCCGATAAGCGTGGACCGCCTCCACAAGGCGCTTCAAGTCTTCATATTGCCCCATTCACTTTCTTACCCACCTGTTTCATATCTCTTGTTAGATTACCGCAAGTATTAAAGAGAAATACGGTCCAATATGGTATCAGGTTCCAGAGCATTCGAGATGGGAACCAATCGCACCGGAGCGACCTCGAAGCGACGTCACGTTCGACTGCATTTCCTCCCCGTCCCTGACGGGCAGTGAATTGAAAGAAAGCCTCCCATCCCCTAAGTCGCGTGAGAGCGGAAGACTTTTCGTTTTTGTCTGGCTGAGCCAACGACAAGAAATCCCGTGAGGATCTGCGGAAACCGAGTTCGAGGTTCGCTATTTCCGCAGCACGTCCTCCAAAATACGGGCTAGGTTCAACCGTTTGGCCGTCGGAAGTGCGTCCAGATTTCGCTGCTTCCACGAGACCGCTGGCAGGTCCTTCGCGTGGGGAATATCCAAAGGCTGCCAATCAGGGTCGCCGGCTTTGAAGCCGATCAAGAATTCTCGATGCTTCTCCGGCATGCCATCAACCATTTGAGCGACAATGGCTTCGCGTGTTTCCTCGAGTGCGGCAAGCTCGATTGGCTCTTGCGTCATCCCAACCAGCCCGCGCTTGAATTCTTCTGTTAACGGTTTGCGGACCGGCGCCAGAGTTTCCGCCATGGGGCGGTTGTGGCTGATGAGATAGACAACAAAAGCCTGTCGCAGAGCATCGTCGATCCCTTCGTTGGCCAGTAGGTCTCGGACATCGAAGAGATCGCGCGGATGCTGGCGGTCAAGTGCTGCGACAATCTTGCCAGCGTAGAGA
>JAXHVK010000227.1:0-2256 GCA_034211135.1 Pseudomonadota bacterium
CAAAAGGGCAAGCGCAACACGCTTGTTTAGCGGTGCCGAGGCGACTAAGGGCGCGATTATGTCAGAAGAAAACGCAACCGATGTACCGCCCGATCACCTCGCCGTGAGCCCTGCCAGCCCGCATTTCGATGCCGAAGTGCTCAAACGCGGCGTCGGCATCCGGTTCAAGGGCAAGACCCGCACCGATATTGAGGAATATTGCATCTCCGAAGGATGGGTGCGCGTTCAGGCCGGCAAGACTGTCGATCGCAAGGGCCGCCCGCTGCTCCTTAAGCTTACCGGCGAAGTCGAAGCCTGGTTCGAAGACCTGGGCGACAATCCGCCGGTCGCCAAAAAGGGCTGATTTCGGCCACTCTGCTTGCCATGATGGCTCGCAGGGTCCACTTGCGAGTACATCATGAAACCCACCGTCGTCATTATCGGTCGTCCCAATGTGGGCAAATCCACCCTGTTCAACCGGTTGGTGGGCAAAAAACTCGCCCTGGTTGATGATCAGCCCGGCGTCACGCGTGACAGGCGCATGGGTGATGCCGAGGTCGCGGGGCTCGAATTCACCATCGTCGATACTGCCGGATGGGAAGACGAGGACGCCAACACCCTGCCCGGCCGGATGCGCAAGCAGACCGAAGCCAGCCTCGAAGGCGCGGATGCCGCGCTGTTTGTGGTCGATGCGCGTGCCGGTCTGACGCCGCTCGATAACGAGATCGCCCGCTATCTGCGCGAACATGACGTACCCATCGTGCTTGTCGCCAACAAAGCGGAAGGGTCAGCCGGAGAAAGCGGCGTTCTCGAATCATACTCGCTTGGCTTTGGCGATCCCGTCGCATTGTCCGCTGAACACGGCGAAGGCGTGGCCGACCTGTTCGGCGCCCTGTGGCCAGTAATCGGCGACAAGGCAGAGGCATGGGAACAGCAGGTCGAGATTGCGAAGCTGGAAATCGCCGATGAGGACGCTCCGCTAGGGCCACTTAAGCTGGCGATTGTGGGCCGTCCGAATGCTGGCAAATCCACTCTTATCAACCGGCTGCTGGGTGAAGATCGCCTGCTGACCGGACCGGAAGCAGGGATCACCCGCGATTCGATTGCCATCGACTGGCAATGGCACGATCCCAAGGCGGACGAGACACGCGATATCCGTCTGATCGACACGGCTGGTATGCGCAAAAAGCGCAATGTGACGGAGAAGCTCGAAAAGCTGTCCGTCGCCGATGCGCGCCGCGCCGTTGATTTTGCGGAAGTCGTCGTATTGCTGCTCGACGCGACCCAAGGGCTTGAACATCAGGATCTAAAGATCGCCAGCCTCGTGTTGGAAGAAGGCCGCGCGCTGATGATTGCAATCAACAAGTGGGACGTTGCAGAGGACCCCTCGGCCCTGTTCAACGGGGTTAGGGCCGCTTTAGACGATGGCTTGGCCCAGGTTAGAGGCCTCCCGCTTTTCGCTGTCAGTGCAAAGACGGGCAAGGGTCTGGACGCCATGTTGGGCGCCGCATTCGACATCCGCGAAAGCTGGTCAAAGCGCGTGCCGACGTCTGCGCTTAACCGCTGGTTTGACGATGCGCTGGACGCCAATCCCCCGCCAGCCCCCGGTGGCCGCCGGATCAAACTGCGTTACATCACGCAGGCAGGCACTCGCCCGCCGCGATTTGTCATCTTCGGCACACGACTGGATGATCTTCCAAAGAGCTATGAACGCTATCTGGTCAACGGCATCCGCGCAAAGCTGGGATTTGATGCAGTGCCGGTGCGAGTGGTGCTGAAGAGCCCGAAAAACCCCTACAATGCCAATCGCGGCGGGGGCGGAAACTATTCGGGCGGTAGCGATAAATCGTGAGTGGTTCGTTCGTCTGGCAGGTGATTGTGCCCGCCTTGGTGATCGGCGGATTTATCCTCATCAGAGCAGCCGTAAACGGTAAATTGCCGCGGCTGCCATCATCATCGCAGCCAGACGAAGCTGATCTGGACAGCGGGCATGTGCTGGTGTCGGGCTGGGCGCTCGATGATCTTGAGAAAATCCTGAGCGATTTTTGCGGGATGTACGAATTGCCCCGGGAAAGCTTCACCCTGGTCACAGACCCGGATGGCTGGCAGCGGATTTTCTGGCCTGAGCCGATTCACAGCCACACTGCGCAGTTCCTAGTCAATTACATCCACTATCCCAACGGATTTGACTTTGACGGCGCGTCTCCATGCGCTGTCGGGGTGATGCCGACGACATCAGGGGCTGGCCCTGTTAGCGTTCCGGTTGGAGCGATTGCG
>JAXHVK010000228.1:0-2211 GCA_034211135.1 Pseudomonadota bacterium
ATCGCCGCGTGAGGGCGGCTCGCGCGCCACAGATATAGCAGCAGGCCGACCGCGACACCGGAGATCACGCCCATTTCTACACCGGCAAGCAGCGTAATTCCGATGGTCGCGACATGAGCCGCAAAATCAGCCTTGGAATAGCGCCATAGCTGCCCCGGTGTCTTCAGATCGACAAGACTCAACACCGCCACGATGATTGTCGCCGCAAGTGTCGCAATAGGCAGGCTGAACAGAAGCGGCGTCAGGAAAAGTGTGGCAAGAGCAATCCCGATAGCGGTGTACGCTCCGGCGGCGGGGGTCTTGGCACCCGCGTCGAAATTGACGGCTGAACGCGCAAAGCCGCCTGTCACCGGATAGCCGCCGGAAAACGCGCTTGCGATGTTGGCGGCGCCAAGCCCGATCAGTTCCTGGTCAGGTGCAATGCGTTGGCGACGTTTTGCGGCGAGGGTTTGGGCGACCGAGACGCTTTCGACAAAACCGATGATTGAGATTAGCAGGGCGGGCACCCACAGCTTCTCAATAAGCGCAAGATCGGTGCTAGGTGCAGCGAAGGGAGGCAGGCCTTGCGGGATAGCACCGACAAGACTGACGCCCCTTTCATCGAGGCGAAGCACAATCACGGCCAAGATCGTCAAGGCAACCGCGACGACCGGACCTGCTTTCGCGGTCATATCCGCAGCGCGTTCGGGTAGACCGAGGCGCTGCAAAGCGGGTTTTGCGCCCTTGCGCACCCAGAAGAGGAATAGTGTCGCCGGGATGCCAATGGCGAGCGTCCAGACATTGGTCTCGCCGATGGCTTCCGCGAGCGACCCCAGCATTTCGGGCCAGTTATCGCCTCCAGCTGACACGCCCAGAATGTGTTTGATCTGGCTTGTCGCGATCAAGATGCCTGAGGCTGTGATGAAACCGCTAATCACGGGATGAGAGAGCAGGTTTGCGAGAAAACCCGCACGCAGAAGGCCAAGGACAGCCAGCATAACACCAGAAAGCATGGCTAATGTGATCGCGGCTTCGAGATAGTCAGCTGTGCCCTGCTGCGCGACCGCCCCGGCTGCCGACGCTGTGATCAAGGAAATCACTGCAACCGGTCCGACAGCCAGCGTGCGGCTGGTTCCGAAGACCGCGTAGAGGACAAGTGGCAGGATCGAAGCGTAAAGACCCACAACCGGTGGCAGTCCCGCAAGCAACGCATAGGCGAGGCTTTGCGGAATCAGCATGATCGTCACAATCACCGCCGCCATAAGATCGTCGGTCAGGATAGTGCGGTTATAGCTCCGCCCCCATTCAAGGATCGGAAAGAAGCGCGATAACATGTCGTCTTGCCCCGGTGTTCGCCCTATTGCGCGATCATATTGCCGGGACCGGCCATCCATTCACGGCCTTTCAACATCCCGTTCCAATAGATCCACGGTAGCGCATCAGCCTTAAGCATCCAGGAAAGCCGCTGCGGCTTTGTCCCGTCGATCAGCCAGCTGGGAAAACTCGGATCAAGCTTTCCGCCGTAGCCAAACTCGGCGAGCACGATCTTGCCGCGCTCAACAGTAAGCGGACACGAACCGTAGCCGTCATACCCTGCCTTGGGACCATGCCCGTCCAGATGCTGCAACAGGTTCACCGTGACAATCGGCGCTTGCTTGCGCGCAGCGGCTGCCGTCTTTGCATTGGGCATCGACCCTGCATCACCAAGGCCAAAGACATTGTGGTAGGTGTTGTGACGAAGCGTGTGCTGATCGACATCGGTAAAGCCGCTTTCGGCGGCGAGCGGGCTGTCAGCAAGAAATTGCGGAGCGACCTGAGGCGGGACGACGTGCAACATATCAAATTCGCGTGTCTCTTCGCCTTGCTCGGTTTTGAAAACCGCAGTTTTTGAAGACCCATCGACTGCCATCAGAGTGCTGCCAAGCTGAAGATCGACACCGTACTTTTCGATGTAGC
Organism: Pseudomonadota bacterium; assembly: GCA_034211135.1. Lineage (GTDB taxonomy): Bacteria > Pseudomonadota > Alphaproteobacteria > Sphingomonadales > Sphingomonadaceae > Erythrobacter. The sequence goes on from JAXHVK010000228.1 coordinate 1,936, forward strand.
TCATCAAGGCGGGGACGTAGTCGGCCACACCGAACAATGCGCCGCCAGCGTTGCAGAAATCGACTTCGATCCGATCGAGCACACCCGCACGCAGCCAATGATCGCAGGACAGGTACATCGCCTTTTGCGGCGCACCAGCGCATTTGATCGGCATCGGAGGCTGGCTGAAAATGGCGCGCCCCTTTTGCAGGCCCTGCACGAGCTCCCAAGTGTAGGGTGCAAGATCATAACGATAGTTCGAAGTCACGCCGTTCCTGCCCAGCGTGTCTTCAAGAC
>JAXHVK010000229.1:0-2179 GCA_034211135.1 Pseudomonadota bacterium
TGAGCAAGGGGCTGGAAAGCCTCATGGGAATGCCCCAGCTCAAAGCCCGGTTCTGGCGGAGATGGATTGAATGGTCAGCCCCCAACGCGTGACAGCGAAACGAATGAAATCTGTATCCCGCCCCGCACTGAAAACCGTAATTCTCGCCGTTGCCCTCGGTACACCTTTTGCAGCGTCAGCGCAGGATGGCGCTGTGGCTGGCAGCATGGCCGCGCATTATGATCGTGCGACGATTGGCACGGCGAATACAGTTCCGGCGGTACTGTCGCAGCGGGAGCGCGAGCAATATGGCGATCTGTTCGACGCGATAGACTCGCACGAGTGGGGCAAAGTTGACGAGCTGCTACGCGAAACTCGCGGAGGCCTGCTCCATCAGATTGCAGCGGCGGAGTATTTCACACACGCCAAAAGCCCCAAGATCAGCGCAGAGCGGATTGCTGACTGGTTCCAATCGGGTGTGCATTTGCCTCAGTCGGAACAGCTGGGCCGTATGGGTGCAAAGCGAGGCCTCGATTACCTGCCGCAGTTCCCCGGCGCGCAGGGTTTTCGCCGGCAGCCGTCTGCTTCGAAACGCATCCGCCCTCGTTCCGTTCGCGATGGTACTATGCCAGAGGCGACGCGCTCCCTAATCCTCGACGGGATCAAGAACGATAACCCGCACGCCGCTTACGAAGCGCTGCTGGAAGTCGATCCGCAACTCAGTTCCGAAGCCCGTGCTGAATGGCGTCAGCGCGTCGCGTGGAGCTTTTACATCGAGAATGACGACGCCAACGCTCTCGCTTTGGCTGAAAGCGTTTCGGAAGGCAGCGGTGCCTGGGTGGCCGAAGGCGAATGGGTCGCCGGACTTGCTGCATGGCGGATGGGCTATTGCGCTCTGGCATCGGAAAGTTTCGCACGGGCGGCACAGCAATCCACCAATGTCGAGCTGACTTCGGCTGCCCATTACTGGGCACATCGTTCTCTGATCCGTTGCCGTGAACCGGGCCAGGCGCAAGAACATCTTTCGGCGGCCGCCCGTTACGATGAAACCCTTTATGGAATGCTGGCGAGTGACCAGCTTGGCCTCGAGCCTTCGACGCCAAGAGAAACGCTGCGCTTTAATGGGAATGACTGGGACCTGATTTCTACCAGACCCAACGTTCGTATAGCTGCTGCTCTGTCGGAAATCGGGCGCAATTCGCTCGCCGATGAAGTGCTCCGTCATGAGGCGCGCATTGGCAATCCACGCGGGTTTGATTCCATCGCCCGCTTGGCCAGAGAACTTGGTCTGCCTTCGACGCAATTGTTTATGGCTCACAACGCACCTTACGGAATGCAGAGTGACCGTTCCCTTCGCTATCCCGTAGCGAGCTGGCGACCAAAAACCGGCTGGCGTGTGGACCCGGCGCTGGCATTTGCGCATGCTCTTCAAGAGTCCAATTTCCGCGCGGGAGCAGTTAGCCCGGCCAATGCACGCGGGCTGATGCAGATCATGCCGGGCACAGCCCGCGATCACAATCGCAGTCTGAACCTGGGTGCCAGCTACGCAGACCTCAACGATCCCGAGGTAAATCTCACCTATGGCCAGCAGCATTTGGAAATGCTGCGCGACAGCCACGCGACTGAGGGTAAGCTGCCCAAAATCATGGCTGCGTATAATGCAGGTCTCACGCCAGTCAGCCGCTGGAACACCGAAATCAACGACCAGAACGATCCGTTGTTGTGGATGGAGTCCATCCCTTACTGGGAAACGCGCGGCTACGTCGCCATCGTCATGCGCAATTACTGGATGTATGAACGTGCAGCCGGTGCGCCATCCCCGTCGCGCAGAGCGCTGGCGCAAGGTCGCTGGCCGGATTTCCCGGCCATGTCCGCGGTGCGAACAGCCCATGCGCAGTGGCGCGATTAAGGAGTGTGAGATCAGATGGCGATTGATCTGGAAAAGCAGTTTGTCCCGATCAACATCGCGGTCCTGACAGTCTCAGACACCCGAACCACCGAAAATGATACGTCCGGCGATATCCTCGCCGCGCGCGTGGAGGAAGCTGGGCACACACTGGCGGCACGCACTATAGTAAAAGACGATGCTGAACTTCTGGCAGCTCAATTCGAACGCTGGATCGACGCTGCGGATATTGATGCCATCATCTCAACCGGCGGCACCGGCCTGACAGGGCGCGATGTGACCCCGGAGGCGCTA
>JAXHVK010000230.1:0-2142 GCA_034211135.1 Pseudomonadota bacterium
ATCGGGGTCTTTAGACCGGCTGCGGTCAGGCGACGCGTAACGTCTTTCTCAAATTGGCTTGCGGTCATGCCAGCTGCAGGAATCGAGCCGAGCAGCGGGACGGAAATGTTGCCTTCGACGCCGATCTGCACTTCTTCGAGAGAGAAGTCCGGTTCGCGGAAAACATTCAGCGAAATCTTGTCCGAAGGACGCAGCAAATATGTCGTCGAGCGGGCATAGGTAAATTCCGCCTGACCCAGATCTGCGCGCGGCTGAGTGACTGCCGCACCGATGATCGGTTCTGGTGTAGAGGCGCAAGCGGCAAGCCCCGCCGTTGCAATCGTCAGAAGTCCGGTTGAAAAACGACGCTTCATAATTTCTGCCTTCACGCAGCCCCTCCCTAAATAGTGGTTTTCCCTTAGACGTTGAAATCCCGCAGTGCAACATAATGTGTGGCTTCATGCCTGAGGTTGCTTGGCTTTTCGCCGAAGGTTGAACGATCGGCACAGTTGAATTGCGGGCAGTGCGCGTTAGTGCTGAGATGATACGCAACCGAACGGGTGAAATGGAACGATGGGTGATGGTCCCAACTTGCTGAGCATGGCCGTCAGCGCTTTGTATGCGCTGGCCGTGCTGGCCTGCGTTGGAGCGTTTTTCACGTCGGCGAAATTCAGGCAGCAAAACTGGCACAAGACTGTCTGGCTGTGCCTTGCCCTGTTGTTCGTCGGCCTGATTGCATGGCGACTGACAGGCGCTGAGGAATATCTGCGCGACACCATTCGCGGCTGGATGCGAGAGCAGGGTCAATATGATGATCGCAGAACTTACCAGAGGCCGGTTGCGGCTGCGGTTGTGGCCCTCGTTTTTGCAGTCATCGCATGGCAGTTTTTCCGCTTTGGACGCGGATTGCAGGGACGCAGGAATTTCGCAGCTATCGCTGGCGCAGCAAGTGGCGGAGCGATGATCCTTCTGGTCACGCTGCGCATGATTTCGCTTAGTCCGATTGACAAGCTGCTTTACGGGCTAAAGCTCAATTGGCTGGTCGATACTGGCAGCACTGTAGCGGCGATTGTCGCCAGTCTTTTCTATATCAGTCTGGTGCGCAAACGCCCCTGAACCGTCGCCTTACCCGAGGTGAAAATCGCGCAACGCCTGCGTGATCCGGTCGCTCGCCTGCCCGTCACCATAGGGATTGTGTGCGTGCGACATTTCTTCATAGGCACGCTGATCGTCCAGAAGCCTGGTCACTTCGCCAACGATCCGGTCCTTGTTTGCGCCGACGAGTAGAGCGGTTCCCGCAGCCACACCTTCGGGCCTCTCCGTCGTATCGCGCATCACCAGAACCGGCTTGCCAAGGCTGGGTGCCTCTTCCTGAATGCCGCCGGAATCCGTCAGTACAATATCCGCCGCTTCCATCATCGCGACAAAATCGAGGTAGTCGAGCGGCTCGATCAGCGCGACATTGGCAATATCGCCGAGCGCCGGGCGCATCATCTGTGCGACGTTCGGATTGGGATGCATGGGGTAGATCAGAGCTGTATCTTCGCGCTTGGCAAGTTGGGTTAGGGCCGCTGCGATTTCCTGCATTCCCTCGCCAAAATTCTCGCGCCGGTGTGCGGTGACGGCGATGATCCGCTTGCCTGCAAAACGCTGTTTCAGCGGAGCGATAGCGGGCGCAAGCGAGGGATCAGCCGCGATCTTCGCCCGTGCGGCCAGCAATGCGTCAATCACAGTATTGCCTGTGATGTGGATCGCGCTTTCGCTGACATTCTCGCGTCGCAGCGCGTCTGCCGCGTTTTGAGTGGGGGCGAAGTGCATGTCTGCCACTGCCCCTGTCACCTTGCGGTTCACCTCTTCGGGCCAGGGCGCATAGATATCGCCGCTGCGCAGGCCCGCTTCGACATGACCGACCGGAATACGGCGGAAATAGCAGGCAAGCGTTGCCATCATCGTTGTCAGCGTATCGCCATGAACCAGAACGCGGTCCGGCTTTTCAGCGTCCAATGTCTCGCCAAAGCGGGTGATGATGCGCGATGACAGGGCATCGAGGCTTTGCCCCGGCTGCATCAGGTCAAGGTCGATATCCGGCTCAATCCCTGCCATCGCCATCACCTGATCCAGCATCTCGCGATGCTGCGCCTCGCAGTGACGGCGCAGCATCGC
>JAXHVK010000231.1:0-2128 GCA_034211135.1 Pseudomonadota bacterium
TTAAGTCATTCTCCAGCGCCGCAATTACCGCTGCCTGTCTGATGACCGCAACGACGGCCCATGCCGATGACCTGCGGGATGCGCTGGCATTGGCATACGCCACATCGCCCGCGCTGAACGCGGCCAGAGCCGATACGCGCGCCGGTGATGAGGAAGTCCCCATTCAGCGGGCGCCCGGTCTGCCTTCGGCCAATGCGACAGCAACGCATGTCGAATTCGTTCGCCAGTCAGCCAACCAGTTCACAGCGCCTGAACGCAATCTTGGCATTAACGGTCAGGTTCTGATCCCGATCTATTCAGGCGGCGGCGTCAAAAATGCCATCCTCGCCGCAAAAGAGCGAAGCTCTGCCAGCCGCGCCGATTTGCGCGGGGTCGAAGCGCAAGTCTTCAGCCAGGTCGTGGCGGCATATATGGATGTCCTGCGCACCGAGGCGCTGGCTCAACTGGCGGCTAATCAGGTTTCGGTTCTCGAAACCAACCTCAATACGACCAGCAGCCGTCAGGAGCTTGGCGATTTGACGCTGACCGATGTGGCGCAATCGCGGTCGCGCCTCGCTATCGCGCAAGGTGATCTGCGCACGGCGCAAGCCAATTTAAGGGGTGCTCAAGAAACATATCTGCGCTTCGTTGGCAAAGCTCCCGAACAGCTTTCCCCGCCGCCGCCGCTTATGGGTTTTCCCGATACTGTGGGAGAGGCAGTCGTCACGGCATTGGAAAACAATCCCGACCTGATCGCCGCAAAGGAGCGGGCAGAAGCAGCCGGATTTGATACCAAGGCCGCCGGGGCAGGGCGCCTGCCGAGCGTCTCGGCTTTTGCGAATGTCGATTACTCCGACTTCTTCGGAACGCTGGGCGGGCCGATTGCAGCCGACTTTGTGCAAGCGGAAACGACTGCCAATGTCGGCGTGCGATTGACTATCCCGCTGTTTAATGGCGGAGCAGTTGCTGCTCGCCAGCGACAGGCCAGTGCGCGCGAAACTAGTGCGCTTGAAAATGTGATTGCCGCAGAACGCAGCGTAATCGCACAAGTGCGTGCATCCTACGCAGACTGGAAGGCATCCAATGCGGTCATCGAAAGCTCGCTGGTTGCCGTCGACGCTGCCAAGCTGAGCCTTGAGGGGGTGCGTGCGGAAAACTCGATTGGCAACCGCACGATCCTGGACGTGTTGAATGCGGAGCAGGAATTGCTGCAGTCGCGAGTGAACCTCGTCACCGCGCGTCGCAACGCATATGTCGCGGGGTTCAGCCTCCTTGCTGCCATGGGGCGCGCTGAGGCCCGCGATCTGAACCTTGAGACAGATGGCCCGCTTTACGACCCAATGGTCAATTATGAACGGGTTAGCGGGAAAGTCTCTGACTGGGATCGCGCTCCCGAGGCATCTGCGCGCTCCACCCGCACCCTGGACGCGAAGGTTTATGGCCCGTCGCTTGACTAGCTAATCTGCGCATTCGGCTTTTTTACACAAACGCAAAATGGAAGCGCCCGTACCAGCGTGATGCCGGTACGGGCGCTCTCCGATTGTCGTTCAGCACACTTAGAAATTGTATGCTGATGGCTTTGTCGATCAGCTCAAAGCGATGTGGCGCTTCATGTGATGGTCGACATTGCCGAATTCGGAATCGAACACGGTCAGACGCTTGAAATAGTGCCCGATTGCGTATTCATCGGTCACGCCGTTGCCGCCGTGGATCTGCACTGCATCCTGCCCGATGTAACGCGCCGCCTGACCCACGCCGACCTTGGCGGCGGAAACGTGGCGTTTGCGTTCATTGTCCGGCTCATCCAGTTTCAGCGTGGCGAGATAGGTCAGCGAAACCGAGGTTTCGTAAGCCGTGTACATGTCGACCATGCGGTGCTGGAGCACCTGGAATTTGCCGATCGGAACGCCAAACTGCTTGCGCTGCTTCGAATATTCCAGCGTCATCGCATGGGCAACTTTCATCGCGCCACACGCCTCTGCGCAAAGTGCCGCGATGGCTTCGTCCGTCACCCGCTCAATCAGGGGGAGGGCCGCGCCTTCTTTCCCGATCAGCGCGTCTGCGGGCACACTGGCATTTTCGAAATAGACTTCCGAAGCGCGGCGACCGTCAACCGTTTCATAATCGCGTGTGACAACGCCAGCTGCGG
>JAXHVK010000232.1:0-1960 GCA_034211135.1 Pseudomonadota bacterium
GGACGACACCGACATTGCGGGTTCCGATCCGCGCTTCGGACACGATCGTTCCATTGATCAACCCGCCGACCTGGCGCGCTACCGATGCTGGGGTCAGGCCGATTTGGCGCAGGCGATCCTCGTTGAAATTGAGGCGCAAAGCGGGTGCGCGGTTGCCCCAATCGGTGTTGACCTGAACGGTACCATCGGTCTCGCGCATGATTTGCGCAACCTGGTCCGAGAGATCGCGGAGAACATCGATGTCTGGGCCGGAGACGCGGAAGGCGACTGGGAATTTGACCGGCGGTCCATAGAGAAGGCGCGTGGTCCGCACACGCGCCGCCGGGAACCGCCCTTCGGCGGCGAGCGCATCGACATGGTCCATGACCGCGTCACGGTTTTCCGGGGACGTGGTGGCGACGACGATCTTCGCGAAGGCGGGATCGGGAAGCTCAGGGTCGAGCGAGAGGAAGAAGCGCGGGGCCCCGGCTCCAACGAAGGAGTCGATCGTTTCGGCTTCCTCAAGCTTGGCAAGTTCGCCTTCGATTTCCTCGACGACGTCAGTTGTCGCCTCGATGCTCGAGCCCTTGGGAAGATAGACTTCCACAATCGCTTCGCCGCGATCCGAGCTAGGGAAGAATTGCTGCGGAACGACCGTCGCCATGAGACCTGCGCACAGGAAGAACGCGCCGACGACCGCCGCGACGACGAGCCCGCGCTTCTTGACGCACTGGACGATGGCGCTGCGCAATTTGCGGTAGTTCTTGGAATCGTAGATCGCATCATGCCCGCCTTCGACCGGTTCGATTTCAGGGAGCATCTTCACGCCGAGATAGGGCGTGAAGTAGACCGCGACGACCCAGGATACGAGAAGCGCAAAGGCGACGATCCAGAAGATGTTGCCGGCATATTCGCCTGCGCTCGATGGCGCGAAGCCGATGGCGAGAAAGCCGACCACGGTCACAAGCGTGCCTGTGAGCATCGGCGCGGCGGTCGCGCCCCATGCAAAGGTGGCTGCCGCCACCCGGTCGAAGCCCTCCTCCATCTTCACGACCATCATCTCGATCGCGATGATCGCATCATCGACTAAAAGGCCGAGCGACAAGATGAGCGCGCCGAGTGTAATCCGGTCGAAGTCGCGGTCGACCCCAAGCATGATGACGAAGACTGCGGCGAGCGTGAGCGGTACTGCGGCAGCGACCACCAGCCCGACGCGGAAGCCGAGCGAGAGGAAACTGACGATCATCACGACCGCGAGCGCCGCGACGAATTTGGTCATGAATTCCGAATAGGCTTTGTCGATATTCTCCGCCTGATCGGCGATCTGGGTGAGCGACATGCCGAGCGGCAGCTCGTCCTGGATCGCTTTGGTTTCCGCTGCGAGATTGTCTCCAAGGTCCAGTCCGTTGAAACCAGGCTGCATGACTACGCCGAGGGTGAGTGCTGGCGCACCTGCATGGCGGACCTTGAAGCGCGAGGGATCTTCATAACCGCGTTCGATAGTGGCGATATCGCCAAGCCTGATCGAGCGGCCTTCAACAGCAATGGGGGTCGCGCGAACGGCTTCGATATCATCGAAATCGCTCGTGGTCGTGAGGCGCAGCGACTTGCTGCCGGTCTCAAGGCGGCCCGCTGGCACGACAAGGTTCTGTTCGCCGATCGCGGCGGCGACGGCATCGACGCCCAGCCCCAGCGTTGCCAGACGCGCATTGTTGATCTCGATAAAGATGCGCTGCGGCTGCTCGCCAATAATGTTGACCTTCGTTACGCCCTCAACGCCAAGATAACGTCCACGCAGGCGCTCCGCCTCATCCACAAGCTCGTGGTGCGGCATTCCGTCGGCCTGCAACTGAAACAACGCGAAGAAGACGTCGGAATATTCATCATTTATGAGCGGGCCACGCACACCTTGAGGAAGCAGTGGTGCTTCGTCTCCAAGCTTCTTGCGCGCCTGATAAAATTGATCTTCCACTTGATCGGG
>JAXHVK010000233.1:0-1895 GCA_034211135.1 Pseudomonadota bacterium
TTGGTTTCAGCCTGACTGAAATCCGCGAAATGATCGACCTTTACGACCTCGACGATGGCCGCGTCGAACAACGCCGCGTGACGGTTGAAAAGTGCAAGGCACACATCGCCAAGTTGAAAGAGCAGCGCGCCGACATTGATAGCTCGATCAACGAGCTCACCGACTTTGTCAGTGAGATTGAACAGCTCAATCTGAGCTGATCGACCTCACTGAAAACCGACTACGTTCAAACGCATTCAAAGGGATCACGAGATGCCAACCTACACCGCACCGACACGCGACACGCGTTTTGTCATCAACGAAATGCTGGACCTCTCCAGTTACGGCAATCTGCCGGGTTTTGAAAATGCCACGCCTGACATGATCGAAGCTGTTGTGACCGAAGCGGGCAAGTTCTGTTCGGAAGTGCTCGCGCCGCTCAACCAGATCGGTGATGAACAGGGCTGTACCCGTCATGATGACGCAAGTGTCACGACGCCGGACGGTTTCAAGGAAGCGTACACGCAGCTGATCGAAGGCGGTTGGACGACTTTGACCGGTCCCGAAGAGTTCGGCGGTCAGGGCCTGCCGCACGTGCTGGGCTTTGCGTTTGAAGAGTATATCGGCACCGCAAACCAGGCTTTCGCCATGTATCCGGGCCTTACCAACGGTGCTGCCTCCGCCCTTCAGGCTGCCGGTAGCGACGAGCAGAAGGCGCTTTACCTGCCGAAGATGATTTCGGGCGAATGGTCTGGCACCATGAACCTGACGGAGCCGCATTGCGGTACCGATCTGGGCATGATCCGCACCAAGGCAGAGCCGCAGGCTGACGGTTCTTACGCCATCACCGGCACCAAGATCTTCATCTCCGCCGGTGAGCATGATCTGACCAGCAACATCATCCACCTCGTGCTCGCGAAAACGCCGGGTGCGCCGGATAGCTCGAAAGGCATTTCGCTGTTCGTGGTCCCCAAATTCATCCTCGATGAAAATGGTGAGCCGGGTGAGCGTAACGGTGTCAGCTGCGGTTCAATCGAAAAGAAGATGGGCATCCACGGCAACGCAACCTGCGTTCTCAACTACGATGGCGCCAAAGGCTGGCTCGTCGGTGAAGAGAACAAGGGCCTTGCCGCAATGTTCGTGATGATGAACGCTGCGCGTCTCGGTGTCGGCCTTCAGGGTCTGGCACAGGCCGAAGTGGCATATCAGAACGCTGTCACCTACGCTCTTGATCGTCGTCAGGGTCGCGCCCTCAGCGGTCCGGCAGAACCCGAAGCGAAGGCCGATCCGATCTTCGTTCACCCCGATGTTCGCCGTATGCTGATGGACGCGAAGGTCTTTAACGAAGGCATGCGTGCGCTTTGCCTGTGGGGTGCGCTTCAGGTTGACCTGTCGCACAAGGCGCAGACCGAGGAAGAGCGCCAGCTTGCTGACGACCTGATCGGTCTGATGACCCCGGTGATCAAGGGTTACGGCACCGACAAGGGCTATGACATCGCAAACAACATGCAGCAGGTCTATGGCGGGCACGGCTACGTCAAGGAATGGGGTATGGAGCAGTTCGTGCGCGATAGCCGTATCGCCATGATCTACGAAGGCACCAATGGCGTGCAGGCGATGGACCTTTGCGGTCGTAAGCTCGCATCGAAGGGTGGCCGCGCAATCCAGGCGTTCTTCGCCGCTGTCGACGAAGAAATCGCATCAGCCAAGGAAATCGAAGGCCACGCGGAAATCGCCGAGAAGGTTGAAAAGGCTCTTGGCGAGCAGAAGGCTGCGACCATGTGGTTCATGCAGAACGCCATGGCGAACCCGAACCACCTTGGCGCGGGTGCACACCACTACATGCACATCATGGGCATCGTTACCCTCGGCTTCATGTGGCTGAAGCAGGCGAAAGTGGCTGCGGCTGCGCTTGA
>JAXHVK010000234.1:0-1852 GCA_034211135.1 Pseudomonadota bacterium
AAATAACCGTGCGCTCGCCCGATTGCCCCATCTCCAGAGCACGATTTGGTGACAGCCATTCGGCATCCACCGTCTCATAGCCATCGCACGCGGCAACTTGGCATTCGGGGGCTCGAGCGACGAAGAACCAGGTGTCGAACCGTTTCTTCATGAAGACCGGGGTAATCCACCGGGCAAAATCGGTGAGGCTGTCGAGCCGCAAGATCACATCGGACTCCCGGACGACATCGAGGAACGATCTTTCCCCCTGTTCGACTGCCCTGCGGCTGTCCGGGTCACAGGCCCCTTCGAAAGGGCTGCCATCGCGGTTGACCGCCAGCAAAATGCCAGCCTCCTCGTAAGCTTCGCGAATTGCAGCGATCTTCAAAATCCTCTGGGTCGTATCGACCTGATCCCACCCGTCAGAGTAAGCAGCCCATTCCTCCAAAGAATCATCGGAGTGGGGTTTCCCGCCGGGGAAGACCAGTGCTCCAGATGCGAAGTCTATCTGATGATGTCGCTTCACCATGAGAACCTGAAACTCCGGTTCATCCCGCACCAGCAGCATGGTGGCGGCAGGCACCGCCTCGGCAGGTTTCTGTTCGGTCATTTCCACTCTTCTCCCTTGATGTAGCCAATATCGGTGCCGGGCGGCCGTGATCGAAGCGTTCACCGCGTATGGTCTTATCAGTTCCATCTAGGAATGAGTGCTATTCCCGCGAAAGCCAGAACAATTCCTGCCAGAATCAATGATTGGTCGGCCAGCAATGCGGCAGAGACGATCAACGCGGCGACCACGGGACCCTTGACGGGGGTGCTGCGGTCCTGTTCCCGCGTCAGATGGTTCAGGCTGGCTGGGTCGATGGATACCTGAATCGTACCTGATCGAGCGACCGAGGCAACGTTCTCGATTAGCTCGGGCAGCGATGCCGAGAAATCAAGCAGCCCACTGCGGACCTTGGCTAAATGATCCCGCGCGGCTCCGATCGAAAATCGCTCGGCAAACAATTGCATCACGATCGGCTTCGTTTCTTCGGCGATATTGTAGTCCGGCGCCAAAGAGCGAACGAAGCCCTCTGCGGTCAGCAAGGTACGCAGCAAAATAGCGAGGTCGGGCGGCAATACGAGGCGATAATCGCGCAACAATCCGAAAACCCGATCGAAGATTGCTGAGAATTCAATCCCCGCAAGAGCTGTGCCGCGAAATTCCTCGATCAGCTCAACCAGATCCATCACCAATTGCGCGCGGTCCACGAGTGGATTGCCTGCCCAGTCGAGCAGCAGATCGGCCACCTTGTCTATCTGATCGTTCGCGATAGCAAAAATCAGGCGGACGATTTCCTGACGCCGCGCGCCGCTGAGAAAGCCGACCGAGCCGAAATCGATGAAGCCTACCTGGTTCCCTTCCATCCAGAAGACGTTGCCGGGATGCGGATCACCATGAAACTCTCCATTGAGAAGGATCATCCGCAGCACTGCGTCAGCATAGCATTTGGCGAACTGGGCATTCTGTGCCGGATCAGTTGTCGGGTGACGCGACGCAGGCTTTCCGACCAGATTTTCCTGCACATTGATCGTCATACCGGTGAGTTCCCAGTGGATCTCCGGGGTTTTCACCCCAAGCATCTCCAGATAACCGCCAATCCGTTCACAGGCGCGTGCTTCAGCCGCCAGGTCCATTTCCCGAGCTAAATTCTTTCCGAAAGTCTGAAGGAATTCCACGGGTCGATAGCGGGCAATGTCGCTTGAACGACGCTCGGCAAGGCCGGCGAGCCGTGTCAACAGCCTCATGTCCGCCTCGATCCTCGACGCCATGTCGGGTCGGCGGATTTTCACGATAGTCTCGCTTCCGTCCAGCAGGGTTGCTTTATAA
>JAXHVK010000235.1:0-1830 GCA_034211135.1 Pseudomonadota bacterium
CCTCACGGGTCATCGCGGTATGTCACTACCTCGCGCCAATGAACGAGGACGAGGTCGGTAACCGACCCTACGATGCGGCTCGCTTGGTTGCGCGTTTGGCCCGACCAATCGCCGCCTGCAGCTTGCTCTTCTCTGCAGCGTGCTTCGTCAGATCCGCCTTCTTCATGCGGTTGATCTCGGCCAAGCGGCTTCGCATCCGCTTCAACTCGGTCTTGGCACGTTCGTCCACTGCGCTGAGCTTGCTCTTGACAACCGCATGCTCCGCCTTCTTCTTGGCGCGAGTCAGCTTGTCCGTCTCAGCCTTGGCGTCCTTCACGGCCTTGCCACGAGCCTTCTCGGCTGACTTGGGAAGAAGAATCGGCGTCTCGCCCGGCACGACAGGTCCGCACCACTTTGCGACCGACCTGATTGCCACTCGCAGCTGCCAGTCCTTGCCTGGCTTCGCCGACCCATCCTTGGTCAAACCTTGAATCGTTTCCCAAGGAACGTCCGCCGGTGCGAGGTCGACTGTGCGATTGGGGTGCACCCGCGTGACAAAGTACGGCCCGTACGCGATGGCTCCGCCCGTCAGGCCCATGCCGTTCCGCGGCTGGTAGCGCAGGAGGTCACCCTCGTGTAGTGTCAGGCCTGGCTCGCTGAGCTGGCCCACCTTGGCCGATCGCTCATCTCGCACCCGCGCCATGTCCCTTGCTGCGCCGTCTGCGCTCGCACCCACTGACCATGCCAGCTCTGCCGCAGTTGCCGCTTCGAGCGAGTGCGCCACGATGAGCGGTGCCAGTGCTGGCGATGGCTGCGGTGGCAGGCCGAACAGTGCCTCCCATGGGCTGACCGTCTGTCCTGGCGCCTTTGCCGCGTTCATGGCCGCCGTCACTCCTGGCACATGTTCGCTTACGCCCGTACCCGGGTGCTCCATTGCCCGCCGTCGCAGTGCCTTCTTGAGCTCCGCGTGCGACCGCTCGAGCCGTCCGATTGAGTTGTTGTCGCCGACTGGTGTGTCCTTGACCTCGATGCCCAGCTGTTCAACCCCCTTTCGGAACAGACCTTGGAACTCCGTACCCTTGTCGACCCGGATCACTTGCACCTGCTGGCCGGAGAAGTGCCAGACGAGGCGTGCGAACGCAGACAGGACGACCGGTGGCTCCTTCGACACCAGCACCTCGTTCACGAGGTAGCCTGTCGCGTCCTCCATCGCCGTGAAGATGACTGCTTGCTCCTCCGACCCCTCCGGCTTGCAGAAGGCGAGGTCCAGGTGCCATTCCCGAAAGCGCGCGCGCTGGTGTGCCATCTCGCCCGCTCCCGACTCATCTTGCACCGGCTTGAGGTGCTGGCATGCTGCGCACTCCTTGGCGAACTTGTCGAGGTCCGCTCGCATACCTGGCCACGCCACCCATCCGGCTGCTGCCTTGTGCATGGCCTGCCCGGCCTGGTGCAGCGATTCGCCGTGCAGCTGCTCCATTACGCGACGCCGTCCTGCGAGCGGAACCAGCAATGCGCCTGCCGTGTCGCGCAGTATCCCGTGCTCGTCGTGTACCGCGCCGCCCAGCCGCACGCTGTGCCGCAGATCCTTGTCTTGCTCTTGCTGCGCGCGCACCGCATCTCTATGCGCTGGCGCGACCGTGAACTGGCGTTTGCCGCCCGTATCATCGCTCGGATCCGCTGCTGCCGGGTTGCTCGCGACCACGCCTGCCCAGGACAATGACGCCTCTGTCGCTTGCTCGCGCTGCATGTCGCTCGCCGGCGTCGCGAAACGACCCTGCCACGCGCCGGCCGAACGTGCCAGCTGCCGCCTTGAGGTCGCGGGCAGCCTCGCGCTGCACCTCACGCTGCCGC
>JAXHVK010000236.1:0-1768 GCA_034211135.1 Pseudomonadota bacterium
TGTCGGACACACACCACAGCGTCAGGCCGTTTTCGACCGTCGGGTCTTCGCGAACGCGGCTAATATAGGTTGCGCCATCGCCTGCGCTTTCGACCGGCGTGACATAGCCTTCGTCTTCGCGCTTATCGATCAACATGATGCCGGGTGCTTCGCGAAGGATTTCCTGCGCCTGTTCCGCGCTAATTTCCTTTTCAAATTCGATGTTTACCGCTTCGGAGTGACCTACAAACACCGGTACACGCACGCAGGTAGCGTTCAGCTTGATTTTGGGGTCGAGGATTTTCTTCGTCTCGACAACCATCTTCCATTCTTCCTTGGTCGATCCATCGTCCAGGAACACGTCGATATGCGGGATCACGTTAAAGGCGATCTGCTTCGTAAACGTGGCAGGCTCAACCGGATCGCCGACAAAGATGGCGCGCGACTGTTCGAACAATTCATCCATGCCCGCTTTGCCCGCGCCCGAAACGGACTGATAGGTCGAAACGACAACACGCTTGATCGTCGCGGCATCGTGCAGCGGCTTGAGCGCCACCACCAGCTGCGCAGTAGAGCAGTTGGGGTTGGCGATGATGTTGCGCTTGGCATAATCGTCAATCGCATCAGGGTTAACCTCAGGCACGATCAGCGGAACATCCGGCTCCATCCGGTAGAGCGAAGAGTTGTCGATGACGACGCAGCCAGCCGCTGCCGCCTTGGGGGCGTATTCCTTTGCCGGACCACTGCCGGCGGCGAACAGGGCGATGTCCCATCCGGCCCAGTCAAAATGCTCGATATTCTTGCATTTGAGCATCTTGCCGGTGTCGCCGAATTCCACCTCTGTGCCTTGCGAACGGCCACTTGCCACAACTGCGACTTCCTCAATCGGGAATTCGCGCTCGGCAAGGATCTGCATCATTTCGCGCCCGACATTGCCTGTCGCACCGACGACTGCCACCCGATAACCCAATTCATCTACTCCAAAGTCTGAAATTTCATTTGCCCGCGCGTCGCTGCCGCCACTAGCGTGGAATGGCAAGCGATAACGAGGGGACGCGCGCGATGGATACGCAGACATGGCGGCAAAAGGCCAACTATTTCACCTTTCAGGGCCATCAAATCGCCTTTTGGACCGGCGGAGATGAGACTGCGCGCCCTTTGCTGTTGGTACACGGCTTTCCGACCTGCTCTTGGGACTGGGTGCCGGTTTGGGAGACGTTGGGCAAAAGGCACCGCCTGATTGCCTGCGACATGCTCGGCTTTGGCCTGTCCGACAAACCGCGCACTGGCTACTCGATCCATCGCCAGACCGATCTACAAAGCGCCCTGCTGGAGCATCTCGGCGTAAGGGATTGCGATGCGCTGGTGCACGATTACGGCGTATCAGTGGGTCAGGAGCTGCTGGCGCGCGATCTGGAAGCGGCCAACCCCTTTGCGATCGGCAAGATGGTGTTCCTGAATGGCGGCATCTTCCCCGACCAGCACCGTGCCCGCCCGATCCAGAAGCTTGGAATATCGCCGCTTGGCTTTCTGGTGGGGCTGCTGATGAGCCGGAAGAGCTTCGGCAAAAGCTTCTCGGAAGTCTTCGGCCCGAACACGCAACCGACCACAGCCGAACTGGATGAATTCTGGGAGTTCATCAGCCACAAGGGCGGCAATCGGCTGACGCACAAGCTGCTGCACTATATCGCCGATCGCAAGACCCATAGAGACAGGTGGCAGGCCGCTTTAGAGGGCACCCAGACCCGCCTAGGCCTCGTCAACGGGGCTTTAGACCCCGTCTCGGGCC
>JAXHVK010000237.1:0-1651 GCA_034211135.1 Pseudomonadota bacterium
GACGGAGTAGACTGGCTTTGCAGAAAGACCGTCAGGCACGCGGTTGAAGGTCAGCTTTTCAGGGAGGCCGGCGCAGCGCACCACCTCATATCCGACGGAGCTTTGCAGTACGAGACCACCATCCGCGCGGGTGCGCACGATTGCTTCTTCCGAAACCTCCTTGCCCGTGCCCGGATTGGTTCGGGTGATGGTGACGCGATTGCCGAGCGCCCCGTTTACAAGAGCCGCTGGTGAAAGCAGTTCTGCATTGCGGTTCTTCTCGATAGTGCCGCCCGGCAGGCCGGTTACGATAGCGGTGACAGCCACCATACCTTCCGCAACACCGATAAAGCGGATGGTGGATTCGCCCACCGGTAGCGTGACGGTGCGCGTTTCGCTGACCATCGCAAAACCGCGCGGATTGTTGCGCTGCAATTCCTGCCCCGTGCCGCGATTGGGATCACGGTAGATGCTGACCGAGATATCCTGCGGATCGGACGCATCGACGACCTCTCGCGCCATCGTTGCAGGCGCCGCCGCCCAGGAAAGGGCCAGAATCAGAAGAGCGGTTATCCGCATCATCCCGCTCCGCCGGTTACCAGCGGGTCTGGTAGGTCACACGGACAACGCGCTTGCCATTGGCTGGCACGCTGATCTTGTACTTTCGGTTCTGGTAATTGACCTGCTCACCCGGCACATCTTCGCTGATAACGCGATAGTCATACCCCCACCAATACCGGCCAAAGCCCGTCTGGGTGAGATCAACCTCTACCGCTTCGTCCTTACCATTGGTGAGCGTGTACCGCATCGTGGTGCGGAAATAGTCGGTGCGCTTCAAACGCTCCACCTCACCGCGCCGGATCAGTTCATCGTCGGCATCGTAAACGCGGAAACGTTCGGACTTTCGCCATTCACTTTCAGTGATGCGTTCGCGCTTTTCGACTTCGGTCTGGACCGTCACGTCAAACGCATCGCCTGTCACAAGCGAAAGCTCACTGCCCATCGGCGTGTGACCGATACGGTTCTCACCGATGAATTGCGGAGTGCCCTGACTATCGCGCTGATAGAACCGGACCGTGCCCGCCGGAAGCGCATCGCCCAGCCCCTGATCACGCGAAGATGAAAAGCTGATCGAAGTTGCAACATTGCGCGGGTTCTGATCGTTCTGCTGCCAGCCTGTGCTGATCGAATAGACCTTTTTCGCGGGCACACCCTGCACATCGAGGAAGCTGACCTGCTTTGTCTGGGCGTTTGCGATCGTTGTCCGGCCACTGATGGGATAGAGATAGAAATCGCCCAGACGCTCCCTATCCGCGGTTTCCGTTCCGGCGCGGGTCATTCCGCGATTGCCAAAACCGCGCACACCGCCGCGATTGGGATTACCCGCGACCAACAGCGTATCCGCCTGATGGAAAGTGGTGCCAGAATTGTTGGTGAGCGTTACCCAGCCCTGCATATCAATCGAGCCATCCCGCTCATTATACAAGGCGACATAGTCCGAGCTCCAGCCCAGCCCGCTTGAAAGATAACGCAGCGATACGGGCCGCGTGCCTGCTCGGCTGCTGTCCAGGGTGACAGAAAGAGTGGGCCGTGCGCGCAGATTAGGCGGCACCCGATCAAAGATAACGCGCACCGGCAGCCCATCATCGCGCAACACTTCGATCCGGTTGCC
>JAXHVK010000238.1:0-1643 GCA_034211135.1 Pseudomonadota bacterium
CTTTTCTTCGGTGTCCGGAATGATGCCTTCGATGGCCGGAACGTCGAGCGGTGACGGCATGTAGTCGACAACAGCGTCGAGCAGCGGCTGAACGCCCTTGTTCTTAAACGCCGAACCACACAGAACCGGAACGAACGCACGCTCCATCGTACCCTTGCGGATAAGACGCTTGAGCGTGGCAACGTCAGGCATTTCACCTTCGAGGTAAGCCATCATGACTTCGTCGTCTTGCTCGACAGCGGTCTCGATCAGCTTCTCGCGGTATTCGGCGGCCTTGTCAGCAAGGTCAGCCGGGATTTCGGTGTGCTGGTACGTGGCGCCCAGCTGCTCGTTATCCCAGATGATCGCACGGTTACCGACGAGGTCGACAACACCCTGCAGATCACTTTCCGCACCAACCGGAAGATACAGCACCAGCGGCGTTGCACCCAGACGCTCTACGATCGAGTCGACGCAGTAGTAGAAATCCGCACCGGTACGGTCGAGCTTGTTGATGAAGCACATGCGAGGAACGCCGTACTTGTCAGCCTGACGCCACACGGTTTCGGACTGCGGCTCAACGCCGGCAACGCCGTCAAACACGGCAACCGCACCGTCGAGCACACGCAGCGAACGCTCGACTTCGATGGTGAAGTCAACGTGGCCGGGGGTGTCGATGATGTTGATGCGGTGCTTTTCCTGACCTTCGCGCAGATCGCCCGGAGCCGACATCGGGTCCATGGTCGGATCTTCGGCGGTCCAGAAAGTCGTGGTAGCAGCCGAGGTGATCGTGATCCCGCGCTCCTGCTCCTGCTCCATCCAGTCCATCGTCGCGGCACCATCGTGCACTTCGCCGATCTTGTACGACTTACCGGTGTAGTAAAGGATACGCTCGGTCGTGGTGGTTTTGCCGGCATCAATGTGCGCCATGATGCCGATATTGCGATAACGCTCCAGCGGATACTCGCGGGCCATATCAAAATTCCTTGGATTTAAGAGGCGAGGTCAAGTTGCGCCTCATATAGTGACGATTGTGACAGCGCAAAGACCATGCCCCGCGCTGCCCACAACCAGTTACCAGCGGTAATGCGAGAAGGCGCGGTTGGCGTCTGCCATGCGGTGCGTGTCTTCGCGCTTCTTGACGGCGTTGCCACGGTTGTTGGCAGCATCCATCAACTCACCCGACAGACGAGCCGACATGGTGGTTTCCGGACGACCGCGAGCCGCAGAGATCAGCCAGCGGATGGCCAGTGCCTGCGCACGCTCGGGACGGACTTCGACCGGAACCTGATACGTTGCACCACCCACACGGCGCGAGCGGACCTCAACCTGCGGCTTCACATTGTTCAGCGCATCATGGAACAGCTGCACCGGATCGGCCTTGGCCTTCGCCTCAACCACATCAAGCGCACTGTAAACGATGCCCTCTGCAACGGCTTTCTTACCGTCCAGCATGAGGTTGTTCATGAACTTCGACAGAACCTGATCACCAAACTTGGGATCCGGCAGAATGACCCGTTTCTCGGGACGACGACGACGTGACATATTTAAACTCCTTTGGGAGTTGGGGCTGTTCCGGCCCGTCTCCCCCTCCCAGCCACCCGATACCGTATCGGATAATCATCGGGTGGCTGGGAAGGGGAGACGGGCTGGCACCGAGGTCG
>JAXHVK010000239.1:0-1623 GCA_034211135.1 Pseudomonadota bacterium
TGCTCATGCTGATCCCGGCCATGCTCGCGGTGCTCAGTGTGGTGCGCGAAAAAGAGCTCGGCTCGATCACCAACTTCTACGTCACGCCAACCACGCGGTTCGAATTCCTGCTTGGCAAGCAACTCCCTTACGTGGTGCTGTCTTTCCTGAGCTTCCTGCTGCTCACGCTGCTGGCGGTGACCGTTTTCGGTGTGCCTCTGAAGGGCAGCTTTCTGACGCTGGCGGCGGGGGCGCTGCTCTATGTCTGCGCCGCCACCGCCATGGGGCTGCTGATTTCCACCTTCATGCGCAGCCAGATTGCGGCGATCTTCGGCACGGCGGTGCTCACCATCCTGCCGGCGGCGAACTTCTCGGGCATCATCGACCCGGTCTCGTCCCTCGAAGGGATGGGTCGACTGATCGGCGAGATCTACCCGACCACGCATTTCCTGACCATCGCCCGTGGCACTTTTTCGAAGGCCCTTAACTTCTCCGACCTGCATGCCGCCTTTCTCCCGCTGGCGCTGGCCGGGCCGGTCCTGATCGGGCTCGCCGCGGCGCTGCTCAAGAAGCAGGAGCGGTAGCCCATGCGCCTGGCCAATATTGGTTATCTCGGTGTCAAGGAGTTGCGCAGTCTCATCCGTGACCCGATCATGCTGGTGCTGATTGTCTACGCCTTTACTGTGTCGGTCTACACGGCAGCCACGGCCATGCCGGAGACACTCAACAAGGCACCGATCGCGGTGGTGAACGAGGATCGCTCGCCGCTGTCCTGGCGTATCGTCAGCGCCTTTTATCCCCCTTATTTCATGCCCCCGGAAATCATCGATCAGGCCGAGATGGACGCCCGCATGGATGCCGGGCTCGACACCTTTGCCCTGGATATCCCGCCAGAATTCCAGCGCGACCTGCTGGGGGGGCGGCGGCCCACGATCCAGCTCAACGTCGATGCCACCCGCATGAGCCAGGCGTTCACCGGCAACGGCTATATTCAGACCATCGTAAGCGACGAGGTGCGCGCCTTTGTGCAGCGCTACCGCGAGGTTCCGGAGTTGCCGGTCGATCTGGCGCTGCGGGCCCGCTTCAATCCCCAGCTCAACAAGTCCTGGTTCGGTGCTGTCATGCAGGTCATCAATAATGTGACCATGCTCTCCATTGTGCTGACCGGTGCCGCCCTGATTCGCGAGCGTGAGCATGGCACGGTCGAGCATCTGCTGGTGATGCCGGTCACGCCGTTCGAGATCATGAGCAGCAAGGTGTGGTCGATGGGGCTGGTGGTCCTTGCCGCCACGGCTTTTGCGCTCACCGCCGTCGTGCAGGGTTGGCTGTCCGTGCCGATCCAGGGCTCGCTCCCGCTGTTCCTGGCCGGGGCGGCGTTGCATCTTTTCGCGACCACCTCCATGGGCATCTTCCTGGGCACCGTCGCCCGCTCCATGCCCCAGTTTGCGCTGCTGCTCATGCTGGTGCTACTGCCGCTGCAGATGCTCTCCGGCGGTGCGACGCCGCGGGAGAGCATGCCGGAGGCCGTCCAGTACATCATGCTGGCCGCGCCCAACACGCATTTTGTGATGCTGGCCAAGGCGATCCTTTACCGGGGCGCAGGCTTTGCCGCCGTCTGGCCGCAGTTTCTGGCCATTGCGGTTA
>JAXHVK010000240.1:0-1620 GCA_034211135.1 Pseudomonadota bacterium
AACTGCGTCTTGATCCCGGCACTGGCCGCCTTGTGGCCCATGGCAATGGCCAGATGCGTTTTGCCGACACCAGATGGCCCCAGGAAGACGGCATTCTCTTTGCGCGCCACAAAGGCCAGAGAGGCGAGCTGTTCAATCTGCCGCTTGGGGGCCGCACTTGCGAACTTGAAGTCGTAATCCTCAAGCGTCTTCACCGCCGGGAAGCCTGCCATGCGGATCAGTGTGGCGGCAGATCTTGCGCGTCTGAAGTCACGTTCGGCTATCAGCGCATTCTCCAGGAAGTCTGTGAAGCTTTGGTCCTGCTCGCTCGCACTGGCGGCCAGGGCGGTATAGGCGTTCAAGATGCCTGGTAGCTTCAAGTCCTCGCAAAGTTGGGCAAGCCGGTCATGGGAGAGATCAGTCATGCCATTCCTCCCACCGCGTCATAGATCGCTAGGTCATGCTGCGGTACGGTGATGTTGCGCAGATCGGCTGGGATGGCTGGAGCCAGTGCTGTCCAGGCGGGGCCACGCGGCAATAAATGGGCGGCGTCCTGAGCAAAGCGCTCAACCGGCTGTGCCTTCGTCTCGGCATGGATGCGGCTGTTGGCGACATCGCGTAGCCACGCGCCCACATGCGCGTTGGCGGTATCGGCATCCAGGATCAGGCCTTGCCCCTTCAACCGGCTTTCCAAAGGCCAGACAAAACTGCGCTTGAGATATTGGATGAACCGCTCGACCTTACCCTTCGTCTGGGCGCGATACGGCGCGCACATGCGCGGGCTGAACCCATGATGCTTGGTAAACTCGCGGAACCCGGCATGGAACCGGTGTTCACCGGGGCCATAGGCGTTCCGGTCGATCAGCACCGTCTTCATGTTGTCGAACAAGATCGTTTGCGGCACGCCGTCAATCGCATCAAAGAAGCGTTCGTGGCAATCGATGAGGGTCTCGAACTTCTCGTCATTGGTAAACCAGACAAAGCTGAAACGGCTGTAGCCAAGCGTGCCCACAAAGGCCGAGAGCTTGTTCTTGCCGCGTCGGATCACAGTCCAATCCACCTGCGCTTGCCGACCCGGCGGCGTCTCGAAGCGGATAATCTCGGGGGCGGGCTCTTTGGGGTATTGATCCGCCAGCCAGCGTTTGAGGATCGTGATGCTGCCCTCGTATCCGAGCTCCTTCAGCTCGCGCAGATACACCGTCGCGGGCAACCTGCGCGGCGCGGCTTCTGAAATGCGCTTCGTCAGATAAGCCTTATACGGGTCAAGCTTCGACGGGCGCGGGACCCGGGTCCGATAACCCGGCTCCAACTCGGGATCGCGCAAGTACTTCCGAACCGTCTTGCGGCTCACCTTCAGCTCACGGGCGATGGCACGAATGCTCATACCCCGGCGGTGCAATACCCTGATCTCCATGACTTCTTCTCCTGCTATCATCTGCTCTCCCCATCCTTTGGGAAAAGCCTAACAGGTGGGTCCCCTTATAACCGACGACCCGGGGGATTTTTACACCGGCGCTAACAACAATGCCGCAAACGGCAGGCCGATATCCTGCGCGGGCACAAGATCAGCATCGGTGAACGGTTGGAAGCCGATCTGGCCGCGATGCGTGGCTTGCCCGCCACGCCCTTTGAGGCTTGCGA
>JAXHVK010000241.1:0-1617 GCA_034211135.1 Pseudomonadota bacterium
CGATGATGATACCGAATGTCTCGTTGCCCTCAGTGAAGTTCATCGTTCCATCAAGCGGGTCGATGATCCAGCATTGCTGAGAAAGATGTTCAAGCACGGCCTTATCCGCGTGTACGGCCTCTTCGCCGACCACTGCCACACCCGGGGCCAATTTGGTCAAGGCATCAGTCAAGAAAGCCTCAACCTCCCGATCAACGATGGTGACCGGATCGTCTTCGCCTTTCATCTCGATCTCGCCTTCGGCAAGAGCGCGGAAGCGCGGCAGCATCGAACGTTCTGCAGCAAAGCGCATCAGGTCGCGGATTTCTGCGTCTAGGGCTGAAAGTTCGCTCATGATCTGTAATCCGCGTTGATAGAGATATATCCATGCGTGAGGTCACACGTCCAAACGCGCGCATTCCCTTCCGCGATCCCGAGATCAACGGCAAGGTCAACGTCCTGACCTTTCAGATGCTGCGCAACCGGGGCCTCATCGTAATCTTCGACGGGCACACCGTTCCTTGCCGCCCATACTCCGCCAAAGGCAATGGAGAGCCTGTCGCGGTCTGCGGGTTCGCCTGCTTTGCCAACGGCCATCACAACGCGGCCCCAATTAGCGTCTTCGCCGGCGATGGCTGTTTTGACCAGCGGGGAATTGGCAATCGCCAGCCCGACACGGCGGGCACTGTCATCATCCGCCGCACCTGAAATGCGGATCGTGACGAACTTGGAAGCACCTTCGCCGTCTCGCACGACAAGCTGCGCAAGTTGGCGGCAAAGATCGTTTAGGGCTGCCGCGAATGCATCAGCACCGGAACTGTCCCAGCTCTCGATTTTCGAGGCTTCCGATTTGCCTGTTGCGAAAGCAAGAACCGTGTCGCTGGTGGATGTATCACCATCGACGGTAATGCAGCTGAAAGACTGCGTATTCGCGCTCTCCAAAGCTTCTTGCAAAAAGGCGGGATCAATTTTCGCATCGGTGAAAAGATAGCCCAGCATGGTCGCCATATCTGGCGCGATCATTCCTGATCCCTTGATGATGCCAACCAGCTCTACCCGCTCTGCGCCGATCATGGCGGATGTATGGGCGCCCTTTGCAAAGGTATCGGTTGTCGCAATCGCGTCAGCCGCGGCCAGCCAGTCGCAGGTCGGGGCATTCAAAGCGGCCTTCACTCCATCCTTCGCCCTGTCGCGGGGGAGGGGGACTCCGATCACGCCGGTAGAGGATACGAGCACGTCTTGCGCTTCGCAGGCAAGGCCGGCCGCCACGTCGGCCATGATCTGCTCGACCGCTTGGCGGCCTCTATGGCCAGTGAACGCGTTGGAATTGCCGGCGTTCACGACCAGGGCACGTGCCTTCCCGGTTTTGACTTGCTCACGGCCAATCTCGACCTCGCTGGAGGCGCAAGCGCTTTTGGTGAATACGCCAGCCAATGCCGTACCCTCTGAAACGGTGACCAGTGTGAGGTCGCAGCGGTCCCATTCTTTGTACCGAGCGCGCGCCACGCGCAGCTCTACGCCTGCAATTTCAGGCATGTCGGGGAAAGGCAGGGCGAGGGGGGAGCGTTCGAGTTCCATGGTGGGGAGCGCTCTATGATGCATTGCGGCAAGCTGCAATCGTTTGGGGTAAGTGATGTC
>JAXHVK010000242.1:0-1589 GCA_034211135.1 Pseudomonadota bacterium
CGACGGGAGGCCATCCTCAGGCGCTTCCCCAAGGGCGAGCTGTCGAGGCGGAACCGGTTTCTCAGGACACCAATGATTATCCGCTTGGCATTGCACGCGGACAGGTCGCCAACACCTATATCGTCGCGGAAAGCGCAGATGGTCTGGTGCTGGTCGATCAGCACGCCGCGCATGAACGACTGGTTCTGGAACGGCTGAAAAATGCGGGTGCAGAGGAAGGCACAAAGCGTTCGCAAGCTCTGCTGGTCCCCGATGTGGTTGAGATGGACGAGGCGGATTGTGACCGGCTTGAACAGGCGGCAGAGGGGCTTGCGCGGTTTGGCCTTAGTGTCGAGCGGTTCGGCCCCAGTGCAATGCTGGTGCGCGCAGTGCCAGCGGCCATTGCGAAGGCCGACACGACGAAGCTGCTGGCCGATCTCGCTGATGATATCGCCAAGCACGGCCCGCAGGAAGAAAGCGGATCGCTGTTATTGGCGGAGCGGCTTGAATATGTGCTGGCCACTATGGCGTGCCACGGATCGGTCAGGGCAGGGCGCGTCTTGCGCGTTGACGAAATGAACGCGCTGCTCCGCGAAATGGAAGCGACCCCGCGTTCAGGCCAGTGCAATCATGGCCGCCCGACATGGGTGAAGCTGAGCATGGAAGATGTCGAGAAGCTGTTTGGCCGACACTAGAATGGTAATCGAGCGCTCCAGCTGGTCACATTTCCAGTTGCGCGACCCGCGCTTCCACTTTTTGATCTGATCCAACCGCGCTCAGATACCGTTTGTATTCCGACAATGCCAAAGCCTTGTTTCCAAGGGCATCTTCCACCTGGGCAGATAGCAGGGTGAATGCATCGTTCGTCCGAAATGTCCGCCGGGCTTTTTCAAGTGCTTCACGCGCAGTCTCGAGGTCTTCGGTCTTCAACGCATGCCGAGCGCGCTGCCATTGCAGGAACGGCAGTTCGGCATCAATCGCCAGCCCTTCGCTGATCGTCTTCCCCGCTGCCTCGATCTGACCAAGATCAAGTTGAAGCCCAGCGATATTCGCCGCGGGAATGGCGCGTGTCGGGAAGAGTTCACGCGCTTTCTCGTAATGGCCAAGGGCGGTTTCCAGTTCGCCTCTGGCAATAGCTGCCTCGCCTGAAAGCAGCGCGCCTTCGTAGTTATCAGGGTCGCTCGCATGGGCAGTCGCCGCATACCGCGATGCTTCGTCAGTGAGGCCCAGAGCAAGAACGCGCTTTCCAGCAAGGATGTTTATATCTGCATCCTCCGGAAACGCGGTGAGCGCGAAGTCCATTCCGGTATCGAAGCCTTCCTCGTTTCCGATTTCGAGCATCGACCACAGCACCATGTGCAGATCATCTGCGCTCAGTTCAGCAGGATCGCTGCCATTATAGAGGTCTGCGGCTTTCTCGGCACGACCCTGCAAAATATACGCATTGGCTTCAGCCACCCGGCGTTCCCGTCCGCTGAGCGCGCTATGCGAAAGCTGATCAAGAGCGCGCATCGCAAGATCGCCGTCTCCCAATTTCAGCATAAGCTCCAATTGCAGCTTGTACGTCTCGTCAGTCGCTTCACCGCTCGCGATCACGTCGGCAAGGTGGG
>JAXHVK010000243.1:0-1577 GCA_034211135.1 Pseudomonadota bacterium
GCCCAAAGGCAGCGCGCCTACATATCGTAAAACAGCACCAACAGGATCGACAGCGTCGTCACCATCAGAGCGACCAGAGGCACACCAGTGCGGACATAGTCCTTAAACTCGTAGGACCCCTCAGCCATGATCAGCATATTGGTCTGGTAAGCTATCGGTGTTGCATAGCACAGATTGCAGCCGAACAGCACGGCAAGCACCAGTGGTTCGGGCGGAATACCCAGCTGCGCGGCGATGCTGAATGCGATCGGTGTGCCGACCGTTGCGGCCGTCGCGTTTGACGCAAAGTTTGTGATAAAGGCGACGAACGCCATGATCGCGGCAAGCACCAGAGCCGGTGGTAGAAAGCCCAATCCCATCGACAGCGCCTCACCCAACCATGCAGCCGCGCCGCTTTCGTCAATTACGCGGCCAATCGCGATGCTGGCCGCGACCAGCACGATGACCTGACCAGAAAGCGCCCTGCCCACCCGATCAAACTTCACGCATCCGGTCACAAACATCAGGATAGCCCCCGCAAGAGCGGAGATCGCAATCGGAAACAGCCCAATTGCAGCGGTTATGACCGAAAAGCCCATGATCGCCGCTGACAGAAGGGCCTTGGACCGGCGCGGCAATTCGCGCGCGCCATCCAGCATCAGAAGGCTATCCGATTGTGCAAACGCCTGCAGATCATCGTCCAGACCCATGACAAGCAGCACGTCGCCTTCGGCAATGCGCAAGTCGCCGCCTTCGGAATACTGGTTCTTTTCACCCAGCACCCTCTCAGGCCGGTGAATGCCCAGCACGGCCACTCCGTAAAGGTCGGCAATGCCGGAACTGGGCAATGTACGAGTGATCAGTCGCGAATCCGCGGTGACAGTCATTTCATAGACCATCACATCGGTATCCTGCGCGGATGCCGTCCGTTTAATGCGGTCCAGAACCCAATTGGGCGCGAGCTGGCCTTTCAATTCCCGCGTTGCGTCTTCCAGCGCCTCGTGACTGCCGGAAATGTGCAATTGCTGTTGCGGCTGAAGCGGACCTTCGGGGGGATTGTGAAACGTAATACCTTTGGGAAGCTTGTCCTGAATCAAAGCCAGCTCCGCCCCCGCCAGCATGGACTGACTGCCCACTCGCAAGCGCGTGTGGAACATGCGTTCCGTAACTTCGCTCTCAATGCGGTTGTCCGCCAGCATTTTCGGCATGACGAGCCACAGATACGGCAATGCCACAAGGGCCGCGAGCAAGACAATCGGGGTGAAATCGAACACTCCGATTTCCCGAAGTCCCAAATCCACAGCGATGGATACGACAAGAATATTGGTGGATGTGCCGATGGTCGTTGCCAGACCACCGATCAGTGATGCGGCATTTAGCGGCATCAGTGTTTTGGAAGTTGCCATCGCCCCACGTTGGGCAAGCGCGGCGAAGATGGGGATCATCAACACCAGAACCGGCGTGTTGTTGACGAACATCGACAGGATCAGCGTCAAGACCAGCGAAAACAGCAATCCGATCTGAAGATTGAACTTGAACAACCGCTCCAGAAAACGGGCCGCCGGATCGAGTGCGCCGGTAACGACCAGGCCCCGCCC
>JAXHVK010000244.1:0-1569 GCA_034211135.1 Pseudomonadota bacterium
AGCGCCTGTTGGCTGAGGCGCAGCCGCTCCGAAAGAGTCCCGGCCAGAAAAGCGGTCAGAAAAAACGCGATGACGTTGACAAACATGGCGAAAAACAGCTGGCGGCCGTCGCCCTGGGCGGGAAAGTGCAGCCCGCCGATCTCAGGAAGATAGCCGAAATACTGCAGGTCGAGCAGGCTGCCGTAAAGAATGGAGGCGGCGGAAGCGACCACGAAGGCATCGCGCCGTGCCATCAGGAACGCGCTGCCGATGATAATCAGAATGTACAGGAATGAAAAGATGCTGTCCTGCCCGCCGCTGAGGTAGATCAGGGCGGTCACAAACAGCAGGTCCCAGACGATCTGCACCTGAGTAAAGGCGGTCAGGCGGCGCAAGCGCGTCAGCAGCAGGGCAGAAACAATGGCCTGAAGATAGGAGAGTCCCACCAGCGCGAACAGGATGTCAAGGGTGGGATGGTCGACGGCAAGACGGGCACTGAGCTGATAAACGATCATTCCGCCGAGAAACAGCGAAATGACGACGACGCGCAGAAACAGAAACCAGCTCAACTGCGAACGGGTAGGCCCGGGCCGACCCGTCGCGGGGGCCATATCATCCATGACAGGTTCCGTTGTCAACCACCGACGGTGCCGGCCAGCTTGAAGATCGGCAGATACATGGCAATGACAAGGCCACCGACCGTCGTACCGAGAAACAGCATCAATAAGGGCTCGAGCATGGAGGTCAGTGCCGAGACCGCATCATCGACTTCATCATCGTAGAAATCGGCAATCTTGTTGAGCATGGTGTCGATGGCGCCCGACTGCTCGCCGACTGCGATCATCTGGCACACCATGGGGGGAAAGACGCCGGATTGTTCAAGAGGCTCCGCGATGGTCTTGCCCTCGCTGATGCTCTGGCGCACTTTGTAGATCGCCTTTTCAACGGTTTTGTTGCCGGCCGTCTTGGCCACGATGTCGAGGCCGTCGAGAATCGGCACACCCGAGCTGATCATGGTACCCAGGGTGCGGGTGAATTTAGCCACCGCCGCCTTGCGGATCAGAGGGCCGAAAATCGGCAGTTTCAGGACAACATCATCGATCTTCGCACGCCCCTTCCTGGTGCGGTATATGCGCTTGAAAGCAAAAATCAGAAAAATGATGCCGCCGATGATCGCGAGAATATAATCCTGTACGAAATTACTTAAATTGATGACGAACTGGGTCGGGGCAGGCAGCGCACCGCCGAAATCGGCAAACATCTGCTCGAAGGTCGGGATAACGAACACCAGGATGACCGCGATGACCACAAATGCGATCCCCACAACGGTGGCGGGATAGGTCATCGCTCCCTTGATCTGCTTCCTGAGCTTGAGAGCTTTTTCGATATACGCCGCCAGGCGGTTGAGAATCGTATCGAGGATACCGCCGACTTCACCGGCCGCCACCAGGTTGATGTACAATTCGTCGAACGCCTTGGGATGCTTCTTCAGGGCATCGGCAAAGGTGGAACCCGCCTCGACATCCTCCTTGATCTGAACCAGGATTTTTCTGAAGGTTTTGTTGTCCTGCTGGCGTCCCAGGATATCGA
>JAXHVK010000245.1:0-1558 GCA_034211135.1 Pseudomonadota bacterium
CGAGCTGCGCAAGACTTTGTTGCTGCCGTTGGACGACATGCTCGTCGTCACCCGCGAGTTCATCAACAGCGATGCCACCCGCTCTGGCCCACAGCCATTAACTTAAGCGATGATATTGCAACTGCGGTATAATGATGTCTAAATTTTCTTGTCAAACATGAGCAAATTTCCTATGGACAACCGCCAACAGCTCTGCCAAGAAAATCGTCAAAAAGATGGCGAACGCGCTTGATTCCAATGCCTTTGTCCGCGAGCACAGCACCAGCGAGCGCGCGTTCACGCGCACGCGACAACTGCCCTTCAAGCTGCTCGTCTGCCTCCTTCTCAACCAGGTCAAGGGCGCCTTGCAGCGCGAATGCTGCGACTTCTTCGAACAAGCCCTCGACCAAAGCCCCGGCGACGCCGTGTCGGGCGCCGCAGTATCGAAGGCCCGTGTAAACCTCTCTGGCAATGTCTTTCGCGCCCTCAATACCATGCTGACCGACTGCCTCACACACAGCAGTGTCGGCCGCTCACAGTGGCACGGTTTGCAAGTGTTCGCCGTCGATGGCTCGGTTCTCAACCTACCCGACAGACCCGAGCTGCGCGAACACTTCCAGAGCGGTGCCAACAACACCGCCGACTTGCCCACACAGGCCCGACTGTCAGTGTTACACGATGCCGGTAGCGACATCATCTACCACGG
The DNA here is from genome assembly GCA_034211135.1 of Pseudomonadota bacterium. Classification (GTDB taxonomy): domain Bacteria; phylum Pseudomonadota; class Alphaproteobacteria; order Sphingomonadales; family Sphingomonadaceae; genus Erythrobacter. The sequence goes on from JAXHVK010000245.1 coordinate 686, forward strand.
CGAACTCCTTCCTTTCGCCTTCGGCGAAGGCGTTGGCGCCGCTGAACACTTGCCACATACGCCACCGGGCAGCGTCACGCTCTACGATCGCGGCTACGGCGCATTCACCCTGTTTGCCGATCACCGCCACCACCAGCGCGATTTCTGCGCCCGTGCCAGACGCGGCTTCAATGGCGAGATCGACGCATTCTTCGCAGCCGGGTTGCCAAGCAGCGAAATCACGCTCTTGCCCAGCGCACAGGCCAAGATGGTGTGCGCTGAGCAAGGGCTCAGCGATGGCCCCATCCGTGTGCGTCTGGTGCGCGTGCTGCTGTCCACCGGTGAGGTGGAGGTGCTGATCACATCTTTGCTCGATCAGTCTCGATATCCCTCGCAGAGCTTTGGTGCGCTCTACGCGATGCGATGGTCGATCGAGACCGGATACAAGTTTGCCAAGTCCCGGTTGCAGATCGAGAACTTTAGCTCGCTCAGAGTCGGTGGCATCTATCAAGATGTCTACGCCAAGCTGCTGGCGAAGAACCTGGTCCAGGTGATGAAGCTTGCCGCGCAGCAGCGCCTCGAACAATCAGACCATCAAGCACCCGGCAGGAAGCACGAACGCAGCGTCTCGTATACCGATGCACTTCACCAATGCAAGCACCGCATGGTGGCGATGATCCTGCGGCCGGAGGGCTTGGCCAATGCCGTGGAATCGCTACTGGCCCGGGTTGAGAAATTCACAGAGGCGGTGCGGCCGGACAGGGTCTCACAGCCGAGACGATCGAGCAGACCACCCAAGCGTTTCGCGATGAATGCCAAAGCGACCGCTTAAGTTAATGGCTGTGGGTTTGAGAGGGGTGGTGCAAACAGATTCACCTGCAAATGCATCCGAAG
>JAXHVK010000246.1:0-1540 GCA_034211135.1 Pseudomonadota bacterium
CCTTGGTGCCGGTCCCGCATCCGAGAGTTACCTGAAGGTCGACGCCGTCATCGCCGCCGCCAGATCCGTCGGCGCCGATGCGATCCATCCCGGCTACGGCTTTCTGGCCGAAAACCCCGATTTTGCCCGTGCGGTCGAGGCTTCCGGGATGATCTTCATGGGGCCGACGCCCGAAACGCTGGAGCGCTTCGGCGACAAGGCCAGCGCCAAGGCGGCAGCGGTTACCGCCAGCGTTCCGGTGATCCCTGGCACGGAAGGCGCGCAGTCCGACCCGCAGGAAATTGCCGCCGCAGTGCGCGAAATGGGTCTGCCGGTGCTGCTCAAGGCGGTCGGCGGCGGTGGCGGGCGCGGGCAGCGGCTTGTGACCAACGAGGCCACGCTGGAGGAGGACATCGAAGGCGCGCTGCGCGAGGCGAAATCCACCTTCGGCTCGGAGGGCCTTCTGCTGGAACGTTTCCTGCCAGAGGCGCGCCATGTCGAAGTGCAGATCGCGGGCGACGGCAAGGGGCACGTGGTACACCTGTTCGAACGCGACTGCACACTCCAGCGCCGCCACCAGAAGGTCATCGAAGAGGCCCCCGCCTGGGGTCTGCCGCGCGCGCTTCTGGACGAGATCGGGCACGACGCGGTGCGACTGGGCGAGACGCTCGACTATCGCGGCCTGGGCACGGTGGAGTTCCTGGTTGTGGGGGACAGGTATTACTTTCTCGAGGTCAACCCCCGGATCCAGGTGGAACATCCCGTCACCGAGGCGATCACCGGGCTGGACCTGGTCGCGCTTCACCTGCGCATTGCCGAAGGCGCGGGCCTTGGTCTCACGCAGGGGGATCTGAAGATCACCGGTCACGCGGTCGAGGCACGGCTTTATGCCGAAGATCCGGAGATGCAATTTGCCCCCTCGACGGGCACGCTGACCACACTGAGCCTGCCCGATGGATTGCGCATCGACAGCGGCGTCGAAGAAGGCGACGCGGTCACGCCCTACTACGATCCCATGATCGCCAAGCTGGTGGTTCACGGGCCCGACCGGGAAACGGCACTGGCACGGCTGGCAACGGCTCTGGACCATGTTGCGGTGGAGGGCGTGCAGACCAACCGGGCCTTCCTGTCCGCGCTGGCGCGGAACCCGGAATTCGCGCAGATGCAGGTTCATACGCGCTGGATCGACGGTCGTATCGACGCGTTGACACAGCCACGCACCCTGTCCCGTCCCGAGCTGTGGAAGGCGGCCGCCGCCATTTTCTTTGTGGCAATGTCACGCCGCGATGCAGATGCCGACCCCTGGACCAACCGTAACACCTTCACCGGCTGGCGCCTCGGTCTCGGGGACGAGGCGCTCGAAGCGGGACAACGCGTGTCTCTCACAGACTCTGCAGGCATATCCGGGGAATTATGCGTCGGCCCCGTCAAGCCCGGCGACAGGTACACCGTCCTGCCGGAAAACGGCGATGCAATAACACTGACGGCCCGTGAAATTACGGCGGGTCGCTGGCGCCTGAACGAGGGCGATACCGTCCTTTTGATCGGCGCACGGCGGCAC
>JAXHVK010000247.1:0-1533 GCA_034211135.1 Pseudomonadota bacterium
GCAAACCCGTCGCCGGAGAGCTAACATACGGTCTGGAACGTCTGGCGATGTATATTCAGGGCGTAGACAACGTGTACGACCTTGCCTTCAACACGCAGGGCGTGACGTATGGCGACGTGTTCCTTGAGAATGAAAAGCAGATGTCGAAGTGGAACTTCGAGATTGCCGAGACAGACGCGCTTTTCGACCTGTTCAACAAGGCGGAGGCAGAGTGCCGCAATGCTCTTGCCGCAGAAGTCCCGATTGCAGCGTATGAACAGGCGGTAGAGGCCAGCCATATCTTCAACCTGTTGCAGGCGCGCGGCGTTATCAGCGTTCAGGAACGTGCCAGCTATATGGGCCGCGTGCGCGATCTGGCGCGTTCGTCGTGTGAGGCATATGCGAAAGCGAAAGCCCCCGAATGGGAAGCACGCTTTCCGGGCTGGAGTTTGGTGTAATGGCTGATTTCCTGCTTGAACTCACTTCCGAAGAGATTCCTGCGCGCATGCAGAAGGGCGCGCGCGGCGAATTGGAAAAACTGTTCCGCCGTGAACTGGATGCAGCCGGTGTTGCTGCGGGTGAGATGACCGTCTGGTCCACGCCGCGCCGGATTGCCCTGATTGCACGCGGTCTGCCGCTTGAAACGCAGGCTGTTCGCGAAGAGGCGAAAGGTCCGCCCGTCGGCGCGCCGGATCAGGCCGTGGACGGTTTCTGCCGCAAGAACGGCGTAACCCGCGACCAGTTGGAAGAGCGTGACGTAAAAGGACGCGCGACGTGGTTCGCGGTAAAGGATGTGCCGGGGCAGGCGGTGGCCGATCTGCTTGCGGCGGCCATCCCTGCCATCGTGCGCGATTTCAGCTGGCCCAAATCCATGCGCTGGGGCGATGCGTCGCTCAGCTCCGAAAGCCTGAAATGGGTCCGCCCGCTTACCGGTATTGTCGCCCTGCTTGATGGCGAAGTCGTGCCAGTGCTGATGGACGGCATCGCCAGCGGTCGTGAGACTGTGGGCCACCGTTTCCATCATGAAGGGCCTGTCTCGATCACCAATGCGGATGATTACGCGGATACCTTGCGTGCCGCTCACGTGATCGTCGATCATGAAGAACGCGCCGGCATCATCCGCGAAGCCGCCCGAAAAGCGGCGAAGGCCGCTGGCCTGAGCGTGGTTGAGGATGAAGGATTGGTCGTCGAGAATGCGGGGCTTACCGAATGGCCGGTGCCGTTGCTGGGCCGGTTTGACGAGGCATTTCTCGAGGTGCCCGCTGAAGTCATCCAGCTGACAGCGCGCGTGAACCAGAAATATTTTGTGTGCGAGGAAAGCGGGCCGGACGGCACGAAGCTTGCCAACGCATTCATCTGCACCGCCAACATCGCGCCGATTGATCCGGCTGTCGTGGTCGACGGCAATCGCAAGGTTCTGGCCGCCCGCCTCGCCGATGCGCGTTTCTTCTGATCAGCGAGTTTTTAAATGAACACAAAGAACTCGAGTTACGGACTTCAGGTGGAAGCCTGTTCCAGGTTCTAGAGCCGCACACCTGAATAGACTGCGAGAAG
>JAXHVK010000248.1:0-1500 GCA_034211135.1 Pseudomonadota bacterium
TGGTACTCGGCCGATTCCGCCCAGTCATGGAAGGCGGCTTCGTCGGGGAAGTACATAAGCACGAGCTTCTGGTGCGGCCAGGTGCCTTCAATGGTGCGAGGCTGCTCGTCCGCGGCCAACAGACGTCCCCGGTGGCTGCGGAATACATCCATGAAGCGGGCCTGGTAGCGGTCGTAGGCGGTCCGGTCGTGGATTGTGAGTTGGGCGATGGCGAAAACGGTCATGACGAAGACTCCTCGTCGCGATGGCGATCCGGCTCGGCGGCCGAGGTAGATTCGATGCGGTCGCCCCTCGGCGCTGCCTGTGGGCATCCATTCCTGCCGCATCTGCATGTGTTGCAGTTCCAGCAGGAGCCAACCGAGGAAGATCCCGCCCCAGTCATAGCGGTTACCACCGTCGGTTCGGACGCCCCGCACGGGATCCAGCGCTCTTTTTTCGCGTCCGCTAGGGTTCCTCTCGGTTCCAGGTTCCAATGGCCGGCGTTAAATTCATAAAGACAGATTCTTGAGGGTTGACGCCGACCAGTCGAGTGAAAAAAACTCAATCCAATCTGAGATATTCGCATTTGGAGACCGACAGCATCGCATATTAGGTTTTCAAATGACCGCCTGGGTCTCCACGGTCCTGATGGCCCCAGCGCATCGGAGCAAATTTCACAGGAGAACAACATGAGAACAACATGCGATCGAAATCTCATTCGATGCGACTTGCAACCCGCCGGCTATGCCGAGCTGGTCATCAACCGACCGGCAGCCCGCAACGCTCTGTGCCGGTCACTGACCGACGCGATGGCTGCTCAGCTTGAGAGTTTGGCAGCCGACGCTGCGGTGAGGGTAGTTCTCTTACGCGCCGAAGGCGAACACTTTGCGGCTGGCGCTGACCTCAAGGAAATGCTTGGCATGGACGAGGAGCAGGCGCGCGCCATTGATTTCGCCGGTTGCTGCGCGCATCTGGGCTTTTTCCCAAAGCCCGTGGTGGCATTGGTGCAAGGTTTCGCGCTTGGCGGAGGCTGCGAACTGGTGGAGATGTGCGACATTGTTCTAGCCGCCGAAAACGCCGTATTCGGCCACCCCGAGATCCGGGTCGGCACCATGCCTGGTGCGGGCGGCACTCAACGCTTGCCACGTCTACTTGGCATGGCCAAGGCGCTGGATCTACTGCTGACTGGGCGCCGAATGGACGTGCGCGAAGCCGAGCGCAGTGGTCTGGTTTCACGAGTCGTGCCCACAGACCTTCTCCTCGAAGAGGGCCGTAAGCTCGTGGCTGACATAGCATCATTGCCAGGCGAGGTATTGACGCTCATTAAGCATAATGCTCGTTCAAGCGCCAACTTGACATTGAATGAGGGATTACGAAAGGAGCGAGACGCCTTCCACTATACCCTCTCTTTGCCCGATCGCGAGGAAGGCATGCGCGCGTTCCTGGAGAAGCGGCCACCCCGATTTAACAGTCTCTCTATCCTGAAGGACCGATAAAACCATGTCCCAAACCATTCCATCC
>JAXHVK010000249.1:0-1494 GCA_034211135.1 Pseudomonadota bacterium
ACGCAGAGTAATCGCAATCGTGTGCATATCCGGATAGATATCTAGCACCTTCTGGCCCAGCGCCTCGTATTTCGCGGTGTCCAGTTCGCCTGATTCCACATCGACATCGACACTGATGTCGAGCGATTTCTGGCAGTCTTCCTCATTGGCGATGCCAACATCGACATACTTGACCAGTTCGCGCATCACTTCGGGTGCGCTCTTGCCGTACTTCCACAGCTTGCCACGGAAGTTGAAGTCGCACGAAACGGTCAGCCCCGCCTCTTTCGCCGCCTTTACGCAGGCCATCGAAAGGTCGGCTGCCGACTGGCTGAGTGCGGGCGTGATGCCGGTGATGTGCAGCCACTTTGCGCCCTTGAAGATGGTCGGCCAGTCGAATTCGTCCATGCCGGCATTGCAGATGGACGAATTCGCACGGTCATAGACCACTTTCGAAGGGCGCTGGTTTGATCCGGTTTCAAGGAAGTAGATGCCCACCCTGTCGCCGGACCGGCTGACATGCGCCGTATCAACGCCGAACTTGCGCAGCTCCATGATAGCGTTTTCGCCGATGTCATTATCAGGAAGCGCGCTGACAAAACCGGCATCAAGCCCGTAATTGCTCAGCGCAACCGCGACATTGGCCTCACCACCACCAAAGGTGGCTTCAAAGCCGGGAGACTGGAAAAAACGCTCATGCCCGGTCGTTTTGAGCCGGAGCATGATTTCACCGAATGAGAGGAAATCAGCCATGGAGAGGAAAGCCTTTGTCTATGGGCGAGCGGCCTTGGCCAAGGCGACGGCCTCACTCGCGAGGTTTGTTATCGTTTGGTAATCGCCGCTTTCGACGGCGTCTTTCGGAGTAAGCCAGCTGCCACCGCAGGCGAGCACGCTGGGCAAGGCAAGGAATTCGGCCAGGTTCTTCGCAGACACACCGCCCGTGGGCATAAAGCGCATTTCACGGAAAACAGAGCTGAAGGCCTTGAGCATCGGCACCCCGCCAGCAAGGCTGGCCGGGAAGAACTTTACTTCACGAAGACCCAGCGCATAGGCGCGCTGGACTTCGCCAGCAGTCATCGTTCCCGGATAGAACGGAATGCCTTCATCGAGGCAGTACAACGCGATTTCGTCCACCAATCCCGGTGAGACAATGAATTCGGCGCCGCTTGCCCGGACCGATTTGGCCTGATCGAGGGTGAGGACAGTGCCCGCGCCGACGATCAAGCCTTCGGTCTCTTCGATAATCGCCTCCATCCCTTTCTGCGCATCATCGCTGCGCATGACGACTTCGATGACAGTCAGACCGCCTGCTCCAAGAGCTTCGGCAGTCTTGACCGCACGTGCGGCATCATTGTCTCCGATCAGCGGCACAACAGGCGCGGCAGAAAGGCGGGTGGAGAGAGTATCGCTCATATCGATTCCTTCGGTGGTTTGATTCAGGAGAAAGCCAGACCGCCGTTAATGTCGATATTTGCGCCAGTAATAAAGGACGCTTCTTCAGATGCGAGATATGCC
>JAXHVK010000250.1:0-1471 GCA_034211135.1 Pseudomonadota bacterium
CATTGCCATCGAAATCGAGGATCGCGTTCATCGCGTCCTGATAAACGCCCGGATCGGCAGTATCGAAATTGACGCTGACCCCTTCGCCCGGACGCAGACGGATCGTCTGGTCGTCAAAACGGGCGAATTCCACATTGGTAAGGATATCGGTGCCGTCCTCGCCGACAATCTCGAACACGCCGAGCGATGTTTGCGTGATCGTGTAATCGCCAAGCTCACCATCAAAGCCGGCCGTGTCCACATCTGAGCCGCCGTTAATCGCGTCCGAGCCTGCTCCGCCAAACAGCGTGTCGACACCGCCGCCGCCATTCAATGTATCCGCGCCTGCATCACCATACATCAAGTCGGACAAAACGCCGCCCAGCAGCGTATCATTGCCCGCATTACCGCGGATTTCCCCGCCGACCGAACCGCTGGTGCCGTCATAAAGATCATCGCCGTCTATGAAGTATACATTTTCGAGGATTGTTCCGGCATTGGTGACGATAATCGTGTTCCCAACATTCGGCGTGACGAGCTGAGACGCACCATCGGGAAAAACATCGGACCATGAGTAATTGCGCACGGTAATGCCGGATGCGATCGAGATGCTTCCGCCGACCCCGCCGGACAGAAAAGTGTTGGTCAGGTCGCTGTCGCTGAGGTTCAGAACGATGTCGCGGTCGACGTGCAGTTCTCTCAGGCCGTTAATGCCGGATACCGTGTATTCATCGGTTGAAAAGAACGAGTCCGGATTGACGAGGATCATAGTCTCAAAACCTGTAAACCGGCTGAAATCGCCGAAGAAGGTTTCTTCGGTTCGCACCGTGATCAGGTCTTCTTCACCAGCGCCGCCGATAATTTCGCCAAGGCTTTGCAGGCTTGCGATGTTGTCGAACAATGCCAGTTCGTCGTTCCCCCCGCCAAGGTCCAGACCATCCAGCACGCGTGAGCCGCCATTGACGGTGAACCTTTCATCGGCATCCGTTCCGATCACGGTTCCGATTTCGGATTCGCGCAGTCTCCAATTGCTTCCCCCCAGTTCAAGGGTCGCAAGCGGGTTCAGGCTGTCGATCAGTGTATAGGAGCCGCCGGTCTCGCCGCGAATTTCGAGAAAGCCGCTAAAGCCGGTGTGGAACCGTGAAGAGCCAAGGACGAGAACTTCGAAATTCACGACGTCACCGCCAAATGCGAGGCCGTCGGTCGTGTAAAATTCGTAGGTGTCGTATCCCTCACCGCCATCCGCTTCGAAAAAGGCGCTGGAACCCGGAAACCCCTCTCCCGTCAGGCGCAGCCGGTCGTCGCCTGATCCCATTTCGACCGCCACGTAATCGGGGTCGGGTTCGGGCTGCGGGTAATCCAGCTCAACCACATCATTCCCGCCATTCATCGAAATGATGCCGGCGATGACACCAAAGTTGAGAACGGTGTCGGCTCCTTCGGAGCCGATGATCGCCGTCTGGTCCAGCGGCAGGTCGGTATTGTCGGGCCC
>JAXHVK010000251.1:0-1433 GCA_034211135.1 Pseudomonadota bacterium
CTGAAATTGTGATCATGCGGCACACCGTACACAAAGCTTTCGCCGCCACTTGTGCGAAAGCACAGATCCTGGCGCGCCGGCCAGATATTGGCGCGGACGAACATGCCCGAGCGCAAAGGGCTGAGCATGATGGCTTGCGGACCATAGCCGCTATCAATCACACCAGCACCATCGCCAGACGCGCGGGCTGTTAACTGATTGATCAGGTGGTCGGCCAGAAACTGGCGGTTATTTGTCAGCTTGCGCAGCCAGCCCGCAGCCTGAGCCGTATTATCCGGATCGCGCGGATCAAATCGCAGATCGGCCAGCGCGTCGGCGGCCTCTTCCAAAGAGCATTCCTGCGCGCTTGGATTGTCGATAATTACCGGCATTACGCGGCCTCCCGAAGCGCGATGCGCAGCGATGGATGCCCATCCAGCAAACGGTCACGCAGATCACGTGCAGCGCCTGCAAGGGGATCACATTCATCCGCCGCAAGCCTGTCCAGCAAGCGGATACCGGCCACCGAGTCCGATGCTAGAGCCTGCCGTGCAGCTTCCCAGCGAACATTACCATCTTCGCGCAGATTGCAGGCCGTGGTGACGAATATGCGGACAGCGCGATTATCGCTCAGCGTACCTAACACACTCAGTGCCATCGCTGCCTGACTGGCGGATTTGTCTCCGCTGGCCTGTTTCAGAATTTGCCCTGTTTCAAGACTGATCTCCTGCGTGGGCTTCGGGCTTTGCGGCTCCCGCGTCAGCTGCACCATCAACAAGGAGCGTTTGACCGATACTATCTGGCGCGCTTCTGCCATCGGCTTACAGGAAATCCGGCAACCTGCTGTCAGGGCAAGAGGCTCCGTCAGGATATCGTCATCACGGCGACGGTGCGAAATTGCAGACGCCTCTCCCGCGATAATCATTTCCCGGCTTGCACGATCTGCAAAGACCGCCGACGAAGGGAGTGCGACACCATTCGATGGCTCATACGCAACCAGGCTCAGGGTTGCCCGCCCGGCCTGCACAATCTGCAGTGTCGAAAACCCCCGCGAAGATTTGAAACGCAAGGGCACTTCTCCCAACGGCGTGTGACGGAGCTGGGACAGCATATCTGCGTTGAAGCTGCGGACAAAATCTGACGCAAGATCATGCTGACGGGTGAGCGAATGGAGATGCCCGCACTCCTCTATCGGCGCGCCAGAACCAAAGCCCTGCACCTCACTCAACAGCGCTGCGATCTCGGGTCGGTTGTGCCAACGGGCCAACGCATCGCGCATCGCCTTTTCGTGGCTTGCTGCAAGCGGTTGCTGCGAGCCGCCTTCGGCCCGCAGCGCTGCTATTTCAGGGGGGACCTTCATAGCAAATCCCGCCCGCCTTACATCAGGCCCGGAGGTGCCGGCGGTGCTGTGTCATGCAGGTAAACCATGATGGCCACCACGCCGTCGTCATAGG
>JAXHVK010000252.1:0-1417 GCA_034211135.1 Pseudomonadota bacterium
TCTTGGCTGGGCCATGAGTAGAATGAGAATGCCTGCGGGGCGAAGTCGCTTACGACTTTGCGATGCACGTTCAACTGACCCAACCGCTTGAACCCGTGTGGCTGGGCAAGCGGGAAGGCGTTTTGTCCGTATTTCCGCGCCGCATTACGGCCATCCTCTCTCAGTTCCGACGCAATAACCTGCAGCACTTCGCCTTTGCGCATCTGCACAGTAAAGGCGGGTTTGGTAGCCGGTTTGGCGCTGGCCGAGGCCGTTTTGGCAGCGTTCTCCGCACGGTTTTCCGCGCCTGCAGCGCTGGAAAACAAAAGTGCGCTGGCGGCGATCGAGGCGGCGAATTTGGCAAAGGGGGAGTTCGAGGTCATAGCGTGTGTCCCGTCCGCTGGTGGTTGGTTTGTGCACCAATAACTGAAAATCGGGCGTGAAAATGGCTAGATTTTGATCACATGTGGTGCAAAATCGTTCCAATGGAGAATTGGGACGATTTCCGCCTTATCCTTGCTCTGGCGCGATCCGGATCGCTGCGCGCGGCGGCGAACGATTTGAACCTGACGCACACCACAGTCGCACGCCGCTTGGCCTCGCTGCAGGACAGGCGCGGCGACTTGTTCGAAAAGGGACCCGGCGGATACTCGCCGACAGCTCTGGGCAGGGCGCTGGTCGAAGTGGCGGAAAGTATGGAGCGCCTGACGCTGGAAGGTGCGCGTTACCAGCGATCGGTCGATCAGGATATCTCCGGCAAGATCACACTCTCTTTGCCAGAGGCGATTGCGCAATATCTTCTGCTGGATGAGATTGTCGCCTTTTGCGCGGCCTACTCTGCAATCGATCTGCGGGTAGAGACCAGTTACCGCTTCGTCGACCTTGACCGGTCGGAAGCCGATATCGTGGTAAGAGGCGCGCAAGAACCGCCGGAACATCTCGTAGGCCGCCGCCTGTTCCCATATTATGCGGCCTATTACGGAAATCGCGAATACATCGCCTCAACGCCAGTAGAGAAGCTGCGCTGGATCGCTCCAAGCCCTGAAAGCCGATCCGCGAACTGGCTGGAAAACTCCCCGTTTCCGGATGCGCCTGTGGTGATTTCAATCGACGATATTACCGCACGACATAAAGCGGTGGTGGCGGGGCTAGGCCTTAGCCGCGATGCCTGTTTTATGGCTGATCCGGAGCCTGATCTGGTCCGGCTTTCCGATGATCCGCCACAGCCTTTGCAGGATTTGTGGGTGCTCACGCATCCCGATCTCAGACACAGCCCAAGGGTGCGACTGATGATGGATTTCATCAGTCAGGCGATAATCGCCCGAAAATCATTGGTGACAGGCGGAGTGTTGCAGGGCTGACATTTGCCAGCCCTGCATCGGCAATCAGCCTTCTTTCTTGCGCTTCGCCTTCTTGCGCTCATGCGGGCAGAGAAGGG
>JAXHVK010000253.1:0-1415 GCA_034211135.1 Pseudomonadota bacterium
CTTCCTGACGCTGGCGGCGGGGGCCCTGCTCTATGTCAGCGCCGCCACCGCCATGGGGCTGCTGATTTCCACCTTCATGCGCAGCCAGATCGCGGCGATCTTCGGCACGGCGGTGCTCACCATCCTGCCGGCAGCGAACTTCTCCGGCATGATCGATCCGGTCTCGTCCCTCGAAGGGATGGGCCGGCTGATCGGCCAGATTTACCCGACCACGCATTTTCTGACCATTGCCCGTGGCACGTTTTCGAAGGCCCTCAACTTCTCCGACCTGCACGCCGCCTTTCTCCCGCTGGCTTTGGCCCCGCCGATCCTGATCGGGCTCGCCGCGGCGCTGCTCAAGAAGCAGGAGCGTTAGCCCATGCGCCTTGCCAACATTGGTTATCTTGGAGTCAAGGAGTTCCGCAGCCTGCTGCGCGACCCGATCATGCTGGTGCTGATTGTCTACGCCTTTACTGTATCGGTCTACACTGCGGCCACGGCCATGCCGGAGACTCTCAACAAGGCACCGATCGCAGTCGTGAACGAGGATCGTTCGCCGCTGTCGTGGCGCATCGTCAGCGCCTTTTACCCGCCTTATTTCATGCCCCCGGACATCATCGATCAGGCCGAGATGGACGCCCGCATGGATGCCGGTCTCGACACCTTTGCCCTGGATATCCCGCCGGAATTCCAGCGCGATCTGCTGGCAGGGCGGCGGCCCACGATCCAGCTCAACGTCGACGCCACCCGCATGAGCCAGGCGTTCACCGGCAGCGGCTATATTCAGACCATCGTGAACGATGAGGTGCGCACCTTCGTCCAGCGCTACCGCGAGGTTCCGGAGATGCCAGTGGACCTGGCGCTGCGGGCCCGTTTCAACCCCCAGCTCAATAAGTCCTGGTTCGGTGCCGTCATGCAGGTCATCAATAATGTGACCATGCTTTCCATCGTGCTGACCGGCGCGGCGCTGATCCGCGAGCGTGAGCACGGCACCGTCGAGCATCTGCTGGTGATGCCGGTCACACCGTTCGAGATCATGAGCAGCAAGGTGTGGGCAATGGCTCTGGTGGTCCTTGCCGCCACCGCCTTCGCACTGACTGCGGTGGTGCAGGGTTGGCTGTCCGTACCGATCCAGGGCTCGCTTCCGCTGTTCCTGGCCGGGGCGGCGTTGCATCTTTTTGCCACCACCTCCATGGGTATCTTCCTGGGCACCGTCGCCCGCTCCATGCCCCAGTTCGCATTGCTTCTCATGCTGGTGCTACTGCCGTTGCAGATGCTCTCCGGCGGTTCGACACCACGAGAGAGCATGCCGGATGCCGTCCAGTACATCATGCTGGCCGCGCCCAACACGCATTTTGTGATGCTGGCCAAGGCGATCCTTTACCGGGGCGCAGGCTTTGCCGCCGTCTGGCCGCAGTTTCTGGCCATTGCGGTTA
>JAXHVK010000254.1:0-1389 GCA_034211135.1 Pseudomonadota bacterium
AAAAAAGGCGCTGACCCCGCGGGAGCCCCCGTCAGGCTCACCCGTGCGCGCGAAAACGACGGCTGCGTCGGCCTGGCTGGCAAAGCTCATTGACGTCTTTTCGCCGTTCAGCCGCCAGCCGTTGCCGGACTTTTCGGCCTTGAGAATCAGGTTCGCCGCATCCGATCCGCCACGCGGCTCCGTCAGGCCCAGGCCGATGACGGCATCACCCGAAATAACCTTGGGCACCCATTCCGACGCGATCTCCCTGGAGGCGTGCCTGGCCACCATCCCCCCCATGAGAGAGCCCAGAAGCTGCACGTAGCTTGCATTGAAATCGGCATAGGCAATCTCTTCGACAATGAGGCCCGCAGCGACCGAGCTTTCGCCAAGCCCGCCGAATTCCTCAGGCAGATCCGGGGCAATCAGACCCAGTGCGCCCATCTCCCTGATCAGCGCGCGATCAAAGACGTGGCCGCGTGCGCGCTCCTGGTAGCCGGGTGCCAGTTTTTTCGTGGCGAATTGCTTCGCGGTTTCGCGAAACGCCTTTTGATCTTCTGTTGGCTGGAATTGCATCGGCGCTCCTCTCCATGAAGGAAAATTTGTCCCGAGAAAAAAACCTAACAAATGTTAGAATATAGATCAAGCTGAGTTTCGGTGAGAATGTTGACAATGGAGGATGCGCAGATAGAGGGGAAGCTGAGGGACCAAGCTTTGCTTTCACCCCTCCGCGCGCCCATCCCCCCCGCCGCGCAGCCGTCAGTTCACTGGACGAAAGCAGCCCGATTCCCGGCGACGAAATCGCGGAAGCGGCGGGCCGGGCGCCCAAGCACGTCGCTGACCGTGGTCTCGATGCCCGCGAGATAGCCCTTTGGGGCGATGGAGGCGAGTTCCACCATGGCCGCGGCGACCTCTTCCTGCATCCCGTCGGCGATCATGGCCGCCCTGGAGTCCTCCGCCGACAGGGGCATGCAGGTGACGGATCGTCCGGTCTCCTCGGACAGAACAGTGGCGATATCCTCACCTGTCAGGGCCTCGGGGCCGGTCAGGCCGTAGACCTTGCCTTCGTGCCCCGGTCCGGTCAGCGCCTCTGCGGCGACGTCGGCGATGTCGCGGGCGTCGACCCAGGCCACCGGTCCGCCCAGACCGTCGTAATAAACAGCGTCCTTCGCAATGTTACCGGCCTGCCACAGCAGGTTCTGCATGAAATAGGTTGGCTGGACAAAGGTCCATTCAAGCCCGCTTTCCTTCACCAGTTCCTGCGTTTCGGAATGCCACTTTCCGAAGGTCACCCTGGCCTTGGGCGACGCGCCCAGGCCGGTGGCCAGAACGACATGGTGAACGCCCGCGGCCTTTGCCGCCTCGATCACGTTCGCTTTCCAGCGGCGCATGTCCGGATGGGCGGGCGTC
>JAXHVK010000255.1:0-1350 GCA_034211135.1 Pseudomonadota bacterium
CAGGCAGGCTGACCAGGGGGTTATCGCAGACTGGCGCGAGGGTTTCCAGCGTCATGTAGCGTGCTCTCTGCACGGCCCATTCCTCGGTCTGTTCCATGAGGATCGCTCCCACCAGTCTGCGGATGGCGTTTTCATTGGGGAAGATACCGACGACATCTGTGCGCCGTTTGATCTCGCCGTTGAGCCGTTCGATGGGATTCGTGCTGTGCAGTTTCGTGCGATGCTGCTGCGGGAACGTCATGTAGGCAAGGACGTCTTCTTCTCCCTCGTCCATCAGCGCGGCGAGCTTCGGCAGTTTCGGCCGCATCTGATCGGCGACATGGCGCCACTGGGTCTTTGCAGAGGCATAGTCGTTCTGGGCGAAGGCGGTGGCGATGAAGGCCGAGACCACACGCCGGCTGCTCTTGCCGGCATGGGCCAGGACATTCCTCTGGAAGTGTACGCGGCAGCGTTGCCAGCTGGTATTGAGGACGCGGGCGACGGACGCCTTGATACCCTCGTGGGCATCGCTGATGACGAGTTTCACCCCACTCAGCCCCCGGCGTACCAGATCGCGCAGGAAGCCCGTCCAGAACGTCTCCGCTTCCGAGGGGCCAATGGCCATGCCCAGGACTTCCCGGCGCCCGTCCGTATTGACGCCGACGGCGATTGTCACCGCGACCGATACAATACGCCCGCCCTGGCGGACCTTGAGATAGGTGGCATCGATCCAGAGATAGACCCACTCGCCTTCGATCGGCCGGGTCAGGAAGGCCTCGACCCGCTCATCGATTTCTTCGCAGAGACGCGACACCTGGCTCTTTGAGATGCCTGTGCCGCCCATCGCCTGGACGAGATCATCCATCGCCCGGGTCGAGACGCCGTGCACATAGGCCTCCTGGATCACCGCTGTCAGGGCTTTCTCGACGGCGCGGTGAGGCTCCAGGAAGGACGGGAAGTAGCTGCCTGTGCGCAGCTTCGGGATCCGCAGTTCGACATTGCCGGCCCGGGTCTGCCAGTCACGTTCCCGGTAGCCATTGCGCTGGGCTTTGCGCTCCGGATCCTTTTCGCCGTAGGCCGCGCCGGCGCGCACGCCAACCTCGAGCTCCATCAGCCGCTCAGCGGCAAATCCAATCATCTCCTTGAGCAGGTCGGCGTCCCCACTCTTCTCAACAAGCTCGCGCAGGTCCATCATAGCCTTGGTCATTGTCGGTTTTCCTTCGGTCAGGTTGTGTGTCGCAACCCAATCCTACCAAGGAACCGGCAATGGCCAACCGCGCTGCGGGCCTCGTCCTACAGCGCCATGTGGAAAGGCGCGGACGAGACCCGCAGCGCTAACCAGCTACACCACGACCCGGGACGTGACCCTTT
>JAXHVK010000256.1:0-1340 GCA_034211135.1 Pseudomonadota bacterium
GAAGGGCGGAGGGGGGAAGCCGCAGGCGTTTTGCCAGATAGCTCCGCCCTCCGAGCCGCTCCGCGGCCCACCTCCCCCGCAGGCGGGGGAGGAAAGTTCTTTAGAGGACAAGTCTCGATCGTTGGCGCGGGGCCGGGCGATCCTGAACTGCTGACGCTGAAAGCATTCCGCCTCATACAAAATGCAGATGTGGTCTTCCATGACCGTCTCGTTAGCGATGAGATTATGGACCTGATACGCCGTGACGCTGACCGTGTTCCGGTCGGAAAGGCGAAAGCCAATCACCTCGTGCCGCAGCAGGACATACACAAACTGATGATTGCGGCCGCGAATGAAGGCAAGCGCGTGGTGCGCCTGAAGGGCGGTGATCCGTTTATCTTCGGTCGCGGCGGCGAAGAAGTGGAGGCCTTGCGCGAAGCAGGCATTGAGGCTCAGGTCGTACCGGGAATATCGTCAGCGCTTGGATGTGCGGCATCTGCCGGATTACCGCTGACGCACCGCGATCACGCGCAAAGCCTGACCTTTGTGACGGGTCATGCCAAGGCTGGCGGCGTTCCGGACCTCGACTGGAATGCCCTCGCCCGACCTGCGCAGACTGTCGTTGTGTTTATGGGCGTCGGGACCGCGCCAACCATTTCAGAAAAACTGATCAGTGCTGGACGCGCGGCATCAACGCCCGTTGCGGTGATTGAGAATGGCACGCGCGAGAATGAAATCAAGGTTTTTGGCACGCTTGCTGAACTTCCAGCTATGATTGAACGCGCGGGCATAAAAGGCCCTGCCTTGCTGATCATCGGCGAAGTCAGCGCTATCCCTGCTGAAGCCCTCGCCCAACTTTCCGTGGAGACCGCCGCATGACGTCTGTTCGTCCGAAATTAAAGCCAGAAACCCCGAAGACCGTGACCGCATGGCGCACAGCGTCAGGCAAGAATGTCTGGATGAAGGCTGACGGCAGCTGGAGCGAAGACCCGGCGGATATTGGCGTATTCACAGGCGATGCCGCTGAAGCAGCGCTGTCCGATGCGAAAACCCAAGAAGGCGAGACCACTGATCCGTACTTTATGGAAGTGACCGAAGACGGGAAAATCGCCGGACGCGAAACGCTGCGCGAGAGCATCCGCGCGAATGGGCCGACTGTGCCTTACGGTGTGATTGTCTAATGCCAGACCGCGAGATCACCAAGCTTACGCTCTATGGCGACAGTATTTCCGGCAATTGCCAGAAACCGCGCTGGACGGCGGACTATCTGGATATCGACCATGACTGGATTGAGATTGATATTCTGAATGGCGGGACGCAGACCGAAGAATTTCTGGCGCTCAACCCGGTGGGACAGGTCC
>JAXHVK010000257.1:0-1331 GCA_034211135.1 Pseudomonadota bacterium
ACGGTACCATGGTAGAAGGACAAGACGACGAAGACGCCACTGGCCACCAAGACACTCTCGTCTTCGCGCCAGAGCCCGCTGCGCACGTTCGGTGTGAACTGCTGCACTCAGTCGACACCACCACACTGCTTGCTGTCGACTTAGTGCACAGTTCGAGCAAGCTTTCAAACCAAAGGCGCTCCTCAACCGCCACGGAGGACGTGTGGGACCGGTGGGTGCCTGGGTGGCGTGACTGTGTCAACGCTGCCAACGCGAAGCGCCCGTTCACGTCGCGTCTCTCCTTCGCCTTCTCGGCGACGATGAACCGTTCAACGGTGCACCCCCTCTTCGTGAACCATGGCGCGGCGAAGCGACCGTCGGACCCTGACTCTGGGCGCGTGTCCCTTGCAGACTACCTTCGGCCTCGGTCTGTAGGTAGAACCGGCACAGGTTCACTTCCGGGCCGGGGAGTCCTGCTTCGCGCGGACGAGGTCACCCTGCCTGGCGATTGCGTTGACCTCCTGCGCAACGTGCCGATCATCGTGTTCGACACCGGGCCAGAGGTCCAGCATGTTGGCCTGGTCAAGGTCAAGTCTGTGCGCGTCAGCCCTGGCGCAGCCACCGCCTTCGACACGCTCGAGACCACCATGTCGTACTTGCCGTTGCCGCGTTCAATGCTGAACAAGGCACGCAGGACTTCCCGTGGTGACGTCGAGAGCGCCCGCGAAGTACGTCGCTTGGCCCGTCTTCCTGGAGGCGTCGAACTTCTGGCTGAGCGTGACGCGCTGGCAGCTGAGCCGGGCACGTCCTCGCGAACGGTCGACGTGAGCACTCACGAGCGACACGCGGCTCGACTGCAGCGGCACCTGCAGCTTCTGCAATCCGGAGGAAGCTCGCAGCTTCGAGAACCGGCCGAGTCGAGTGCGCCCGCTCCCGTTCCTGCTGTTGCCGTTGCTCGCGCCGCTCGCACGCGCCGCCAGGCGGAGCAGCGGGCGCAAGCTGACTTCATCAATCTGGTGATGGAGCTTGCGGTGCAGTCTGGTCTCCCGTACGCACCAATCATTCTGATGGGAATGGGAGGAGGCAAGTCGGGCTGGGGGAAGATGCAGCGTGTTTGGTCGCCTGGCCGCATGGCAGACATTCTGTCTAAGCAGTTCTGCGTCCTTGCCACCGACGAGTTCAACACCTCGCAGTTTTGTCCGTGCGGCAGCCCGCTTGTCTCGAAGCTGACCAACGACCGCCCTTCCTGGCGCACCAAGCGTTGTTCATCGTGCCAGCTCGGCATTGGCGTTCCGGGGGCCGTGAAGGGCTGGGCAATGCGCGACTGGCTCAGCTGCGCTGCGATTCTTTGG
>JAXHVK010000258.1:0-1329 GCA_034211135.1 Pseudomonadota bacterium
GTTGCTCCATGCGGCAATCCGCCGGCGCCGAACGCGCCGGCGCGACGCAGCGCCCGTTCCAGGCGGGCTGCGCAGGCGCGTCCGCCGCTCTGGCCGCAGCCACGACCAGCGATGCGAGCGTAACCACCACGCCGGTGACGACGATCCTGGCAAGCCGTTGTCTGGCGATTCCGTCAGGTACGCGCATCTCACTCCCCCTCTTGTTCATCTCATTCCCCCTCGTTATTGCTGTGTTATTGCTATTTTGTGCAATGTGCGATTTTTCCGATGCGCTCAGTATCCCGTGATGCGGATCACAGGGGGATACCATAAACATAGTAGAGGGGGAGACCCGGGACGGACGGGGGTGGACGCCGCCTTGGGAATGGCGGTCAGGCCGCCGAGGGCGAGCCGGGCAAGCGTGGCGGCAACCGCAGAGTCAGCCGTGTGCCCTGATCCAGAGGGGCGATCTCGATGCGGCCACCAAGCTGGCGGACGCGGCGCCGCATATTGTCCAGACCGGAGCCGGAACGGTTCGGGTTACGGGGAATGGGAACGCCATCGTTTTCCACCCGGATACGCGCCGCGCCGTCTTCGGCCTGGTCCCCCTTCACCTGGATGCGGGAGGCCTGGCCGTGCTTAAGAGCGTTGGTGACGGCTTCCTGCAAGATGCGCAGCACATTCAGCGCCTGCGACGGAGTCACCCCCTGGATCTCCGGCAATTGCGCCATCGACCACTCCAACCGGACGCCGATGCGTTTGAGTTGCCGTTCCAGGCGCTCGCGCAAACCGGCCAGAGCCACCGGCAGTTCCCGGTCCTGAATATCCAACGAGTGGATCACCAGGCGCAGGTCTTCGAGGGCTTCGCGCGCGGCGCGCTCGACCAGTTCGGATTTTTCCCGTTCGGACAGCGCGATGATGGAGGCCAGATGGCCCGACAGACCATCGTGCAAGTCCGCCGTCAGCCGTCGGCGCTCCTCACTGAGTATCCGTTGTGCGGTTTCCCGGCGTTCCTCCTGATGCAGGCGTTCCAGCTCCCGTTCCTGCTCATCGAGGCGCTGCGTCAGGTAAGCGTTAGCGCCGTCCAGCCGGTTCAGGCTGACACCGAGGCGGCGCATGAGGATCATGGCGATACCGATCATCAGAGCGGGCCGGTAATACACGGAAAGAAATACCGGGCCATCCAGCCAGGTCGTGATCACCGCGTAGTCATGCAAGGCCGCGAGCACCGCCAGCAGCAACGGCAGCAGCAGCAGCCAGGCCTCGCCCAGATGTCTGGTGATGGCGGCCCGGGCGGTGATCACCAGGCTGGCCAGCAGCCCCAGGATATTAAGCGGCGCATTCACCAGC
>JAXHVK010000259.1:0-1308 GCA_034211135.1 Pseudomonadota bacterium
GTCAGTGCTCTCAAGATCACCGGCAGGACGCGCCGGTAATGCCGCGCATAAGAGCGCCGAATTGTGTGATGCACGCGGGTCGTGAACGAGGGCGTATCCGCCTGGTAGCTTTGTGCCAGTTCACGGATCGTCTCGCGCGGGACGACCGGGTAGATGACCTGAGGGATGTCACCGTCCGGCTGCCCATCGACCGCGAGCACGATCTTGCCCAGAACCGTGTCTTTGCTTTCCGCCTTCCGGAAATCGGCGACATATTCCTTGATTACCTTACTCTCAGCGCGCGCGGAGATCTTGTGGATGATGTTGATCACCAGATCACCCAGATCATCGGTCAATCCTGCGGCTCTGATTACGCAAAAACAACCGAGCAGGGCATGCCGTACAACCTCGGGACGGCGGCGCATGTCCCAGGCATCTTCGCTGGCGGCCCGACGGGCCAGGCTGGAGATATGGTCTGGATTAATACCGTCCAAGAGATGTGTCGGGAGTCCAATGGCCCGAACCATCTCTAGCCGCGCAACAGCATCCTGAACGGCCTGTACGCTTGCCCCGGCTGGACCTCGGGCAAGCTGCGCAAATCGCGATGCGGCCTCATCGGTCGTCAGCAAGGCATCCAAGGCACGTTTGTGCGCCAACGTCAGCCGCTCTGAAATCTTGGCGTACAGCATCTGATCGAACCGGCGTTCCGACTGAGCCACCAGCTTATCCAATCGAGATTGATCAGGTTGGGTGAAGCGGTTGGCCAGAAACCACGCTGTCATCCCCTCCTCAAGCGCGGACACCTGCGGTGCGCCCGGCAGCACCTCGGCCATAAGCCACTCTACAAACTCGCCAGAAGCGGCTCGATCAAAACGTCGGAGGCGCAAATAGTCCGAAACCAGGCGACGATAGTGACGGTCAGTGCGATCTGGCACGTGCGATGGAAGAGCGCCGCGATATCCAAGCTGTTCGCCCAAGAAATCGGCGACCGCTTCTGGTACAGGATCCGAAAGACGGGGGAACCGCGCGCAACGCTGGAAAGCCTTCAGATAATACCCGAGGACCAAGCTTCGCCGGAGCGACATTCCTTTGAGTAACTCCAATTCTTCCGGAGACAGAACCCAATGCGCTCGCAGCGCCTCTGCTGACCAAGATTGTTCCATAGCGGCTCCATATCATATTTACGGACTACACTTACGGAACATTCGGCCTTGTCAACTCAAATCACACCAGACCAAAATCTTGCCGTTTTGAGCCCCTTCGTGCGTACAGGGCCTGGATCAGGTGATGCCGTGGGTCTGGAAGGCTGAAAGCTCACAGACCGCGGCC
>JAXHVK010000260.1:0-1304 GCA_034211135.1 Pseudomonadota bacterium
CTTCACCCGTCGTCATGCCGCCTTCGAGACCACCGGAACGGTTTGTCTTCCGATAAAACCCCTTCTTTTTATCAAATAAGATCGCATCGTGGACCTCCGACCCCTTTTTTTCGGCCGCTTCGAAGCCTTCACCGATCGCGACCGCCTTGATGGCCGGGATACTCGTCAGCGCCTGGGCGAGCCGGCCATCGAGCTTCAAGTCCCACTGGACATGGCTGCCAAGGCCTGGCACGATGCCGAGCACCCGGACTTCGGCCACCCCGCCCAGCGTATCGCCGCCTTTTTTGGCCTGCTCGATCGCCTCGATCATGTCCGCCTCTGCGTTTGGGTCTATGCAGGCTACCTCCGAAGCAAGCGCCCTTTGCCAGTCGGCCTCATCTAGGCTTTGCTTGCTTGGGGCCTTTGCCTTTCCGATCGACAGAACATGGCCCAGCACGCGAACGCCGAGCGCTTGAAGGAGCAGCTTGCACAAAGCGCCGACGACGACCCTCGCGGCCGTCTCCCTTGCCGAGGCCCGCTCTAAGATGTCGCGAAGCTCGTGCGTGTGGTATTTGAGCCCGCCCGCTAGGTCTGCATGGCCTGGCCTTGGACGGGTAACGGCCCTTTTGTCCGTTTGTTCGCCGAACGGGGCCATGACATCCTGCCAGCTCTGGAAGTCTTCGTTTGCGATGCTTACAGCGATCGGAGATCCTAGCGTTTTGCCGAACCGGACGCCCGAGAGGAACTCGGGCGTGTCCGATTCGATCTGCATCCTCCGGCCCCTTCCGTAACCCCCCTGTCTGCGTTTGAGTTCGGAGCGGACCCGTTCATTCTCGATGGGCAGCCCTTTGGGCATCCCATCCAAAATGACGACGAGCCCCTTGCCGTGCGATTCTCCGGCCGTAAGAAACCGAAGTCCCATGCTCAGAGCGTGCCCCCCGTTTTGATGATTCGGGGCGTGATGAAGATTACGAGCTCCATCGTTGTTTTTTGGAAATCGTGCCGTTTGAACGCGTATCCTAAGATCGGGAGGCTCGAAAGGAGAGGGATGCCCCCCTTGTTCTTCTGATCGGCGAGCTGAAACACCCCGCCGATCACGGCCGTCTGGCCGTCGTCCACGATCATCTGCGAGCGCGCTTCCTGCTTATCGATGCCGTAATCTCCCGTCTCGGAGAGGTAGGTCGGCTGGTCGTTTGTGACGTGGAGCTCCATGATGACCCTGCCGTCCGGGAGGATGTGTGGCAATACCTCAAGGAGCAGGTTTGCGTCTTTAAACTCCGTCTCGTACACGCTCTGCGTTTCAGGGGAGAGGTTCCTTACGGGCA
>JAXHVK010000261.1:0-1287 GCA_034211135.1 Pseudomonadota bacterium
TGCTCATTGCATGGATGGAAAAGCTTTCCGTACCCCCTAACCAATATCGCGGAGGTAGACTCATGGCTTATGTAACGACCAATCCCTACACGAACGAAGTCGTCAAGCGTTTCCCGGACCTTGAAGACGCAGAGCTGGAGCGGATGGTTGGCCAGGCAGTCGCAACGTTCGAAACCTGGTCCACGACTTCCTTCGCCAACCGCGCGAAGATCCTTAAGAAGGCCGCGAGCCTGCTTCGCGAGCAGGCAGACGACTATGCGAAGCTGCTGACCCTGGAGATGGGCAAGCTCTACCGCGAAAGCCTAGGTGAGGTTGCACTGTCGGCCGATATCCTCGACTACTACGCAGACAATGCCGAGCGTTTCCTTGCGCCCACGCCGATCAAGGAGGCCGCAAGCAGGGCGATGATCGTCTACGAACCAATCGGCGTGTTGCTGGCGATCGAGCCGTGGAACTTCCCTTATTATCAGCTCGCCCGCGTTGCGGGGCCACATCTGATGGCCGGCAACACGGTGGTTTTTAAGCATAGTTCGATCGTGCCGCAGTCGGCTGCCGCGTTTGACCGGCTGTTCCGCGACGCCGGCGCATCCGATGGTCTCTGGACCAACCTGTTTGCGACCCGAGACCAGCTTAACCGCCTGATCGACGATCCCCGGATCGCAGCGGTTTGCCTAACCGGTGGCGAGCAGTCGGGCGCACTGGTCGCGGGTCGAGCCGGCGGCAACCTAAAGAAGACCACGCTGGAACTGGGTGGATCGGATGCCTTCGTGGTGTTAGACGACGCCGATCTCGAAAAGACGGTGAAATGGGCGTTGTGGGGACGTATCAACAATGGCGGGCAGTGCTGCGTGGCTTCCAAGCGCTTCATCGTCGTCGATGCAGTCGCCGACGCCTTTCTTGAGAAGTTCCAGGCGGCGATGAGCGGGCTGGTCGCCGGCGACCCATTCGACGAGGCGACGACGCTTCCGCCGATGTCCTCACAAGGGGCCGCCGACGACCTAAACAAGCAGGTCGCGGATGCAATCAAGAATGGCGCGAAGGCGATCCGCTGCGGCGCCGGGGTGCCTGTGCAGGGAGCGTTTGTCCAGCCGATCATTCTGACCAACGTGACCCCGGATAATCCGGCCTATTACCAGGAGTTCTTTGGCCCGGTAGCGCTGTTCTTCCGCGTGAAGGACGAGGACGCGGCGGTGGCACTCGCCAATGATTCCGAGTTTGGCCTCGGCGGATCGGTATTTACGAAGGACGAGGCGCGCGGCGTTGGGGTCGCGAAACGGATCAAAACTG
>JAXHVK010000262.1:0-1244 GCA_034211135.1 Pseudomonadota bacterium
GGTCGAAGTCGCAGGCCTGATGACAGACCTGCAACTGGATCAGGAAACGATCATCACCGCTTTGCTCCACGATACAGTGGAGGATACGCTCGCGACAATTGAAGATATTGAGCAGCATTTCGGACCGCAGGTCGCGCGGCTGGTTGATGGCGTAACAAAGCTATCGAAAATCGAAGCGATGCCCGAAAATGAGCGGGCCGCCGAAAACCTTCGCAAATTCCTGCTGGCAATGTCGGAAGACATCCGCGTGCTGCTGGTGAAACTGGCTGACAGGCTGCACAATATGCGCACCCTGCATTTCATCAAGAAGCTGGAAAAACGCCAGCGCATCGCCCGCGAAACGATGGAGATTTATGCGCCGCTGGCAGAGCGTGTCGGCATGTACGAATATATGCGCGAGATGCAGGCGCTTTCTTTTCGCGAGCTGGAACCCGAAGCGTATGCAACGCTGACACGGCGGCTTGAAGATCTGCGCGGCAAGGATGGCGGACAGGTCGATGCCATCGCTCTCAAGATCAAACAGGCACTTGCCGAGGCGGGCGTTGATGTAGAGGTCTGGGGGCGGGAGAAACAGCCGTTCTCAATCTGGCAGAAAATGTCCGAACGCCACGTATCCTTTGAACAGGTGACGGACATCATGGCTTTCCGTGTGCTCACGGATAATGAAGCCGATTGCTACCGCGCATTGGGCGTGCTGCACACGACGTGGCAATTCCTGCCTGGCAAGTTCAAGGATTACATCTCCACCCCGAAAACAAACGGCTACCGCTCGCTTCATACGTCGCTGATGTACGAAAATTCGATGCGGGTTGAGGTTCAAATCCGCACGCGCGAGATGCATCAGCGCAATGAATTCGGCCTGGCTGCGCATTGGGCGTACAAACAGCACGACAAGCCGGACGGGCAAGTTGGCTGGCTGCGCGACCTGATCGAAATCGTCGATGCCAGCCATGACGCGGAAGAGTTGCTCGAACACACGCGCATGGCGATCTATGCCGACCGCATTTTTGCTTTCACGCCGAAAGGTGCGTTGTTCCAGCTGCCCAAGGGATCAAGCCCGGTCGATTTCGCCTTCGCGGTCCACACGGATCTGGGCCTCTCGACCGTTGGTGCAAAGATCAACGGCCGACATGTCCCGCTGCGTACTCCGCTACAGAACGGAGATGTCGTCGAGATCATCAAATCGACACACCCCGACCCGCAGCTATCATGGCTTGGCCATGTTGTTACCGGAAAGGCACGCG
>JAXHVK010000263.1:0-1214 GCA_034211135.1 Pseudomonadota bacterium
GTTTCCACCGTCTTGGGGGTGAACTGCGCCACGTCCGCCACGAAGGAAATTTTCGCCGGGACCACGTATTGGGGGGCAGCGTCGAGCACGAGTCTCGCCTCGGCTCCGAGCGCAACCCGCCCGGCCTGCTTCGTGGGCAGGAAGAAGGTCATGTACACATCGGTCAGATCGACCATGTTCAGCACCACACCGCCCGGGGAAAGCACCTCGCCGGGTTGAGCGACGCGGTACTGTACGCGGCCGTCGCGTGGCGCTTTCAGCGTGCTGTCGTCGATATCGGCCTGGATGCGCTCGATAGTGGCCTGAACCGCCTCGACGGTCGAGTGCGCCGCGATAACGTTCGACCTGGCCTGGCCAATGGCGGCCTGCGCGGCTGCGGATTGCGCCTGTGCGGCCGCTACGGCGGCCCTGGCCGCCTGAAAGGCCGCCCGGTCATCATCCAGCTTCGAAATGGAAACGGCGTCTTTCGCGGCAAGCTCCTTACTGCGCGCCAGACGCCGTTGCGCCGCGTCGAGCTCTGCCCGCCTCTGGGCAATGAGCGCTTCGGCGGCCTGCTTCTCGGCTTCCCGCTGGACCACCTGGCTCTGCGCGGTCTCGATGCCCATCCGGGCCTGCTGCAAGCGCGCTTCAGCCTCGCGGCGCTGCGCCTCCAGAACGTCGGTATCCATTTTCGCCAGTTCCTCGCCGGCACGCACAAAATCGCCTTCGCTGGCCCGGATATCCCTGACCCGGCCGCCCGTTTTGGTGGCAATATCGATCTCGACCGCCTCGATCCTTCCGTTACCGGAAGCAAGGCCTTCTGCCAACCCCTCCGGCTGCAGAGACCACCAGGCCCATCCACCGATGGCAATGACGACTACAGCAATAAGACCTCGCGCCCAGCCGGCACTCAGGAACGTTTTCATTGAGCGCTTCCCCACCAATTCTTGCTTTGCATTACAACTTCCCATGTTCTGGTGTATCAACGGTCGAATCAGGCGTTGCTGACGTGGCAGGTTGCGCGCTTGTGCCTGACAGGCCCTGCCATCCCCCACCCAGGGCACGATACAGGTTAACGGTGGACTGCAAACGGTCGCGTTTCGTCGCTACAAGGTCGAGCTCGGTCGTGAACAGACGTCGTTCGGCATCCAGGACTTCCAGGTAGCTCGAGGCACCGCCTTCAAAACGCAGCCGGGCAAGTTCCGTGGTGCTTTCCAGCGCGGTTACCTGACGAG
>JAXHVK010000264.1:0-1169 GCA_034211135.1 Pseudomonadota bacterium
GCGTGAGGATGGAGACTATTTGGTTGCCGATTATGCGCCGGACTCGTTGCAGGATGGCGCTTACTATCTTTCAGCGACGCAGCGCCTTGGTTACGCGCCTGAGGGTGTGCAGCGCGGCGCGGTAATGCTTGAGGCGATGACCTATGAAGCGCCGCGTTATTTCAAGGATATTTTGGTCTATTCAGGTCTTACCGCGGCGAAAGCGGAGCTTGAGTCTGCGACGTCTCTGAGCGAGGCGAAAGGAACAGAGCCGCTGCTTTGGGCAATGGCACTGCGCGCAGAATATGGCTCGTCGGCGGATGCTTATGCGGCGCTGATGGCGGCGAAGAAAGCGCTTGAAGATGCGCTGCGCGACGGGGCGAGCGAGGAAGAGATTAAGCGCCTGATGGAGGCGTTTAAAGACGCGGCCCAGCGTTATGTTGCGGCGAAAATGGCCGAAGCATTGGCGAACGGGCTAGAGTCTGCGCCGGATAATCGCGACGGCGCGGAAGGTCCCGGTGGACCGAGCCTCGGCGGGGATAGTTTCTCTGACATGCTCGATGCGCTGGAAGATCTGACCGAAACGGGTGCGAGTGATCAGGCGCGACAATTACTGGCTGACATTACAAACATGCTGGAAAATCTTGAGTTCCAAGAGGGTAGCGGTTCTGGCGATGGGTTCCCGGGTATGCCGGGTGAGCCGGGCGAAGGTGAAGATCAGGAAGACGTCCCTGAGGAAGAGCGAGAGCTGTCTGAGACCATGCAGGAGCTGTCTGACCTGTTACGCGAACAGCGCGAACTGAACGACGAAACCCTCGCGCAGCAGCGCGGCGAGCGTGGTGAGCGGGGGCAACCGCAGCCGGGACAGCAAGGCAGCGGCCAAGGCGATTTGCCAGATTGGATGCAAGAAGAGGGCGGCGAAGGCGAGGACGGCCGTTCACTGGCTGAACGTCAGGCAGAATTGGCGGATCGCCTCGAGCAGCTGGGCGAAGGCGGTGTCGCCGGTGATGAAGAAGGTGAAAGCGGTGCTGGTGGTTTGCTTGATGAGGATACGCTGGCTGCGATTGAGCGCGCGCAGCGCCGAGCAGGGAATGCTTTGGAAGATGGTAATGAAAGTCGCGCCCTACGTAATCAACAGGAAGCGACGCGGCAACTGCGAGAGTTGGCCGAAGGTATAGCTGAAAACTTAG
>JAXHVK010000265.1:0-1162 GCA_034211135.1 Pseudomonadota bacterium
GCAGCGCGCCACTTCGTCGCGCAGTTCACGTACCAGTGAGCGGCGCTGGTGCTCGCTCATCCACTGGAATCCAAGGACCGTGCAGGCTACTTGTTGGTGATCGAATAGCGTGCGCCCGCGTTCATACATGGCTCTCAGCGAGGCGACTTCTGGTGCTGCAATGCCAAGCTCGTTGCCAAGGTGGCGCCACAAGGCTACTGGAATTACCCGAAAGGCACCGAGCAAACGCCCACTCATGCGCAGGAAACCAATATGGAGCGCCAGACCAAGCTTGTGGGAATCACCTCGGCGTGCATTGATTGCGTCGCGCTCGGCACCATCGAAGGTGAAAAATGCCTTCATCTCGAAGTCGCTGATATCGCGGGGGAGCCCACGCATCCCCAAAAACGTTGTGTGCCAACCCTGCATCGTGAACCTCAAAAGTGGGAGGCCACCATACCCGTTTACAAAGCGAACAGGAAAGTCAATGAAATCAACGGTCTACCCAGACCACCCCCGCGCCAGTGCTAGCTTTGCGTACCGTCACTTATTGCACTGAAAACGAGGAGACCCCGGTTTCGAGCATCACCGCGCGCACGGTGGGCAGCAGGTCCGGGCGGCTGTAGATCTGGTCGAGCGTGGCGCCGCTCGTGACCGACAGCGGGTTGGAGGTGACGTTGGCGATGATCTTGGTCCAGAGCTTGTCGCGCAGCCGCTCGATGGGGCGCGCCTCGATACCGGACTGCTCCAGCGCGGCGCACACGCCCAACAGCCGCGGGCTGATGGTGTTGCCCGGCTCGCCCAGCATCATCAGGTGAGGGTTGCGCGCCACCGTGTGGCCGGGCTCGGCGCTCTCGGCGGTGATGAAGGTGACGGCACCGATCACCTGGTCCAGCGGCAGCCAGCCGCCGATGCGGCCACCCGGGTCGACCGCCTCGACATGGCGGCCCTGGAAGCGGCCACCCTCTTGGTGGAAGTACCAGAAAGGCACGCCGTTGACGGCCGGCACGATGAGTGTCCCGGTGCCCACCAGCGGCGCCACCTGCTCGGCGAGCGCCGGCAGATCCTGCGACTTGCAGCACAGAAAGACGATGTCCTGGTGACCGAAGCTCGGCTGCGAGTCGGCCGTGACGGGCGATGCAACGCTGCCGCTCGCATCGTCCAGCCGGGCGCCGTGGGTGCG
>JAXHVK010000266.1:0-1141 GCA_034211135.1 Pseudomonadota bacterium
TGCCGTAGATGCCCATGGCCGAGCCGCGTTTTTCCGGCGGGAAGACCTGGAAGATCACCTGCATGGCGAGCGGCTGAAGGATGCCGGCGGCGGCGCCCTGGAGCACGCGGGCCAGGATCAGAACTCCTTCCGCCGGCGCCAGCCCGCCCATAATGGAGGCAACGATGAAAACCGTGACCGCCAGTATGAAGGTCGTGCGCTGGCCGAGCGTATCGACCATCCAGGCGTTCAGCAGCATGGTTCCGGTCATCGCGGCAAGAAAGCCTGTGGACAGGAGCTGCGCCTTGTCCTGGCCCATACCGAAGGCACCCATGATGTCGGGCAGGGCCACATTGACGATGGTCGCGGTCAGGATGGTGGCGATCGTGCCCATCATGACCGTCCCCGTGACCAGCCACCGATACGCCGGGCCGAAGCGGGCGAACAACCCCTCGATACTGTCCGGGTGCGGCGCGTCAGTCAACGGTGGTGGCCTCCAGCTCCACCATCATGCCGGGCTTGAGTTCGCCATCCTCCTGCCGGACGGCGATACGGACCGGCAGGCGTTGGGTGATCTTGGTGAAGTTGCCGCTCGGATTCGGATTGGGCAGCAGCGCGAACTCGCTGGTGGCAGCCTGTCCGATCCGGGTGACCGTACCTTCGAAGCGTCGTCCCGGCAGGGCATCGACAGTAATGGTCACGGTCTTTCCGGGCCGGAAGAAGCGAATCTCGGTCTCCTTGACATTCGCCTCGACGCGCACGCGGTCGGGATCGTGAGTCATCAGCAGGCGCTGGCCGGGTGTGACGTATTCGCCCTCGTCTATGAAAGTCTGGTCCACGACGCCGTCGAATGGCATGAGGATAGTGCGGTCTTCGAGATCGAGCGCCGCGCGCTCCCTTTGCGCGCGCAGTCGCTGTTCTTCCGGACCGAGTTCGGCCAGCTGGCGCTGGAGCACCGCGAGCTCCTTGCGTGCGGCTTCGGCCTCGACAACAGCGGCGCGGGCGTTCTCCAGGTCCGCCTGGGCGCTCAATACCTGCTGTCTGGCCGTCTCCAGCGCCGCCCGCGTCTGATCCAGATACGCGCGGGTGATAGCTCCGCCTGGCGCCAGTTTTTCGGCCCGGTCATTCTCCGTCTTCGCCAGATTGCGTTGCGCCTTCGCTG
>JAXHVK010000267.1:0-1111 GCA_034211135.1 Pseudomonadota bacterium
CAGCGAAGGCGCAACGCAATCTGGCGAAGACGGAGAATGACCGGGCCGAAAAACTGGCGCCAGGCGGAGCTATCACCCGCGCGTATCTGGATCAGACGCGGGCGGCGCTGGAGACGGCCAGGCAACAGGTATTGAGCGCCCAGGCGGACCTGGAGAACGCCCGAGCCGCCGTTGTCGAGGCCGAAGCCGCACGCAAGGAGCTCGCGGTGCTCCAGCGCCAGCTGGCCGAACTCGGTCCGGAAGAACAACAGCTGCGCGCACAAAGGGAGCGCGCGGCGCTCGATCTCGAAGACCGCACTATCCTCATGCCATTCGACGGCGTCGTGGACCAGACCTTCATAGACGGGGGCGAATACGTCACACCCGGGCAGCGCCTGCTGATGATTCACGATCCCGACCGCGTGCGCGTCGAGGCGAATATCAAGGAGACCGAGATTCGCTTCTTCCGGCCCGGAAAGAAGGTGACGATCACTGTCGATGCCCTGCCGGGACGACGCTTCGAAGGTACGGTCACCCGGATCGGACAAGCTGCCACCAGTGAGTTCGCGCTGCTGCCCAACCCGAATCCGAGCGGCAACTTCACCAAGATTACCCAACGCCTGCCGATCCGTATCGCCGTCCGGCAGGAGGATGGCGAACTCAAGCCCGGCATGATGGTTGAGGTGGAGGCCACCACCGGTGACTGAGGCGCCGCACCCGGACAGTATCGAAGGGCTGTTCGCCCGCTTCGGCCCGGCGTATCGCTGGCTGGTCACGGGGACGGTCATGATGGGCACGATCGCCACCATCCTGACCGCGACCATCGTCAATGTGGCCCTGCCCGACATCATGGGCGCCTTCGGTATGGGCCAGGACAAGGCGCAACTGCTGTCCACGGGCTTCCTTGCCGCCATGACCGGGACCATGCTGCTGAACGCCTGGATGGTCGATACGCTCGGCCAGCGTTCGACCTTCATACTGGCGGTCACGGTTTTTATCGTCGCCTCCATTATGGGCGGGCTGGCGCCGGCGGGAGGGGTGCTGATCCTGGCCCGCGTGCTCCAGGGCGCCGCCGCCGGCATCCTTCAGCCGCTCGCCATGCAGGTGATCTTCCAGGTCTTCCCGCCGGAAA
>JAXHVK010000268.1:0-1105 GCA_034211135.1 Pseudomonadota bacterium
GTGGTTCAGGCGTTTCTGGCTGTGCTGGCTTTTTGCACTTTGCTCTATTCGTTCGCAATCACCGATCTTTCGGTAAAGCTGGTCGCCACCAATTCACACTCGCTCAAGCCGTTCATTTACAAGCTGACGGGAACTTGGGGAAACCACGAAGGCTCCATGCTGCTGTGGGTGGCTGTGCTGGCGCTGTCCGGGGGTTTGCTGGCCGGGGCGGAGCGGCGTTTACCGGAGCGTACCATGTCAGCGACCCTTGCTGTGCAGGGCTTCGTCGCGCTGGGGTTCTATTTTTTCCTGCTGGTCAGCTCCAATCCGTTTGAGCGTCTGCCTGCGCCTGCTCTTGAAGGGATCGGGCTGAACCCGCTGCTTCAGGATATCGGCCTCGCCGTGCATCCGCCCACGCTTTATGTCGGTTATGTGGGACTGTCGGTGGCATTCAGCCTTGCGATGGGCGCTCTGATTACGCGGCAGGTGAATCCTGCCTTTGCCAAAGTCATGCGGCCATGGGTGCTGGGTGCCTGGGTGTTTTTGACATTCGGCATCACCGCCGGATCGTACTGGGCCTATTACGAGCTGGGCTGGGGCGGCTGGTGGTTCTGGGATCCGGTAGAAAACGCCTCGCTTATGCCATGGCTCGCCGCGACCGCTTTGCTTCATTCGGTCAGCGTTCTGGCCGCGCGTGATGCGCTGCGGACGTGGACCATCATGTTGGGCGTCGTCGCGTTCTCCATGTCCATGCTGGGCACGTTCCTTGTCCGCTCAGGCGTTTTGACAAGCGTGCACGCCTTCGCAGTTGATCCGGAGAGAGGCACTCTCTTGCTGATGCTTCTGGCGCTTTATATTGGCGGTAGCCTGACAATTTTCGCGATGCGGGCCAGTTCCATTGCCGAGGGCAAGCGCTTCACTGCCACGAGCAGGGAAGGCGCTCTTGTTTTCAATAACGTGATGCTCAGCGCGATCCTTGCGATTGTGCTTCTGGGAACCTTGTATCCGCTTTTGACCGAGGCATTCGATGTTCGGGTCAGTGTCGGTCCGCCATATTTCAATCCGGTTGGGGCTATCTTCGCGATCCCGATGTTCCTTATCATGGCCGTTGGCCCGATCCTGCGGT
>JAXHVK010000269.1:0-1100 GCA_034211135.1 Pseudomonadota bacterium
GTCGATGCCTGGCTCGGCTCACTGCCTGGTCATCCTTATGCGAATGTTCGTCAGCCCATTTTGCATACGCTCAATCTCGCCCATATGGTGCCGCTCTCGGCGGTCTGGGCGGGAGAGGAGACAAACCGGCATCTGCAGGCCCCTGCGCTCATTCAGGCGCAGACCGATGGGACAACGCCGTTCCGCCTCAACCTCCACATCGGCGATGTCGGCCACACGCTGGTGGTTGGCCCGACCGGTGCGGGCAAGTCGGTGCTCCTCTCGCTGCTCGCCCTGCAATGGAAGCGCTATGAGGGCGCTCAGGTCTTCATCTTCGACAAAGGTCGGTCCGCCCGCGCGGCGACACTTTGCATGGGTGGCGCGCATGTCGATCTCGGGAGTTCCGATGCGCCAAGCCTCCAGCCGCTCAAGGACATCGACACAGACACGGGCGCAAGCTTTGCCGCTGACTGGATCACAGGGCTTTGTACAAATGAAGGTGTCGCAATGACGCCAGATCTCAAGGCCCGCCTCTGGGAAGCCATCCAATCCTTGGCCAGCGCACCAGAGGCCGAGCGTACCCTAACCGGTCTCACGCTCATGCTGCAGTACGAGACACTCAAATCCGCGCTGCACCCGTTCACGCTGGAAGGCCCGCATGGACGGCTCCTCGATGCCGATCAGGAAAGCCTGACCCTCGCCGACACCGTCTGTTTCGAAATGGAAGAGCTGATGCATGCCAAAGGTGCGGTCGCCCCGGTCATCACCTATCTCTTCCACCGGCTGGAAGCGCGGTTCGATGGCAGGCCAACACTCCTCATCCTCGACGAAGCCTGGCTCTTCCTCGATGACCCGATGTTTGCCGCCCGCATCCGCGAATGGCTCAAAACCCTGCGTAAGAAGAATGTGTCTGTCGTGTTCGCGACGCAGAGCCTCGCCGACATCGCTAACTCTTCCATCGCGCCTGCACTCGTCGAATCCTGCCCAACCCGCATCTTCTTGCCGAACGAACGCGCGCAGGAGCCGCAATCCAAGGAAACCTATGAGCGGTTCGGACTCAACGCCCGCCAGATCGAACTGATCAGCCGCGCGACACCTAAGCGCGACTATTATTACCAGTC
>JAXHVK010000270.1:0-1080 GCA_034211135.1 Pseudomonadota bacterium
GATGGCCGTAATGCGGCGCGGAAATACGGACAAACCGCCTTCCCGCTTGCCCAGCCACACGGGTTCAAGCGGTTGGGTCAGTTGAACGTGCATCGCAAAGTCGTAAGCGACTTCGCCCCGCAGGCATTCTCATTCTACTCATGGCCCAGCCAAGAGGCCTCTAACGCCTTCGAGGCGGAGCCTAAGTGGCCCGAGGTCAAGGCAACACGCCCCGAGGCATGGAGCGAGCTGAAAGTTTACAGCATCGAACTAGAACAGGATCTGAACCTCTCTTTCAGCCCCGACAAACACTACACGGTGCTGGTCGCGTGGCTGAAAAGCGATGAGGCGATGGCCGACTACACACGCTACCTGAAAGGCATCGAACCGGCCGTGAACCGCGCCGGAGGAAAGTTCATCTACAAGATGTTCGGCCCGACGCTGGAAACCCATGCGTCAGACCCGACAGCGCCGCACCAGATGACTTTTGTGGAATGGGACACCGACAATGCGTTCGAAAACGTCCAGAAAATGGACGAGTACAAGGCGCACCAGCAATATTTCAGCAAGAGCATGAAGCGCTTCGAATTTTACTGGCTTACGCCCAGCACACGTTGATCAGTCTGGCAGTCTTGCCTGCCTAACCCATGAAGTTTGCCTGCCCGTTAGATGCGCTTACCCCGCCATCAACGGGCAGGTTCACGCCGGTGATGAAGCTGGCATCGTCACTTGCAAGGAAGGCTGCTGCGGCGGCGATGTCTTCGGGTTCTCCGATCCTTTTGATCGCCATGCGGTTCATCACCATCTGCATTGCGCCATCATTCTCGACGATCTGCTCCACCATGTCAGAGCGCGTGATGGAGGGATTGATGGTGTTCACCCGCACCCCCTTGGCCCCCAATTGCAGGGCAAGCCCGCGTGTCAGGTTCGTCACCGCACCTTTTGACGCGTTGTAGAGCGGCAACATGGAATCGCCGCCCGTGCCCGAAACGCTGGAGATGTTGATGATCGAACCCTTCGTCTTCACCAATTCAGGGATCGCGGCGCGGCAAAGATAAACGACGCCCTTCACATTGATATCAATCACCCGGTCGATGCGGG
>JAXHVK010000271.1:0-1065 GCA_034211135.1 Pseudomonadota bacterium
GCAGACCGCTGCGGGCCCCGAAGACAAGGATCACACGTCCGACATCGGACCGCGCCAGAGAAAGCCTGTTCAATGTTCTGGCCCATGCCCCCTGGGCACCAGCCTTGGCGGGCGCGCGTGTGATGGATGTCTTTGCCGGATCAGGCGGTTTGGGATTTGAGGCGATCTCGCGGGGGGCGGCGTTTGCCTATTTCGCCGAGACGGCACGCCCGGCGCAGCTTGCCATTTCAGAGAATGCGAAAGCCCTGAACCTGTCTGACCAGATCTATCTGCATCGCCGAAGTGCAATGGATCTGGGAGCAAGGCCGGAGGCCGTGGAGGCGTTCGACCTCGCCTTTCTCGATCCGCCCTATCAAAAGGGACTTGTCCGTCACGCCCTGAACAGTCTGCTGAGCGGCAACTGGATGCGGCCTGATGCTTTGTATGTCGTGGAAGTCGCCCGCGATGAGCCGGTCGACATCACTGGCTTTCGCGCGGTTTCGGAGAAACGGATCGGCGCTGCGAAAGTTTTGTTTTTGCTGCGGGACCAGGGTCCGGACTTATAAATTCCTAGGCCTCTAGGAATTCCTGACGCAGATCGACACTGGACGTGCCTTTGCCAAGATGATGACTGCATGTGTTCAGCCAGCTTGTTGCCGCGGCACGTCCCTTGTCACGCAAGTCAGTCAGGAAGCCCCAGCTTGTGTCATATTTCGTTTGCAGGCTGAGATCACGCAGAACCTGGCCGCCGCGCAGAGCGTGGATATTAAGACGCCGATACTTTTTCAGCATGGTTTCCTTCAGCATGCCCTCATCGACAAGCTTCTGAACAAAGGCGATGGCCCGCAATTCACCGATAAGGGATGCATTGAAGCTGATCTCGTTGAGGCGATCCATGATTTCAGGCACCCGTTTTGGCACACCAAGGCGAGAGATCGGGTTGAGAAGGACCAGCAGGACATCAGAGGGGGCTTTGGCATAAATAAGCGGGAACAGGCTGGGATTCCCCATATACCCACCGTCCCAATAGGCGTGACCATCAATTTCAACGGCCTTGAAGGTCTGCGGCAAGCAGGCGGAGGCGAG
>JAXHVK010000272.1:0-1063 GCA_034211135.1 Pseudomonadota bacterium
CACGCAGACCGGCCTCCAGCGCCTTTTCGATCTTCGCGCGGATCATGCGACGTGTCACGGTGATGGCGTTACGCAAGGTCGCACAGGCAGCCCTCTCGGCCTGGAGATGCGCATAAAGCGCCTCGAACTCCTCTGCCCGCGCCGCAAGCGGCGCGAGATCGAAGCCGTAGGCCTCGACAATCACGCCATCCGCGTCCCTGCGGCCCCACCGCTTGCCATTGGGGCTGTCCTTCATCGCAATCACCCCAACCTCACAGAGCCGGCTTACATGGCGTCTGAGCGTGGCGAGCGAGAACCCGGTCTGCTCCATCAGGAAATGGTTCGACGCCCAGACGATGGGCCGCCTGCCCTTTTCCCAATCCTGGGGCTGTGTGACCGCCCCAAAGGTATCGAGAAGAAGCAGGTCCTGGGATTTCAGACCAATGGCTGCCGCGACTTTCTTCACCGCGACGATGGCCTGGGATTTGGGTATAGATAACTGTTCGCCGACTTCCGCAAACCGTTCGGCCTGTAGAAGTCCCGGCGTCGGCTTGCGCCAACCGCTCTGTGTCATGCCTGTATTTCACCTCCGTGGTTTAGGGAGGCAAAAGGATCCCGTTCGCCAAAACGACGTCTCTTGTTGACAGTGATTCGCGGGAGCGGTATCCAGTAGGTGTCTAATCTAATCGGATAAGCTCTCGGGCCGGATCGGCTTGGGGGCTTTTCTTTTGCCTCAGGTCATGATGTCGATGTCTCCTCGGTTCGAGCGAGATACTCCGCGTAGAGCTGATCGAGGTTCTCCGAGAGAAACTCGCCAAACCCTGCAGAATCCTTGGCC
This sequence comes from Pseudomonadota bacterium, assembly GCA_034211135.1. Lineage (GTDB taxonomy): Bacteria > Pseudomonadota > Alphaproteobacteria > Sphingomonadales > Sphingomonadaceae > Erythrobacter. The sequence continues at coordinate 818 of JAXHVK010000272.1, forward strand.
GTCAGCGAGATGGTATAGGCGCGCCCGGACCGTCCGATCACACCCTTGATCCGGCCCTCCCCGGCGGTCCAGGTGCGCTTGGCCGGGGCTGCCTTGGCCGCACGACGCTTGGGCGCCCTGCCCGCCTCCATCACCTTGCTGTGCAGAATTTCGAACTTGGTGTCGCTGTCGAGCTGATCGAAGCCCTCTGTGTCCAGAATGCGATCGGCCACTGTGAGATTGCTCTTCACCGCCATCAGCTTCTTG
>JAXHVK010000273.1:0-1049 GCA_034211135.1 Pseudomonadota bacterium
CCCGGCGTCTCGCAAAAGATTGGGAACGGACGATCAGTTCGTCAACTGCATGGCTTCTTATCGCCAACGCCCGCATCCTTATCCAGCGCATCGCAAGATGCTGAAATCATTGATGACGTTTTGATTCAGGCTCTTAGAGCCTGATCCAAAAAGAGCTGTGTGATATCAGCGGTTTGTGATTCTTCGTGGTTGCAGCCTACGGAGGGTCACATGGCCTGGACTGATATCACACGGAAGAAGTATGCGCGGGTGTCGGCCCGCTATGCAAGCGACTTGACGGATGAGGAATGGGCGATCATCGAGCCCTTTCTTCCGGGTCCGAACCGGATTGGCAGGCCCCGGAAATGGCCCTTGCGGGAGATTGTGAACGCGCTTTTGTACATGGCGCAGGCTGGCTGCCAGTGGCGGTTTCTGCCGAAAGACTTCCCGCCTTTCTCTACGGTGCAGAAATACTTCTACCGCTGGCGCGATGAAGGCATCTGGCAGCGGCTCGGCCAGTGCCTGCTGTTTGCCGCTCGAGAACAGACGGGCCGGGACGCGCATCCCTCAGCCGGCGTCATCGACAGCCAGTCGGTGAAGACGACGGAAAGTGGCGGCCCTGTAGGCTTTGACGCAGGCAAGAAGGTCAAGGGCCGCAAACGGCACATCGTAACGGACACGGACGGCAACCTCATCGCAGTTCTCGTGCACCGTGCCGACATTCAGGACAGGGACGGTGCCCCCGATCTTTTGGCGGATCTGCGTACGCGATACCCATGGCTCCGGCATATCTTCGCCGATGGCGGCTATGCCGGGCAAAAGCTGCGCCGCGCTCTCGACGGACGGGGCGACTGGACCATCGACATCGTCAAACGCTCGGATGCCAAGGGCTTTCATCTTCTGCCTCGGCGATGGGTTGTTGAACGTACCTTCGCCTGGCTCGGCCGTTCCCGGCGTCTCGCAAAAGATTGGGAACGGACGATCAGTTCGTCAACTGCATGGCTTCTTATCGCCAACGCCCGCATCCTTATCCAGCGCATCGCAAGATGCTGAAATCATTGATGACGTTT
>JAXHVK010000274.1:0-1045 GCA_034211135.1 Pseudomonadota bacterium
CTCGTCTGCATTCGGTCGCGGGCGAGTCGTCGACGCGACCGACGTCACCCTGTCACCCGCCGACGTCAACCTACTCGAATCCGTGCCCTTCTTCGTCTTCGACACGGGGCCAGCTCAGCAGTTCGTTACACTGCACCAGGTGGCAGGTGGCGGTGTGCAGGTAGGGGATGACGCGTTCACGAACCTCTCGTGCCACGTCGACTTCGAAGAGCTGACGGCTCGCAAGCTGTTTCGTGTCCGCGAGTCTGCTCAGGCAGCCGCGGGCACAAAGGTCGCAAACAGCGAGCGACGTCGCATCGCCTTGCGCGACGGTGGTCACGCCCTGCTGACCAAGCGAGATGAGATTGCCTCCGACCCTGGCCGATCTCAGCGTACCGCTGACCCCGACTCCCACACCAAGTGGGCAGAGTACTGCCATGATTCTCTGCTGCTTAAGCTTGATCCTCAACCTCGACCTCGTCCCGCTTCGCTTGATCCCGACTCGCCTGCCACGGCCTTGCCGCCCATCGCACGTGCCGAGGCTTCGTATCGCCGTGCTTGTACCGGTGCTGGACAGCGAGCGGAGGCAGCCTTTGTCAACCGGATGATCGAGTGGTCCGTGCAGGCGATGTCTGTCGGCTCGTATTGTCCCATAATCCTCATGGGCAAGGGTTCCGGTAAGGGCAGTGGAGGTTGGGCGCGGCAGAAGACTTGGACGCCAGCCCGCATGGCCGAGATTCTTTCGCGCTCCTTCACCGTCATCATGGTGGACGAGTACAACACGTCCAAGTACTGTGTTTGCGGAGCTTCGATTGAGGCGAAGGGGAACTCTTGGCGGGTCAAACGGTGTTCTTCATGCACCCTTGGTCGCGACCTGCGAGGCACGGTCAGCGGGTGGTCGCACCGCGACTGGTTAAGTTGTAACGCAATCTTCTACGTTGCCTTGTCAATCATGGTCTTTGGAGACCGTCCCGGTCCTTTTGCTCGGTCGGAGAAGGTTGTGAGTGCCAGCCAGAGGCCTGCCGATGAGGGAGGGGGTACTGGAGGGGAGAAGGGTGGAGGTGAG
>JAXHVK010000275.1:0-1033 GCA_034211135.1 Pseudomonadota bacterium
TGATCCGCAACGCGCAGGCGCTGGCGGACCTGCTGCTGATAGGTCTTGAACGACGGCTCCAGCGCCTCGCCAAAGGCCACGGCCTTGGCCGCGATCACGTGCATCAGAGGCCCGCCCTGGATGCCCGGAAAGATCGCCGAGTTGAACTTCTTGGCCAGCGCCTCGTCATTGGTCAGGATCATGCCGCCGCGCGGACCACGCAAGGTCTTGTGGGTGGTCGTGGTCGCAACGTGCACATGTGGGAAGGGGCTAGGGTACTCACCGGCCGCAATCAGGCCCGCAAAATGCGCCACATCCGCCAACACCCAGGCGCCGACCTTGTCCGCGATCTCGCGGATGCGGGCAAAGTCGATGACCCGCGGGATGGCCGATCCACCGGCGATGATCATCTGCGGCTTGTGCTCAAGGGCCAGTGCTTCGATCTGGTCATAGTCGATGTCCAGCGTGTCGCGGCGCACACCATACTGTACCGCATTGAACCACTTGCCCGACTGGTTGGGCCGCGCGCCGTGGGTCAGGTGACCGCCCGCATCGAGGCTCATGCCGAGGATCGTGTCGCCGGGCTGCAGCAGCGCCTGGAACACGCCCTGGTTGGCCTGGCTGCCCGAGTTCGGCTGCACGTTGGCAAAGCCGCAATCAAAGAGCTGCTTGGCCCGCTCGATGGCGAGGTTCTCGGCCACGTCGACATATTGGCACCCGCCATAATAGCGCCGTCCGGGATAGCCTTCGGCGTATTTGTTGGTCATGACGCTGCCCTGCGCCTCGAGCACGGCGGCGGAGACGATGTTTTCGGACGCAATCAGCTCGATCTCGTCGCGCTGGCGGCCCAGCTCGTCCCGGATCGAGCCAAAGAGCTCAGGATCACGGTCGGCGAGGGACTGGCTGAAAAAACCGTCGGTGCGATGTGGGGCGTTCATAAACACTCTCCTTGGGATCGAGTCGGTGGCTGATTTGGGTGGTTTCCTATCGGAAACGGCAGCAATGGCAAAGGTTGTAAAGCGACGAAACGGCAGTTTGCCGCGGCAATACTGGT
>JAXHVK010000276.1:0-1004 GCA_034211135.1 Pseudomonadota bacterium
CGATTGGAAACGTTTGAAGCCTATGCCGACCAGATCACGCCGGAAACCGTCTTTGCCGCTTTCAAAGAGTACGCGCTGGGCCTCGATAACCCGCTGATCCGTTTTCAGGGCCGCACTGCGCCAGAAGGCGGCGAGGCTGAACTGCGGGAAGCTTTCGCGGAAGGCATGGCGCTGCCCATAAGCGCGCCGGAGGAAACCGGACCGCTGGTGTTCGGATACACCGACTTTGGCGAACCGGGCACGGTCGTCTCCGATGAGACGGGAGAGGCGCTTGGCATCAGGCGGATTACCTTTGCCAATGGTGTGCGGCTGAACCTCAAGAAGACCGATATCAGAGAAGACCGCATCAGCGTTTCGGTTGCTGTCGATGGCGGTTCACTGATGGCGAACAAGGAGGATCCGCTTGCCACCTATCTTGCCGGTTCGCTGACGGCGGGTGGTCTTGGCAAACACAGTCAGGACGAGATGTCGACCATTCTGGCCGGACGCGCCGTAAGCTTCGGCTTTGGCGGCGGGACAGAGGCGTTCTCCATGGGTGGCAGCACCACGCCGCGCGATCTTGAGCTGCAATTGCAGGTGATGACAGCCACCCTAACCGATCCGGGATACCGCCAAGAGGGGGTCGAACGCTTCCGGCAGGGCATCGACAACTTCTTCGAGACACTCGAATCGACACCGGGCAGAGCGCTCAGCACAAAGCTGGGCGGCGAACTGTCCGATGGCGATCCGCGCTTCACCCTTCAGCCGAAAGAAGCGTTCGAAGCGCTGGATTTTGCAAAGCTGCAATCGGTTATCGGTGACAGGCTCGCCAAGGGCGCGATCGAGATCGGGATTGTCGGCGATCTGGACGAAGAAGCGACCATCGCCGCCGTTGCCTCCACTTTGGGCGCCCTGCCCCCGCGCGAGGCCGATTTCCTCCCGCGTGAGGATGCGCGCATCAGGACCTTCACCGATGATCGTTCAACCCGCACCATCACGCATGAAGGCGAAGCCGATCAGGCGAT
>JAXHVK010000277.1:0-1001 GCA_034211135.1 Pseudomonadota bacterium
CTCAGCTTGGGCGGACGAGGCCAGACTTGCGGGCTTGTTTCATGACCTGGGCAAGTACGCCGACCGCTTCCAGAAACGTTTGGAGGGGAAGGACTCGGGGCTTGATCACTGGTCCCAAGGCGCCTGGATTGCCCTCTCGCAACATCACGCCATTGCCGCAGCACTGACGATACAGGGCCATCACGTCGGCTTGCAACGGGGCGCTTCACCGGACTTGCGAGGCATGGATTTGGACAAACTGGCAGTCCGGCATCCGTTCAACCTGCAATTGAGCGACCCGGACGCCAGTCGACTCGTGCAGCGCGCACAAGCCGATGGAATTCAATTAGACAAGCCGCCTACCATCGCCATTTCCCTTCAAGAAGGCTTTGCCAAAGCCGTGGCCGCCATGCTGGATGTGCGCCTGCTGTTTTCCTGTTTGGTCGATGCCGACTTTCTGGACACCGAAGCGCACTTCGAGGGCGATGCCAAAGGCAAGCACCCCCGCCCCGCCGGGCCAACGCTCGACGCCCGGGCCGGGCTCGATGCCCTGAATCGCTACATGGGTGAACAGATACGCGCCAGCACTCAGGCCGACGCACAGGTGCTCGCGGTGCGCGAAGCGCTGTGGCGGGCGACCGGTGATGTTGCGCCAGCGGCGCCCGGCGTGTTCACGCTCACAGCGCCCACCGGTTCCGGCAAGACGCTGGCCATGCTGCGTTTCGCGCTGGAACACGCGGCCATCCACAAGCTCAAGCGCATCGTGCTGGCCGTGCCCTTCCTGACCGTAATCGAGCAGACCGCGCGCGAATATCGGCGGGTGTTTGCTGGGTTCCCGGATAACTTCGTCCTCGAACACCACAGCCTGGCCGGTCTGGGCGAGGAATCCGAAAAGCGCGATGCCGAAGGGGCACAGGCGCGCCAGCGCCGCCTGCTGGCCGAAAACTGGGATACCCCCATTGTGCTCACCACCAATGTGCAGTTGCTAGAATCGCTGTTCTCCAACCGACCGTCGAGCTGCC